>NZ_JBHTLS010000102.1:0-22616 GCF_042678845.1 Sphingobium olei | reverse complement strand
TGGCGCCTCATTTGGAAGATCCGGGAAGTCAGCCCAGGCGCGAGCCAGTTGCTCTGCATGATGCTCAGGGCGACCCCGCGCGATCCAGCATCGCGCATCGGCGGGATCGAAGGCTGTCGAGGCTTCAGTCATGGCAGCTGTGGCCGGCCGCGTCATAGCGATCGGGATCGGCCGCCCCAACATGCCATCCGAACATGGCGCCGGCCTGCATGGCTGCGATCGCGGCGGGCGTTACGTTGAAACTGGCGTTGAACGCATCGACGGCGATGAGCGAGGACATCGGCCAATATCCGGTCTCGCCGCGCTTGATGATGATAGTCTTACCGGTGTCCGGATGTGGGCAGGCGCACATGTCTGGAAGCTTTTCCAGATTGGCGAGACGCCGCGCCGCATCGTCGAGGCGAAGCTTCGGCAGGTTCCAGAACCAGGATGGCCCGAAATGATTGCGGATCGTACGAAGCGATGCGCTATCTGGCTCACGCTCGTCGTCGCCGTTCATCCATTTGAGATTGAGCGCGTCTTTCCAGCGCCTGCCATGGCGCGCGCGGAAATCGAGCAGCGCACGCCACATGCGATCGTCGGGTTCCTGCATGATGATTCCCCTGATCGGGACCGGCCACTGCGACGCATGATACGGCGCAGTGGCTGGCTTTTCGGCGTGATCGCAGACCCGCGTCAGGCGGGCCGGACGGTGGCAGTGCGACGCAGATCGGGAATGCGCGCATTGTCGTAGACGCTGTTCACCGACATATGCAGCGCCTGCTGCTGCGCACTGAACCATGTCGCGGCCGGAATCCGATATGTCTCGGTGGCGAAAGGGTCCGACCCGCTGAAAAAGGCTACGTCGACGGTAAACTCCTGGAAGGGAGCAGATTTGTGGGGACGCATGAGAGCATCCTTTCATGAGAAAGGGCATCCTGGCACGGGACCAGGATGCCGGACCGGAAAGGGGAGAAGCGAAAGGAGGTCGGACGTCAGAGCGCCTGTTCGAGGAGCTTTCGGGCCTTGGTTTCCAGTTCGAGGCGGCTGTCCTGATGGGGCTTTGTCCGGGCAAGCGCGGTTATGCCCTGCACGAAATCATAGATGGATTCAGGCGGCCGGCCTTCCTCGGCAAGCACGGTCTGGATGATCTTTGTGGTTTCCGCTTTGGAGAAACCGCGCCTGCGCAGGAAAGGTTCGCGATCTTCCTCCTTGCGCGCGACGATCCGTTCGCGCGCCGCCTTGATGCCGGAGATGAAATGCGACGGCGAGGAGTTCGCAAAATGCTCGAGTGCGGGTGCCGCCTGATGAGCAAAACGGGCGCCGGCGAATTTCGAGTGGCGGATGTTGACCTCCTCGAAATTCTCGACACCCCAAAGGCATCTGTTCGCGCAAACGCCTCGGAGGTAAAAGGTTGCGATGCCGAGGGTTTTCGAGCCGACCTCGCTATTCCAGGCATAGAAGCCGCGGAAATACAGGTCTGGATCACCATTTGGCAGTTTTCCTGCCTCGATCGGATGGGTATCATCGACGAGGAACAGGAAAATATCTCTGTCCGAGGCGTAAAGTGTCGTCGTCTCCCTGGTGATATCCACATGAGGGTTGTAGGTCATACTGCCCCACTGGATGGTACCCGGGACCTTCCATCGCGTATCGCCGACGCCATCACCGGCGAAGGCCATCACCGCCTGGACCAGCTCCCAGTCGAAAATGCGACCATATTCGGAACCGGTTGCAGCCCGCAGTTCGGTCCTGCCATTGTCCGTCTGCAGCAGTTTGACCTGCTCCCCGCGGTGGGTCATGAGCCCGTGCTGCAGGTTGATGCCCGCAAGGGCGGCCGGAAGCTGGCGCAGATAGGAAGCCGGCGCTCCAACCAGGCTCGCCACCTGGCCGAAGGACCAGTTGGTCGGCGCCAGCGGGCGATCATCGCCGGGCGCCATCAGCATCAGGCGTTCGGGATTGTCGCTTTTCGCCTCGACCCGGATCGCGCGGCTTTCGACGATGCGCGTGGTCGCCCGGTCCGCGCGGCCGCGCACAGCATCATAGAGGCTGGTCAGCGAAAGATACTTCTCATCGTCGGGGCGTGAAAACCATTCCGACGATACGCGGCTGCTCATTCGGCCGCGCGAGACATCGATGCGATAGGGGGCGGATACAGGGGGCGCTTCGTTCATGCGGGCAAGGGTCGCCATGGGAACCATCTCCTTGAGAGTGAGGAAGGACGGGACGATCCACGTCTCCCGTCACATTCCCGCCCCTCCCTTCCCTTTCCTTGCGTCTCGCGATCCCGGCTTCGCAACGCCCGGATTTGACGCTAGGATAGAGGCCGCGTTCCAAATCCTCCTTCTGGCTCATCCATTGATCGCCAGGAGGTCCATACAGTGACGACGTTCGGTATATTGGTCCAGCTGATCCGGCTGATGCTGTCGGCGGACCTCGGCGCCAGGCGAAGCCTGATAGAGGCTTTTGCTCTTGAAGCCCTTGTGATCGCGATGGGCGTTGCCGGACCCTATGCGCTCAAGCTGCTGATCGACACGCTGGCGGGACCAGTGGGACCGCCTGTGCAATTGTTGTTGTACATCCTGCTGTTCGTGGGATGCTGGGCGGGTGCCTCCATCCTGGAAACGGCCAGGCTTTCCTGTACCGCGATTATGGTCGATGCACTGGGCCGACGCCTCGCCACCCATGCGCTTGCCGCCGCCCTGCCTCAAATCACCGCGGCGCGCGACAGCCGGAGCGGACGCGTTCCTGGCATGCTGGAGCGATTGCCCTATAGCCTGACGCTGGTCGTGGAAGGATTGATCTGGCGGCTGGGACCCGTCTTCCTGCAGGCTCTCGCCAGTCTCGCGGTGATCGCCAGCCTGATCGAACCGCGCTATGTCCTTATCCTTGGGCTTACGCTTCTGGGATTCCTCGGGGCGACCTGGATGGGTGCGGCACGCCACCGTGTGCATGCCGATGCGACCAATGCGGCTGCATCGCATGTGTCCCGCACGATCGGCGACATCGTCCGCAATGCCCGCCGCGTCATCCTCAACGGCGCCCTCGATCGTGAACTCCTCTATGTGGGCAGGACATTGAGCGCCAGGCGGCACGCCAGCGTGGCCATGTACCGTTCGCTGACCGTCATGGCGTCGCTGCAATTCTGCATTGTCGGCGCCGGGCTTGTGGCCCTGCTGATGCTGGCCGGACTGGACGTCGGCAAAGACCGAATGACGGCAGGCGAATTCGTGCTGCTGCAAACCTACGCCTTTCGGCTGACGGTTCCGCTGAGCGCGCTGGGCTACATCCTGGCGCAGGCGGGCGTCGCGATCGCGAACATCCGCGACGTGCTGGCATTAACGCATGACGATGGCGAGCCGGGTTGCCGGCAGCCCGACCGCTTTGCCGACGCCGATCTCGCCGCCGAAAATGTGAGCTTCAGCTATGGTGATGGCCTGCCCGCTCTCGCCGGGATTTCGCTGCATATCGCATCAGGGCGCTTCGTCGCGATTGTTGGCCCGAATGGTTCAGGCAAATCCACGCTTGCACAAATTCTGGCCGGCGTGCTCGCACCTGCTTCGGGAAAAGTCGAGATTGCAGGGGTTGATATGGCGACGATCCCCTGGGGGAAACGTCATCGCCATATTCTTTATGCGCCGCAGTTCATCGGTCTGTTCAACCGGTCGCTGCGGGAGAACATCCTCTATCCCCCGGCGAACCAGCAGATCAGCGACGTCGAGGAACTGCTTCATGTCTGGCGCTTCCACGAGCCTGGAAGACCGATCGACTTCGATATGGAATTGGGAGAACAGGGCGAGCGCCTGTCGGGAGGCCAGATCCAGAAGCTGGAGCTTGCCCGGTTGGCGGGGGTCGACGTGCCGGTCCTGATACTGGATGAAAGCACATCCGCACTCGATCCGCGCAGCGAGGCAGATGTGATCGCAAGGCTCCGGCGCAGGACAAATAGCGCGACGACGCTCATCATGATCACCCATCGCCTGGCGACAGCCAAGGGCGCCGACCAGGTTCTCTTCATGCAAGGCGGGAAGCTGGTCGGCAGCGGATCGCATGCGGAATTGATGCGGCGATGCGCGTCCTACCCGGCTCTGTGGCATGGGTTGCAAGAGTGAGGTTGGAGGAGAGCATCCCGGCAAGGTTTCCCAAGCTTCGCACATCGGCGTATATGTTCAATGGAAGGGGTTCCCGACGCCGGTAAAGCACAAAGATTATCTGTCCCAGCGACATCGAGCGGTCGTGGCCGCCGCAAAAGCGGCAGGCTTGCTGTCAGGCACAAACATCTCGCTCAGCGCGCGCGTGTCGCGTCAACTCATCGATCGCGCCAAGATACGTAGCGGCGTCGCCTCGACAACCGATCTCGTCGAATATGCACTTGCCAAAGTGGCGCTCGAGGATGATTTCGGGGCAAGGCTGGTAGGCCGGAAGGGGACGATTCCTCCGGACATTGCGCTTGGGGCTTGATCGCATAGCGTCGCTGCGAAGAGTGATGACGGGGCCGCGCCTCAGCTTTTGCTGACCGAAGCTTCGCTTGTTCGCGTCACACCTCGTCCCGCAGAGCGGAATAGACGTCTTCACCATATAGGCGGGCGGTCTGGCAGCTTTCATCCCAGAAATGCGTTCCGGCGCGGAGGCGGGCGGCAAGCCAGAGTCCGGTGTCCAGGGTGCGCCAGGTGCCGATGGCGGTCCACAGTCCGTGCGGAGAATATTCAAACCAGAGCTGGCGACCGAGCTGGCCGCATTTCATCTGGAATGCCCAGCCGCGATGGTAGCGCTCGGCCCTGACCTCGTCCCCCGCAAATAGATCGGGCAGGATGCGTTTCATGCTTTCGCCGTGGCGGATCATTGAGGGCTTGCCGAGGACATAAGCGGTTCGGCCTGAAAGAGATCGGCCGCCCACTGCGCGACCCAGGCGTCAGAAATTTCGTTGTGCGAGAGTTGCCCCTCCTCGATCAGCGCCCGGATTTCGGCGCGTGCCTGCGCGATCGCCCTCTCCCACGGATCGCGCGGTGGGCAGTCATCGGGGCCAAGTGGCAGTTCGCCCTGTATCGGCGTCGGCGCGTCGGCGGACCGCGCATATTGGCGGCGGGCCCATCTTTCCATATGATCGGCAACGAAGGCATCGGTCTTGGAGATGCCGCGCTGGCGCGCCTCGATCCTGCTGGCAATTCCGAAGGCCTGGCTGTCGACTGTCTGGATGCGATGTTCGAGCCCGCGCAGCTTGCTCAAGGCCGTGCCCTTTATGCCGAAGCCATGTACCATTGTCCCTTCGCCCAGAATGCGATCGAGATGCTCAAAAATGGCGATCACGCCGTCACTGCCGCCGACGGACCTGCGGCACATCGAGCCGATCCCGACCAGAGGCACGGCATCGATGATGTCGCCAAGCGCATCGATGCAAAATTCATAGTCGCCCGCAACCCTGCCCTGCACTACGGGCATGAAGCGATGGGCAATGCCGCGGTCGTGCGCGCCGCGCCAGCAATCGCGATTGACCCGGATGGTTCTCGAAATCCGGTCACGCACCTCTTCGCGATCGGGCGCGATCTCAGGTTCGACGCAATAGTCCATGCTGGCGAACCAGCGGAACGGATAGCTTGCTGCGAGATCGAGATATTGTTCGGTCGCCCAAGGATATCCGCGATATTGGGACAAAGCCACGAATCCGGCGGAATCCAATGATAGGTTGGACAATCCGTCGGCATTTTTCAGCAAGTCCATGCGCCATCCCTGCCACTCGGGCCAGCCCTTGCTGCGGTTCCAGCGCGACAGCGCGTTCGCGGAGATGAGGGTCGGCACCTGCATGGCACGGGCGCGGTTCAATATCGGCCCCTCGCGCAGGTGCGGCAGGCCTATCATGATCTCGATCGCCATGGGGCTCAGGCGACGCGCCAGCGGCACCAGCGCTCTGCGGTCTGGCGAGCGGTGAGCAGGCCATGATTTGCGCCGCACCATCTGCGGAAAGAGGGATCGAGAGCAAGAGCAGGGTCGCCGAGCTGCGCGATGACATCCTGGATGAAGGCGTCGGCGGGATCCGTGTTGAGCCCGGCGCGCGCGGCGGTGATGGCAGCCTGAAGCCGCGCCGCCATTTTCTCGGCTTCTTCGAGCGAAATATCTTCGACGGCGCGCATGCCGCCGCGCGGTCCGCAGATGGCCAGCGTTATGACTGTCATCCCGGCCGACGTTCGGCTGAGTGCGGTGATATGGACATGATGGAACATGCCAGTCTCCTGCATTGTGAAATTCTGGATGGTCAGAAAAGGGTCAGTTGCTGTGGCATGGCCGGCGTCGAGGCGCGGGGCTCGCAAAACGGTGGGACCGTATGGCGCATCGGGACTGGCGCAGGTGGCGCTTCGACAGGATGCACATGCGTTTCGCCAGTGGGCTCATGGCGTCGTCGACAGGCGAGCCGGGCGTTCCATCCACCCAGAATATGGGCCGGCGTGTACCAATGCTCGGCTGTCTCGCCCGAAAGGGAGTTTCCGACCATGAGATGCGCCGGCACATGCAGCAGCGAGAGCTGGATATAGGCCATATGAATCGCGCGCGGGTCGATATCGATCGCAGTGACATGAAGATGGCGCTGATAGTTTATCCCGAGATCGCGCATGGCTTCCGCGAGCGCGATGACCATCGACCCCGCGCCGCATGCCGGCTCCATGGCGGTCACGAAGCCATGATCGCCGATGATCGATCTTACGCTTTCCGGATTTCCGATAGTCACCTTAGCCATGAATCGACTGAGCGTATAGGGCGTGAAGAATTGTCCCCTCGCCTTGTTGTGAAGCTCGAGGTCGTGAAACAGGGCGCCCAGTACGTCGCCTGGACCGGCTTCGAGAGCCTGCACCAGTTCAGCGAGGACTTGCGGAAACAGATCGAGCACATCTGGCCGGTAGTGGCCGACAATGTCGAGATAGCGCGCTTCGCGCGGCTCGCGCTGACGCAGATCGACGCTGTTGGCTATGGCGAGCGCCATCGCCTCCATGCAATGACCGAAAACGGTGTAGAGATCGTGGCGCGGCTGGCTGCGGCGGAGAAGCGCTGCCATCGCCTTGAGATAGGGCTCATGCATCGGAACCTCCGGATCGGTGATGAGGGGGAGACGGGAGCGCGCGGGCGGGAGGACCGGCTTCAGAGGTCTTTTGCCACCCCCTTGTCTTTACGGCTGTCCGGGATTGCGGGCGGTCTGCAGAGATCATGCCCTGAAGATGTGGCTCTGCTCAGGCCACAGACTTACGAGTCCACTCGTAGAGCAGGTGATCATCCGGACCATATTCCGAGCCGATGGCGATCCGGATCAGGCGGCCGTCACAGGCAAAAGCCGATGCCCGCGGAAAGCTGAGATAGGAGCGTCCTTCGAGGATCAGATCGCCCGAGCGCACCTTCGTGATCTCGCGGTTCGTTCCAAGCAGGCGATGACCGGCCGGCGCGTCGATCAGTTTCAGCCTGTCACCAGCTTTGACGCGCTTCTTGAACGCCGCCAACGATATCACCGTATCGACCGGATTGCGGTTACCCTGGCGCTTTGCCAGCGCCGCCCAATAGGCCTGGCCTATGCGCACGTCGCAATAGAAACTGCATGACCAGAAGTCTTGCAGCGGATTCGTCCTTGTGAATCCGAACCGTTCCATCTGATCGCGTATCTCGACGATGAAGGCATTCTGCGCGTCGCGGCCAGTCAGGTCGGTCGGGGTATCGAGGATCTCCGCGATGACCTTGCGTCCCCCGGCAAATTTCTCGGTGCGGATCGCGAAGGTGGTTGTGGAAAAATACTCGGCCAGATGGCGTTCGATCCGCGCTGCAAGCGGCAGCAGCGCTTCACCGGCAAGATAGAGGTCGCCTTCATAGTGGAAGTTCCCCCGTTCATCATGTTCGGTCTGGCTATACAGGCGCGCAGAAGCGCCCGGCGCGATGGCGTCGGTCATGATAATGTCCTTGTGCTTGGAGAAAATTCGGGGAGTGGGCCGGTCAGGCTGGCGGCGGTACAGTCAGGGCCTGGCCGTTATCGCCTGCGTCAGCGCGAGCGAGCGCCCACTCGAGATAGCCAAGACGCGTGTCTCCATTCAGAACCTCGGCTGCCCAGTCGACGGACGGGTGGTCGGGGTCGTCGATCCATGGATCGGGCGGGTCCCGCATTGGCATGGGTGCGGATATGGCCAGTCGTCGCGCCAGTTGCTCCTGCGTGGTTTCGAACTCGACATGATCGGCGAATACCGCGCACCATCCTCCCCCGAAGGTGTCGCGACGGGGACGGGAGCAGCTATAGCTCCAGTCGAAACCAATGGGTCTGGCCTTCAAACTCTCCTGGCAACAATGGCGGATGAGTTCGGCGATCGGACCTGGCTGGAAGTCCGTGGTGCCGTAGATCGAGACGACACAGTCTGCATCACCTTCAATTTGGATCTCCGCGCCGAAATCGGGAAAGGCAGGATCATCGAAGATCGCGAGCAGGCCGTTGAATGGATTGCCGAGATCCGTTGGCATGAAGGCGGCCAGAAACGCCGCGCTCGGTTCGCCTGGCGCGAAGTCCCCCAGCAGGTCGGCAGCGTGCTGCCACGCCTCCTCGATCAGGGCGCTTTCGGCGGCCGTGCAAGTGAAAGCGAAGGACCCCTGGACATAGTGATCAGCCATGGACGGTCTCCGAAATAGCCGGATCGCGGGAATCGTCATCGATCAGGACCAGCGGGGGCGGGTTCGTTCGAGCAAGCCGGTATTCCGTTTCGATCGCCTCGATGCTTCCCAATTCCCTGATGCGTTCGATGGGGAAGACTTGCTCATCCTCTTCGGTTGTCAGAACCTGTTTTGGCTCGCCATGGCCCAGGTAGAGTAGCCGAACAGACGGGAAGCTGCCGGGATAGCCGCCGGACCAGCGAACATAGTGAAGACCATGGCGGCGACAGGCATGTTCGATCTCTTCGAAACGACCATGGGCGACGTCATGATCCATCAGCGCAAGGGGCGTATCGATGGGTATATCTATAGGGTTGAACGGCGTGCCATCCCAATCGATAGAAGGATTATCGTTCCCGATAGCCTGGACGAGTTCGGGATATCGGGAGCGGGCAAGCACGCCCCCGATCATGATGTGGGCAGATACGCGGTCGGCCATGCTATGCCTTTCCTGGAAACAAGACCTTCAATCGGTCCCGATCTTGCCCTCTTCCTCCCCTTCCCGTTTTCGGACCGATGCGAGCGCGATGCACGGGGCGCTTGCATGAGCAGCGCATTCCCGCTTAGCTGTCGGACCAACTTCTTTCCCGCAATTAACGCCATCTTCATGGCCTTCCAGTTCAGGGAGTTTACCGTGGCCGACACCGAGCAGCCCGATTTCACCGCCATGACGGTGCAGTTATTGAGCGCCTATTTCTCGAACAATCAGGTGCCGGCGGGCGATATTGCCGGGATCATCGAAGCGACCCGTGACGCCCTGGAACGAAAAGCCACTGTAGAGACGCCGGCAGCGCCCGAATATGCTCCGGCTGTGTCGATCCGCAAAAGCCTGGCTTCGCGGGAGCACATCATCAGCATGCTCGACGGTAAGCCGTACAAGACATTGAAGCGCCACCTGGCGACAAACGGACTGACCCCGGCGGAATATCGCGAACGCTATAATCTTCCCAAGGATTATCCGATGATCGCGCCGGCCTATTCGGAGCATCGACGCGCCGTCGCCGCGCAGATCGGGCTTGGGAGGCGTGTTGGCGCAAAGTCGGCGGCCGAGGCGCCCTCAGTCGAAGCTGCGCCTGTGGTTGACGCCGGCTCGTCAGCGGCGACGGCGGCCGCGCCTGAGATCGCACCGGTCGCTGAAGCTGACCCTGTCCCTGAGAAGAAGTCCCGTCGCGTCCGTGTCAGGGCTGCTCTTGCCGATCTGGGCGGCGAGGCCGGGACCGCTGTACCCGAATCGACGCCGGAGCCGGCAGTTACACCTGCGCAGGGCGAAGAAACCACTGCGAAGGCAAAGCCTGTGGCCAGGAAAGGCGCGGCAAAGAAATCCCCTGTGAAGAAGACGCCTGTGAAGAAGGCGCCGGCGAAGGCAAAGTCCCCGACGCCACCGGTTACGCCTGCGCCTGCGAAGGAAGTTCCAGCCGTGCCGGCTGCGGCGGAACCTGCAAAGCCAGCCTCCAGAAAGAAAGGGCCTGCGAAAGCCGCAGCCGCAGAGGCAACTCCATCCACGAAGCCGAAGGCGCCCCGGCGCCGCGCGACGCCGGTGAAACAGGATGGGGGCGAACCGGAGGTGCCGGCACAGGCGGAATGATGATCTTCGGCGAAGTGGGTGGGAACAAGCCGCACTTCGCCCGTCCGGCGTTTCCCAGACCGCGGGAAGCTTTCATCAGCCGCGCTCGGCGATGATCCTTTCAAGGATGTCCCGCGCCCTTTCCGGCGGCAGGAACAATCTGGTCTTGAAGGCCACAACCTGGCTGAACGCGCCGCAGGCCTTCAGCCAGGTCCGGTCTTCGGGCCGATAGTCGCGGATTTCGAGGCGGGGACTGTCGTTGACGTGAACCCGCACGAGCCTTGCCGTTCCCAGGGCAGGGATCGGAACGCCGGTGCCCGCGCGCGCGCCGGCGATGATTTCTTCAGGACCAAGGGCAATGCCGCCATCGAGCCCGAACTCCCTTTCGAGCCGTTCGATGGCGGCAGGATGGATGATACGTCCCAGGATCGACGTGCCGGCGCCATCGTCGATCCGCCAGACGCGCACATCATCTTCGGGCAGCTTGTTCCAGACGGGCAATAGCAGCCCGGTCGCGAGCGTAATTGTCTCGACCAGAAGATTCTTGCCGGCTTCGGCCGCTTCCTGCTCCCAGAGGAACTGGAATGTGTCGCGCTCGATCTCGCTCCAGTGGCTGGCCGACAGGGCCGCAACCTCCATGCGGGACTGGCCGGTGGGACGAAGAAGATAGCATCGCTCGATCCAGTTGCCCTCTTCGTCCTGCCCCGGCCATGTCGGCACGCGCAGCGCAACACGACCGGAGCGGGCATTGCGAAGCCAGGCGATATCGTCTGCATCCTTGCATTCGATTTGAAGCATGGCCCAGCTGGTGATCGGCGGCCGCCGGTGCAGTTCCAGGCGCAATAGCCGCGTCTCGGCGCCGGTCACGGGATCGGTGCGCAAGAGTTGATCGGACAGCAGGTCCATGCGGTCAGCGCGGATGGTCTCGATACCCAGATCCAGCGTGCCCGCCGTGCGCGCCGCTTCGACGCGATCCTCGACCAGCCCCAGAAACTCCTCGAATATACTATTCTGGGTGGCGATCCGCAGCGCCAGGATGCGGTTGAGCCAGCGATGGATGGGAGGCAGGCGCTCGAGCAATTCCCCGCCCTCGCCGCACAGTTCAAGACCCGTCATCTCCTGAAAGGCTTTGAGCGAAACACTGCGCAGCTTGCCCTCGTAGAGGAGATGGAACCATTGCGTGAGTGCGTCGCGCGCATAGTCCGATTCCAGATTGTCGGATGGATCGAAGAGGTTCTGCGATCCGGTCTGGCGCTGCCCCCTCGTCAAGGCGCCCAATGCTTCGAGACCGCGGATGATAGTGCTGAGGAAGCGGCGCTCGCCCCTGCAATCCGTGGTCAGCGGGCGATAGACAGGCGCGGTCATCTGATTGGTGCGATGACTGCGCCCGAAGCCCTGTACGGCCGAGAGGATGCGGAAGCCCAGCTCGAGAAGAAAATGCGCGCGCCGACGGTGAGCGGTCGGGCAGTTCCGATCGGAATGCATGGACCGGCCCGTGCTGCCCGCGAGCGAAAAGGCGGCGATCGCCTTGCTCCCATTCTGGAAGGCCTGGACTTCGAGGACGTTGGCGCGGGCGCCCCGCCTCTCGATCTTCTGCTTTCCGGTGACATCGGTCACGATGCGCCGCGAGCGCCCGGTGATCTCGGCGACGCGATCGGTTCCGAAATGCGCGATCAGGGCGTCCAGCGCGGTCGGAATCGCGGGAAGCGCGCACAGTTCCTCGATTAGTGCGTCACGAGCAGCGATCGCCTGCCTGCACAGCACCGGATTACCGTCGGCGTCGGTCATCGGTTCGGCGCGCACGGCGCCATCGTCGGCACGAAAGACGCGCATCTGGCGGATGGGAAAGGCGTTCTTCAAATAGTCGATGAGGGTCTCTTTGGGGGAAACCTGAACATCCATCATTGCCCGCTCTTGCGCAGAGAGTTCGGAGAGCCGTCGGTCCATGATGGCCTCGCCCGTGCTTGCGAGTTGCACCAGCACAGCGTTGTCCGATGCCAGTTCCTGTTCGATCGCCTTGATGAGCGAGGGAATTTTCAGGCTCACGAGAAGGCTGGAAAAGAACCTCAGTTTCGCGGACTCAAAGGCGCTTAGCGCAGATCCGCGTGCGCGCGCGTTCTGCGTCTTGCCCGATATCCGGTCGACGATACCGATCTCGGCCAACACGTCGCGAAGTCCGCGGTGAATGATGCTCCAGCTGTCCGCATAGGCGTCGTAAATAGCGATCTGGTCCGGCGTGAGCACATGTTCCAGCGGCTCATATTCCACGCCCGCGAAGCTCAGGGCCCGGGCGGTATAGAGGCCCATCGCCTTGAGATCCCGACAAACGACCTCAAGCGCCGCAATGCCGCCCTCCTCCATCGCCTTCATGAACATGTCGCGCGTGGCAAAGGCCGTGCCGGTGCCCCACAGGCCGAGCCGCACGGCATAGGAGAGGTTCTCGGGCCTGGCCGCGCCGGTGGCGGACATATAGAGGATGCGGGCTCGTGGCAGGGCATTTTGCAACCGAACGCCCGCCAGCCCCTGTTCCGACCCCTGCGCCTTCCCGAAATCCGTTTCCGTTCCGCCGGCATGGGCCATGGCATGGGATTCGTCGAAGACGATCACGCCGGCAAAGTCCTCGCCGGTCCAGTCCAGCAATTGCTGCAGGCGCGATGCAGCGTCATGGCGGGCGGAGCGCAGGGCGGCATAGGTCAGGAAGACGATGCCGCTTTCCATTGTGATCGGTTTACCGAGAGGGAAATTTGCGATCGGCTGGATATCGATGGCGAGACCGCCCAATGCCGTCCAGTCGCGCCGTGCGTCCTCGATGAGGTCGGCCATGGAAATCCAGATCGCGCGGCGATTGCCGCGGTTCCACTGGTCGAGAATGATACCGGCCGCCTCGCGGCCCTTTCCGACCCCGGTGCCATCGGCGATGAAGAAGCCGGTGCGATAGGGTTGGCCATCCCTGTCCTCGATCAGTCGATCGCCCGCAAGATTGGCCGAGAAACGTCCAGTAAGATCGCGCTCATGCGCTTCGCCCGCATAGATGATGGTTTCGAGTTGCGCCTCCGACAGAGCCCTGATCGCCCGGTCCTGGAGTATCGGCTGATAGCGCGGTACCGGAAGCGACACCGAAGCCATGGCGATGGATTCAACCAGGTCATCGGGATGCCGGGAAGCATTTTCGATGGCGATGCGCGCGAGGCGCCAGGCGGAATAAATGCCCACGGTCTCGCCAGGCGCAAGCGGCGTCTGGTGCGCGGCATAGCTGATCGGTCGCGCCTCATCTGCTGTGGCGGCGATCCGCGAGGGTGGCGCGAGCCTTTGGCCATTCATGCGCGCAAAGAGCAAGGCGGGGGATGGGGCGGCGAGGACAAGTGGGCGGGGCGTAGCGGCGGCCGGCGGCGGGGCAAGCGGCGGCGGTTCCATGGGATCGAGCCGATCAGGCATGGCAAGCACGAGGCGCAGCGCAGCGTCGATATCACTGGCGAAATGGCGCTCGGGCGTGCCGGTCCATCCCTTGTCGAAGACCAGCAACCTTACATCGATCCCCGTGCCATGTTTGGCGTAGGGACTGCCCGAAATGGTAAGTTCGACGCGGGGCGGCACAAGTTCGGCGACGGCATTATAGCCAAGTGCTGCCGAGCCCTCGGGTGAGAAGCTGGTCGGCATGATGGCCACGCATCGCCCGCCCGGCGCGAGGCAGGCGAGAGCCGCGCGCAGATGGCGCGCGCCGGCATGGCGGTCGATCCCGCGTCCATTGCTGCGGCTGAAGGGCGGGTTGATCAGCACCAGCGTCGGCGGCCGCTCGCTGATCAGCAGATCATGGATATGTTCGCCATCATGGCGGGTGACAATCTGGCCGAGATTCTGGGACAGGAGGGCGGCACGGGCGGGATCATGTTCGTTGAGAAGCAGATGTGCGCCCGCCCGCAGGCCATGGACCGCCAGCATGCCGGTGCCGGCCGAGGGTTCGAGCAGCATATCGTCCGGTCCGCAGCACGCCGCCATGGCCACGAGCCAGGCCAGGGTGATCGGCGTGCTGAACTGCTGGAGGTCGATCTGCTTTTCCGAACGGTAGGTCTGGGTCGGCAAGCCGCGCTCGAACTGCCGCAGGCGTTCGAAAATGTCGGCCGGCGTGCCGCCCAGGAGCGGGTTCTGCGGATCGGCGAGAAGCAGGACCTGGGCGGTTTCCAATGCGTCATAGGCGTCGCGCATTGACCAGAGGCCGCCGGCATCGTCACCGCCATAAGCCTCGGTCATCAATCGCTTGAGGCCCTGGCGACTGACGGAAGCGCCGCTGTGCAAGCGGTGGCAAAGAGAGCGGGCGACGTCGGACAGGCATGCAGCGCTGTCTCGGGTCTGCGACAAGGCAAGCTGGGGCAAGTTCATGGGCACCTCTTGGGACAACAGGACAATCCTCTTGTCCCCTTCCCGCTCTCCTCCGTCGGGGTGCATCGATTCTCGTGATCGGATACTCGATGGCGATTTGGGCGAGTTTCAAGGGCGCGCACGTCCTGTAGAGGCGCGTGGGCGAAGGCAGCTTCGCCGCAGCTCGACTGATGTGTGGAATGAGGAACGGTGGCCAGGGCCGCCCCTGTGGTACGGACGACGGCGCGCAACAAATGCATGCTCGCATTGCCCGACCTATTGCTGATCCCAACCTTGAAGGGACGCGCGAATTGGATCAAATCAGCCTCATAAGGAGTGCTGGTTCATGCGGAGGACCGAACAGCTCAGCGTGGTGCTGCCGAACGACATGCCGGCGCAGGTCCGTGCCAGGGTGGCGCCGGGCGCATATGCCAGCGAGACCGACTGGTTGTTGCGACCATCTTGCCAAATTTTGCCAAACGAGCTATATAGCCGATATGAGCACGATGAACATTTCGTTGCCTGACACCCTCAAGGCCTTCGTCGACGAACAAGTCGTAGGGCGCGGGTATGGTACGAGCAGCGAATATGTGCGCGAGTTGATCCGCAAGGATCAGGACCGCCAACGGCTGCGAGGATTGTTGCTCGACGGCGCAGAATCGGCGCCGGGCGCCCCGGCGGATGACGACTATTTCGAGGGGCTACGCGCGCGGGCTCGCCGCGCTGCATGACCGTCAAGCGGGTCGTTCCCCGCGACAAGGCTCATCGCGACGTCGAAGACGCCATCGACCATTATGCGCGCGAGGCCGGGCCGGATATCGCACTCAGCTTCGTAACAGCACTCGAAGGGGCCTATCGCGTAGTCGCGGAACATCCCGGCATCGGCTCGCCGCGCTACGCGCATGAGCTGGCCCTGCCGGGGCTGCGGCATCGCCGCCTCGCACGCTTTCCGTGGCTGGTCTTCTATATCGAGCGGGACGACCAAATCGATGTGTGGCGCGTGCTCGACGCGCGCCGCGACCTTCCGGCCTGGCTCGACGATCCCAACGATCATTAGTCGGCCGCGCGAGATCCTATGGGATAACGCTCGGGGTGCGTCGTTTCTCGGTCGGGGCAAATCCTAAGATGGAGACAGTCTGTGGGCAGATCAGAAAGGAGGTCAAGCATGACAAAGACGCTTGACGAATTTCGTGCACATTCACGCCCGCACAGCGCGAGACGATCGACGCTCGTGCCGCCGAATTGATCGCGGAAGAAATGACGCTGCGCGATCTGCGGCAGGCAAGGAAGCTGACCCAAGACCGGATAGCGGAGATGCTCGGCCTGGAGCAGGAGAATGTCTCACGGCTTGAGAGGCGAACGGATCTCCTGCTCTCGACGCTCACAAGCTACGTTGCCGCGATGGGCGGCAATCTGAAGCTCGTGGCCGAATTTCCCGATCGCCCTCCGGTGACCCTCGCCAATTATTCCGATCTTGCCGATGGCCACCTGCCGAAGCGGCGGTGCCGACGTAGCAGGGAAACTGGTGCGACGGCCGGGCACTGATCGCTCTCCCGCTCACCCCTCGCTCCAATATCCGGACCGCTCAAGTGCAGGCGTGGAAGTCGGCGATCGAAGCGCGAGCTGGTTCGAGAAATGGGCCAATATATCGACTATCGTCGCTGTGCGCGGTCCCGACGATGAGCCAAGCCGGGTAACCGTCGGCATAGGCTTTCGACAGGACAGGATGTTCATCGAGATTGATGAAGAGGGTCAATGGACCGAATTCTGTGCTGTCGCACGCGACCAATTTCCTCTGGTAGCCCCGTTCGCTGAGTTGCGGGAAGCATTGGCGGAGCCGGGGATGCTGTTCCTGCATTGGGAAACAGGAGAATCGCAGCAGTAGCCGAGACAGAGCATATACGCTCTGTTCGAGGGCGAATTGTCACCGTCATCATGCTGGACTTCGCGCAGACGCGGGGACAAATTTCGGACTGGTCGCGTTGGAGTTGGTGCCCGAATGCCGCCATTTCGGCGTCTGGCACGCTAGTTCAACCTCGAAGCCAGGGGGACAGGCTTGTAGCCCATCCCCCCGGTCCCGATCAGGCAGCCTGGGAGATCTGATCGTCGTTATCGGCATCGACGATCCCGGCGGGTGACGTGTCGTGATCGTCGTGCGTCTCTTCCGGCTCGCCAGCGATTTCAGCCGGACCAAAGCGCATGGCTTCCGGGAGCCATGCAAGCGCTCGTTCCTTGATCTCGGGTTCGATGATGACGTCGCCTCCGAAAAGCCGCTCGGCCGAAGCCGAAAGATCGTGCTTCTTGGAACCGGCGTAGCGGGATTGCAGCTCCAGTCCACCGATCTCCTGGAACAGGCTGAGAATGGCAGGCTTCGTCAGCTTGTCGAAGTAGGTGAGCGCGGTCGGGCGCCACCAGGCCGCGACATCGATTCCGAGCTTCGTTCCCAGATGATCGAGGAAGGTCGCTTCGCGGCGGCCGATCGGGACGGCCTGCAGCGTGCGCGCGATCGCCCAGCCGAGCCAGGCCGCGCGCGCTTCATCGGGGAGTCCGCAGAAGGCGTCGTAGCGATCCGCGATGGCCTGGTGGTTGACCCAGCTTCGGTCGAGCGCCTCATCGAGCTTCGTCCATTCCCCCGCAGCGGCCGTCTCGGGCTTGAAGTCCGCGAGGAGACGGGCGGGAGCCGAGGCGCGCAGATCGCTCGGAATGTCGAAGGACGAGAAACGGCATTCGCAGTCCACCATGATGAAGGTGCCCAGATCCAGCGCGAATGCGGGATTGCTGGCGACATGGACCGCCAGCAGTTCGGTCTTCATCATCGCCAGCATTTCGCGCAGGCGCTGGCTCATCACCGGGCCACTGTTTCGCGCTTCGTCCTCACCGGCCTCGTCTGCGGTGACTTCACCGTCGGCTTCGTCATCCTCGAGGCTTGCCTCCTCGTCTTCTTCACCCTCATCGTCGGTTGCGACGGGCGCGACGAACAATTCCTGGTGAATATGCGGCTGGCCGTCCGGCCCGATCACGAGATAGGCCAGCGCACTCGCCTTCTGCTCGGCATCGACGACGGGCTCACGTTCGACGATGGAAGAGAGTTCGGTCTGGAGGGCGTTATAGCGATTCTGGTCCTCTTCATCCGGCTCATAGTCTTCATGCTCAAGTTCGGTTTCCAGTTCGGCCAGTTCATCCTCGATTTCAAGCTTGCGCTGTTCCTGTTCCTCGCTGAGCGCGGGCGCCTCCACCGGCAGCGGCGTCAGGGCGTAGGTATCCATATAGGGGACGCGCGTGTTGGCGACGGGACGGACCTCGGCAAAGCCTTCGCGCTCGCGCAGGATGTCCGCTTCAGCGGCGAGTTTCATCATGGCGAGTTCATCGACGATATGGGTGTCGATCCAGCGTTCGTCGTCCGCGTTCGAATAGAGGTCGGCGTCCTCGATCCGCCCGCCGGCGGCCGCGTAAGCATCACGGCCGACCAGCAAGACGCGGGGGTCATTTCCCCGATAGCTATAGTCCTTGATGCGCCGGCGGATCTCACTGACGGAATGGCCGCAGTAGCTGTCCGAGAGCATGTCCCAGATCGCTTTCTGGCGCGCGCTGTCAGCCGTGGTGCAATAGGCCTTGGCGACGTCGAGCGTGATCTCGCCATTCTCAAGTGCCTCGAAGATCGGCTCGGCAAGGTTGGCGAGACGAAGACGGCCCATCACGAAGCGTTCGGTAAGCCCGAACCGCTTGGCGACGTCGGCCGCCGTCTTGCCCTCGACCTCGATGATATCCCTGAAAGCGCGGCATTCTTCGCCCGGCCCCATCGGAAGCCGTTCGAAATTTTCAACGAGGCTGACTTCGCGGCCATCCTTGGCGTTGTCGAGAACCAGGACCGGGATTGCGTGATCGGCCGGCAGGCTTCCTTTTTCGATCAGGCGATGCACGGCATCAAGGCGGCGACCACCGGCGGTGATCCGGTAATGGCCCTTCTTGCGCGAAACCGGCACACCGACCAGATTCTGAATGAGACCATGGGCAAGAATGCTGGCTTCCAGTTCCGCGTCCGCCTCAGCGTCGCTGCGGGTCCGGACATTGACGGGTGACTTGGTGAGATTGGCAGCGGGTACGGGAATGGGAGTCTGGGACATGGGTTTCTCCATTGATGCGGCTCGCTCATCGAACCGTCCATTTCCTCACCCTTCCCTCTTGCGGCGCCGTGCCGCGAGGGCGTGAGACAAGGTGCCGACGTTAGGGATCGTCAGCGATGGAATGGCCATTGCGCTCGTGGCTGCGAAAAGGTTTGCACATTTGGGTGGTTGTCACGCCGCGCGCGGCATTTGCTCGAGCACAGGTGTAGCTGACGATGTCAGCATAGCGGATAGTCTCGGTGGCCCAGCCGCCGTTGTTCAGCAGATCCGCCGTGATCTCGATGCGTCCGTGCAGGTCGAACGCCATCGGCCGTGGCGGCATGCCAGGTCCAGTTGCTGGGCGAGTTCAAGCGCGCTGCTGCCAGGAACATAAAAGCGCGCGAATTTCGGCGGCTTCTGGTCGACTATGTAGCTGGACCATGCGTCGACCAGGGCCTTGACTGAACGCAGGCGCTGCATTTTGGAGGGGCCGGC
Organism: Sphingobium olei; assembly: GCF_042678845.1. Lineage (NCBI taxonomy): Bacteria > Pseudomonadati > Pseudomonadota > Alphaproteobacteria > Sphingomonadales > Sphingobiaceae > Sphingobium > Sphingobium olei. The sequence continues at coordinate 3,452 of NZ_JBHTLS010000102.1, read as the reverse complement.
GCCCTGCTAGCGTCCCGCTCGCATCGATCAGACCAGCCAGCAATTCGCTTTCTTCAGCCTCATATTTCATCATATTTTATGCCCAGTAAATATGGGTCTTTTATCGAATATTCGACGATATGCCCAAATCCAGTGATCAGGAAATTTGAGAGTGAGGCAATGCGCAGTTCCGGTGCTGGTCCTCGCGTCACAGCCGCTGATGCTGCCATGGATGGCCGGCAGGGAGGACCGTCAGACGATTGGTGTTCGAGTTCCAGGTATAGCGCGGCATTCAGGGAGACTGGCAACATGATCGGGAACCATAATCGTCCCCGCGCACCGGCATTTCGATCGCTCCGGCTGCACCCGTGGGAGGATTGGTCATTCTCGTTTTCGCATTTCCACGAGCCGGCGTCCGGTCTCGACTGTGAGACAGTTCGGAACCATGACGGCGGGGTTTTGGCAGGTTAGATTGGGAAATGGCTTCTTCATTCGATTATCTCGATGAACTCGATCGGTTGCTGCTCGCCCAGGGTGATGATTGCATGCTGCTCACGCAGCTCGACGGCTTCCTGACCGGGATCATCGTCAGCCCGATACTGATCTCCCCCAGCCAATGGTTAACGGCGATATGGGCGGGGGAAGATGGCGCGGGCATTCCTACATTCGCCGACGCGGGCGGGATGCAGCATTTTGTCGATCTGGTGATGCATCACTATCACGAGATTCTTGCATCGCTCGCACACGCTGGTGAATTCGAGCCGGTACTGGAAATCGATACGCGAAGCGATGAAACACTTTGGGAGATGTGGATCGAAGGCTTCGGTCAGGCGATGGAGCTTGCGCCTGCAGGATGGCTGCGAGTGCTGGCCGATGACGACGCCGGTTGTACAGCGGCGATCGAGGGTATCCGGACATTGCGCGCTTTCGCCGATGGAACCAGGACATTTACACGTGCCGAGGAGGATCGGTGGGATGCGCAGGCGCCTGATCTGATCCCGATCTGGGTGGAGATGTTGCATCAGTGGCGGCTGGAGAATGATCCGCATCGGCCTACCGGATCCAAGCGCCAGAAGATTGGCCGAAACGACCCATGTCCGTGCGGGTCGGGACGCAAGTACAAGAAATGTTGTGGCCTGCAGTGAGCGGGCAAGGGTTTACTACCGTGTGACAAGTCCAACACTGAGGGTTCGCCTGGGCGTCTCCACCTCGATAAGCAGGAATGATCGAACTGCCCGCTGATCGCGCTCGACAGGCTCTGCCGTTTGGCTCGTGACGGCAGGTGGGCGCAGCGCTATGAACGCGAGCTTCGCAATTATCAGGAGGATGATGGTTATGAATAATTCTGAATTGGCAGAAACGGTTGGGGCCGCTCATGGATTGAGCAAGGCCGATGCGCGCAAGCTTGTCGACGCGGTCTTTGAATCGATCACCGACGCTGCCGCCCAAGGGCAAGAGATCGCGCTGAACGGCTTCGGCAAGTTCAAGATCAAGGATGTACCGGCCCGCGACGGCCGCAACCCGGCGACGGGCGAGACCATTTCGATCAAGGCTTCGAAGAAGCTGACGTTCACGCCCGCCAAGGCGGTCAAGGATCGCCTGAACGGCTGATCGGCGTCGCTGCCCTGGTCCGGCATGGGCGGGACGGTATCCCCTCGCCCATCGCCATCAGGCAGCGCGTGGTAAGGTTTGCAGCACATCCGCCCAATCATTGTTCGGCAGCGGCGGCCACGGGCTGACGATCTCCAGACCAGGGCGGTCATAAGCGAGACGGGCACGCTGGTTGGCCTTCCAGCCGGCCTCATCCCTGTCGAACAGCAGGACCAGCCGTTCCAGCTGATCGGGTAGCAGGATATGGCCGGCCCGCTCAGTCCCGAGAATCGCCCAGACCGGAATGCGGTGCAGTCGCATCGCGGCGAGCGCTGTTTCTATACCTTCGGCAAGGCCAAGGACTGGCCCGGCGGGCATGAGCTGGACCGCGCCGCGACCGGGACGACCGAGCATCATGCGTGGTTCGGCAAGATCGCCTGCGCGGGTGGCGGTCACGGAATCGAGGAAGGTGCGGTGGATAGCGACGATCCGGTGCCGTTCGCGCACGGCGGCGATCATTGCCGGACGGAATACCGCGGCACGGCCTCTTCCCAGCGGCGTGCGCGCATTGTAGCGCAGATCATGCCAGGGCGGCGTTAGCAGGCGATTGCTGAGGTACATTTCAGCGGGTGTCGTGGCGAGAGAGGTGGATGCGTCCCATGTCCGCAAGGCCGGCCCTGTTCCCGTTTGAACGAATCGGGATTCTTTCGATGGGACTGGTATGGGGCCATCCGCAAGCGGGAAGCGCAGACGCCGGATCGCTCGCAAGACGTCCAGCGTGTCGCAGCCCGCGAAGCATTTGAACAGCAACGCGCGTCTGCCGACCCGGATCGAAAGGCTGGGGCTATGGTCATCATGGGCCGGGCATAGGCATAGCCCCCGATCCTTATGCCACGTCCCCTTTAGCCGTCGGCACAGGCTTGCCCCCTGGAATTCCAGGTCGGGAGATGTCATCGTTCTGGCTGTCCTATCAGACCAATCAGTATGACTCGTCAAACGGCGCCGAGAGCGCCACAAGGGCCGCGGCCAACTCGTCCTGGACCTCCGCCAGTTCCAAATTGAGCCGGAGTGCTATCGCAGGGTAGGGAAGCCCCTCAACGCAATGAGCGAGGAAAACCGCACGGGTACGGGGCGGCAACTGCGCAAGCGCTTTGCGGAGCTTCGTCGTTCGCAAGGCATCGCAGGTCAGCAAGGCTTCCTGCTCGACCCAGATCCACCCCCTGACCCACACACCTTCGGCGGTTTCCTCAATCTGCGCTTCATCCGCATCGATACGCAGCAGGGGGGCGCCTTCAAGCCTGGCTCTGGCAATCCCGATTGCCGGATGCGAAAGGCCGCCCAAGTGATCCGCAACAGTATCGAGATGGCCAGGCAGATCGGCGCGGCGACACCGTGATCCCAGCCAGCCTTTGTTCAAGAGATATGCCGAAAGGTGCTGGAGCAGGGAATGGTTTTTAAAATAGCGCATGGGGCCGGTTCCTCTCGGATATTCCTCGCCTACCCCCATCCTTCTCCTTTCCCGAGAAATGATCGAATCTGCCGCAGCGTTTGGCAGGAATTGTTTCCAGGGACGTCATGACGAACGGTTCTTGACTACCAGGCTCGGCGTTGCGAACGACAGCTGCAACGGCGCCTATGCCCCCGTTTCCTTGCAGACGCGTTTGACCTGCTGGCGTGCCCCTCCTCGACCGGGAGGCAAGCCGGCGCGCGGGCACAGGGTCAAGAACATGTTGGGATTGCGTCTACGGCAATCTGTTTGTCAATCGGCGTCCAAACGGGACCCCCGATCGGCGCGCAAAAGGGACCCCCTTTCGAGTATGGCACGACGGTCGAGGAACGCTCCTTGCGCTGCGCGTGGCGTAGGGAGGGCGGAGCCCGACCGG
>NZ_JBHTLS010000101.1:0-22384 GCF_042678845.1 Sphingobium olei | reverse complement strand
GATCAATCGTCGTCGATCAGGCGTCCGCGGCACACCCGCCAAGGTCAATGCGAACGCTGGTCTTGCGGCCAGCGAAGGGGTAAACTCGGGCAGTATCTCGGATGGCAGTCATGAGAGCGTACGTTTTCGACCATCCTCTCACCGGCCCCCGGTCTGGCGGGGGTCCTTCGGGCGCTCGTGACTGTTGACGAAGGCGGCTACATCCCACGCTTGCTGATCGCTGAGCCGGTTGCCCTGTCCAAGGGGCATGTTCGCCTTGATGAACCCGGCGGCGTTATCGATGCGCGCCATGCCTGCGCCCCAGTTGTAGCTACGCGGTCCCCAGAGTGGCGGAAACACAACACGACCGTTGATGTCCTGGCGTCCCTGACCGTCACTGCCGTGACAGGCTGCGCAGTTCTGGGAATAGACCTGCGCGCCTCGAACCGGGTCGTAGCCGGCAGCCGACAGTGTGGGCTCTGGATATCCCGCACCTTCCATATCGACGCCGGTCGGCGCATTTTTCGCGAGCCAGTGAAAGTAGACCTCCAGGTCCTTGTAAATATCCGATCCAGGCGGGGGCGGCTTGCCGCTGGGCCCGTCCTGCGCATTCATCGAATAGGTGAAGCAACCCTTCACCCGATCTTCCATTGTGTTGATCTGCTTATTTTTAGAGCGATACTTAGGATAGGCGACCCATGCCGCCCACATCGGTGCACTATCCGGTTTCCGGCCGGCATCGAGGTGACAATTCTTACATGCGAGACTGTTGCCGACGAACTCACGAGCATTCGTCCCCGGATTAAGGAATATCTGCATTCCGCGCCGGATCGCATCACCCTCCGGTCCAGCAGGAATCGACGACATTGGGGGGGGCGAGAAAGCGGCGGGTTCGGATGCTACGACGTCTCGGTTTGTATCGGCGTGACCGATCAGGCCGGTGTCAATGAATATCGACCCGAGGACGAACAGCGCGGTACCACCGGCTACCGCGAGGACGGCGGTTCGGGCCGTGCTCGCGTGACGCTCCCGACGCGTGCTTGCCGCATCGGGCGCGAGGTCATCGGGCGCCGGATCGGCCATGAGCGGTCTCCTTGGGGGCCGCGGCAGGTACCGGCGGCAAGGTGGCGAGATAGTCAGCGACAGCTCGGCGATCGCTATCGCCGAGAGCGGCGGCGATCCGGTTCATCATCTCAACGGGCGAGTTGCGCCGTGTCCCTCCGCGCCACGCGGCAAGCTGTCCGGCGGTATAGCCGGAATGCTGCGCGGCCAGCGCCGGAAATCCCGGCGCGACGCCGAAGCCGGAAGGTCCGTGGCACGAGAAGCAGGCTGGGATACCTTTCGCCCAATCCCCTTGAAGTGCAAGCGTCTCGCCCCGCGACAGATCGCCTCCCAGTTCGGGCCGGGCTGACGATGGGCTACGCATCTCGGCATAATAGCTGCCAAGCGACCGCCTCTGCGCCGAGGACAGCGAGCGCGCCACAAGCGTCATCGTTTCATTGTCGCGGCGCTTCGTGGCAAAGTCGTCCAGCTGCTTGACGATATAGTCGGCCGGCAATCCCGCAAGGCGCGGCACGTTGCCCCGGCCCTCGCCACGGGCGCCGTGACACGAAGCACACGCCCAGCCGCCGCCGGAGCCGCGATTGACGATGGACAGCGTTGCCGCATCCGCAAGCTCCGTCTGCCCCGGAATGGAGGCGGGCTGCGAAGGCAGCGTCGGGTCGAGGGTCGCGGCAATTTCGGCACCACCCGTCCACGCCCCGCGCGCCGGGAAGCGTGCGCGCTCGCGTGCGACGAAGGCCGCATCCAAGTCGAACTTTGCCCCACCCCAGGTCTTGCGGACGTGGTTCGCCACGCGTGCGAGATCGTCATCAGAAAGAACGCTCGCGAAGCTCGGCATGTGCCCGTCGAATCGCGCGCCGGAGACTTCGATCGGTCCATCGATACCGTGTAGAAGAATTTGCGTGACCACCTCCGGCCTTGCCGCGGCAAACGGCGAACCGGAAAGAGGAGGGATTGCCCCGGACACACCGACGGCATTCGGCTGATGGCAGGTCGCGCAGCGCGCGGCGAAGATCGACGCGCCGCTCAATGGCGTGTCTTCCGCCTGCACCTGGGCCTCACCGGCACGTTCCACGCGTGCGACGCCGACTGCGTGATGGGTGTGAAACAGCATGACGACACCCCAGATCGCGAGCGCGATCGCAATCCACAGCACCGGGAGCGGAATGCCGCGATGCTCTTCGTAGGGCTCGAATGTCTCGTCCGGGGCGCGGGAAGCGTTCATCGCTTGATCCTCGCGTAGCCGTCGTCACGCTCTCCGTTCACGGGCGCAGGCATCGTTCGGTCAAGCGAGAGCAGATAGGCGACAAGGTCCAGCGCCTCTGGCTTCGCGACAACAACGCCGTTCCTGGGACCCTGACCGGCGGGAACGGCAACGACCACGTCTCCCGGCGCGGCACGGTCCTTGACAGTGAACAGGAAAGGATAGGCCGGCATGATGCTCCACGGGGAGATGCTGCGCGGCTGATAGAGATGCGCCAGTTGCCAATCTCGACTGGGAAGGCGTGCACCGACGTTCAAAAGGTCCGGCCCCGTACGCATCGTCCCCAACAAGTGTGGAGAATCATAGGCGTAATCTGACGCAACCGCTGCGCGTCCCCAGCCTCGTTCGCCGTCCGGCGCCTGATCCGGAATGCGCGGCTGCTGGCTGTGGCAATAGACACATCCTTGCGAGACGTAGCTTTGCCGCCCCCTCAGCTCCATTTGCGTGTAAGGTTGCAGTCCGGGCGTCGCCGGCTGGGCGCGAATCTGCATACCCGGCACAATGACGAGAAGAAGCGTCGCGAAAGCGAGGATTGCCAACGCGAGTATCCCGAGTGGCAAGATGCGGTTCATGCCGCCACCGCCGGTGTCGTCGCCATCGGTGCCGGGTGGGGTACCTCAGGGCTGCGGCGCAGCAGCATCGCGGTGAAATGCGCAGAGAACAGCAAGTGGCCCGCCGTCATCAGCGCACCGCCGACCGAACGACCTTCCAGATACGGTTTCAGCAAAGTCACACTGTCCTCGAACGGCCGCGTCGCGTCGAGCATTGCCAGTCCTTGAAACACCCCGCCTATCGTAAGAGAAAAGAAATAGATGCCAAATCCGGCAACGACGAGCCAGAAATGCAACGTGATCGTACGAGGCCAAGGCCAGGCACGTCCAGTTACCCGGGGCATCATGTGATAGATCGCACCGAACAGCGTGAATGATACGAAAGCGTAGGCACCGAGATGCGCGTGGCCAACGGTATATTGCGTAAAGTGCACGACAGTATTGATCGATCGGATAGCCCCGACGGACCCTTGAAAAGACGCCAGGGTATAACAAACGGCGCCAAGCGAAATGAACCGAAGCGGGACGGACGTCTTCAAGGCCCATGAGTTCTGCGCCACTGTGACGTGCTGGTTGATGGCAACGGCGATCACCGGAACAAACATCATCACCGAATGAACGATAGAAAGCGTTACGACCCACGTCGGCACCGGTCCGCCGATCAAATGATGGATGCCAACCTGGCTGTAAAATAGCGCAAGCGCCCAGAAGCCTAGGAGCGAGAGGCTGTAGGAATAGATCGGCTTACCGATGATTTTCGGGATGAAATAGTAGCCGGCCCCTACGGCAAGCGGAGTCAGCCACAGGCCGAGGACGTTGTGGGCGAACCACCAGTTCACCGTGGCCTGTTCCGCGCCCATGAAGACATAAGGCACGTTGGCGACCACGAAGAGGACGGGGAACCAACAGATCGCCGCCATCCAGTACCAGCCGGTCACGTAGATGTGCCGGACGTTGCGGGCTGCCGCCGTCCGCAGCAGGGGAAGGACGAAGAATGAGCCGGCGACGGCAAGCAGGATGTCCACCTGCCAGGGGATTTCCAGCCATTCTTCCCCGTCGGTCCACCCGTTGGCGATGGCGACGGTGCCGACCACCAAGGCGACGTTCCACAACACGGCTCCGATGATGGGGAGGTTCGGATGCCGCAACTTCGTGTGAAACATCCTCGGTGCCACCCACATCACGATGGCGATGAGCCCAAGCGACGACCAGCCGTAAATGACCAGCGTGAGATGCAGCGTACGGACTCTGCCGAACGTCAGCCACGCAGCACTGTCGAGCCAGTCCGGCCAATGCAGTTTCAGCGATGCCGTAAGCCCGAATAGCGAGCCAAGCACCAGCCAGGAGACGGCGCTGGCAAGCAGCGCCGTCACTGGTCGGGCAGACACCGAGTCGATGCCTGCTCGGGCCGGGTCGTAATGGTGCGGCACCTTCTCGTCGGTCTCGGGCGCGGTGCCGGGATCGTCTGGCCGCCCTTCCTCGCCAGCGACGAAGATCGTTCGCGCCTGCGCCTGGTCGAATGACATTTGACGGCTCGAAACGGCCCAGATGAGAAACGCGAGCGCGAATAGCGAAACCACGAAACTGAGGGCGAGAAGAAGGCCGATCGTCAATCCCATGATCGCCTCAAAAGTTCAGATTAAGGCCGACGTAGCTGTAATGCGTGTCTCCGCTCGGCGGCGCATTGGGCGCATCCCGCAGGAAGCGCCCCTTCAATAGCACAGCGGCGCCGACATCCAATTGCGCGATCTTCGGCACCAGCCAGTAGCGCACGCGCCCTTCGATCTGCTGACCGGCGAAGCGGCCCGACCGACCACTTGGATCGCGCACACTGCTCGCGCCAAACGCATCGGTCGCGCTGGCCAGCCAGAGCGCCCGATACATGACAAATCCGTCCCACCGCTTGTCGGGTGTTACCTCAACGCGGATGCCAGGCGAGATGCTGTTTGCGCGCGATACGAGGCCGTAGAGCGATGTGGGACCGAGCTCAAAGCGGCGCGCGCCGTATAACGTGTCAAAACGACCGATCCCCTTGCCACCTCCGGTGCCGCTGCCCTGATCATAGGCAAGTGCTGCGCGCGGCTGCCACGCGGCATCGAAGGTGTAGCCGATCTCAACATGCGTCGCCCAAGCCCTGACGCGCCGGTCCTGCAGGTCAGTCGGGCTGGTGGAACCGCGCGCGTGGCCGACCTGCCCGGTTAGCTCCGCATCAAAGTCGATGCCTTCACGTGCCGCCTTGCGATGAAAGCGCACCCCGGGCGTCGCAAGATGCCGGTTGGTGGTGGGAGAGCCCGGCGAGTCACGCTCGGTTAGACCGTAGGCGTAGGCTTCCAGCCACATCCCATGTCCGACCGCAATCTCGTAAGATGCGCCGAAGAACTGAAGGGCCGTACTTTCCCGGTCGAATTCGACGCGGTCTGCCAGAATGCCATCGCGGTCATCCGGCAGCCGCATTTGTGGCATCAACCAGAAAACATCCAGCCGCGAACCGCCTTCGCGTTCTCGATGAAGGTGCACTCCTGTGAAGGCATTGGTTGTGTTACGGAAGTTTTGCCGCGACACGAGCCGCCGCGAGCCGATGTCGACGGTCATGCGTCCGACATCGAGCGTTGTCTGAGCATCAAGATCGAACCCGACATAGGCCTGGACCATCTCCAGCGCATTGACCTCTCCCGTCCCCGCAGAGGAATTACGTTCCTCGAGATAGCCCCGCGCATCCTACAGCTCCACCCCGACGCGAAACGGGCCGGTATCGTATTCGGCCGCGATCGTCGTCCTGAGGGTGAGCAAACGGTCGTCGCGGGCGGCCGTTGGCCGGAACTGCCCGTCTATGCTCTCGATCTGGACGCGGAAGGTTCCAGAAAGCTTCAGGTTTTCAGGAGCGCCGACCGCTTCGTGCAGCGGATTTTCTGCCTTCTCCTGTGCCGCGGCACCGTTCGCCGCCAGCAGCGCCGCCGCGCCTAGCCCGACCCGTCGGATCACTGCTTCGCGACCGGAACGACGCGAATGAATCCGCTCTCGGGCGCAACGATCGTGCCGCGCGCCTTCAGCGCCGCCTCGACCAGGTCCGTCACGCTGCGCTTGTCTGTAACGACGTCGCTTCCCCTTGCGAACGCAGCATAACGGTGGAGCCCTTCCAGCATGCCGACATTCGTTACAATCTTGTAGCGTCGCGTCGGATCGAGCGGAACCGCATTCAGGGTGACGCCGGACACCCGCGCTCCCAGCGGTCGGGTGAGGTCGGCCGTCCAGGCGATGCCCGAGGTCTGGACGAGTCCGCCGACACGGTCCATGTCGTCGCCGGGATTGAGGTTGGTCGCGCTTTGCTCGAGCACCGACAGAATCTGTTCGCCGCTCATCCCCAGCGTGACCAGCTTCGTCGGATGCGGCAACAGCGTGTATAGACGATCGCGGGTGATCGGGCCCGGCTCGATCGCAACGCCGTAGCCGACGCCCGGCATGAAAGCGACGTCGGCGCCGGTGGCCTCGCGCATGATATCGCCGACCAGCGAGTCGAACGGGCTTTCCGACTTATATTGCCGTCCGATGCGGTCGTAGGCGGTCGCGATCACCTCGTCCATGCGGGCGCGATGCGGGGCGTCCGTGGCGGCGACCGCCGCCAGCGTTTCGGAATCGGGCTGGAAACGGTCGTTCCATAATTCGAGTACTTCGCCATCCACTGCCTTCACCCGTCGATCGCTGCCGACGGTCAGTGTCAGGCGGCCGAGCATCGCGCCATCCGACAGTGCCTGTACTATCCAGGTTCCGCCAATCTTCTCCGGCGGCGCGATCCGGTCGTGGGAATGGCCGCCGACGATGAGGTCGACGCCCTGCACCTCACGCGCGAGCTTGCGATCGACCGCCGTACCCTGATGCGACAACAATACGATCACATCCGCCTGACGTCGCAGCGACGGCAACAGCCGGCGCGTCGTCTCGATCCCGCTGGTGAACGTAAGCTTCTCGGTATTCCTCTTCGATCCGGTCTCGCCGGTATTGTGGTAGCTCAGCGCCAGCACTGCGACGCGGACACCGTTGACGGTGAAGATCTGCCACGGCTGCCCGAACACCGGGCGACCGTTCTCTAGCGTGTTCGCACCGCGCATTGGGAAGCTGGCGATCCCTTGCAACTCGCGGGTGCGCTCAAGCCCATAGTCGAAATCGTGATTGCCGAGCGCCATGAACTGGTAGCCCAAGCCGTTCATCAGGCGGATCATGGCCTCGCCCCTGGTCGCGTTACCGACCAGATCGTCGCTGAACGTATCTCCCGCATCGAGCAACAGCACGTTGTCAGCGCCGAGCTCGGCACGGGTCCGCTTCACAACGCCCGCAATGGTCGCGAAGCCGCCGATCCGGCCGGCGCGAGAGAACTCCGAAGGAGAGCGGCCGGGATCGCCTGTCTGGGAAGTCGCATCACCCGGAGCGACATCGAACGGCGCGTGCCGCCCGTGCATGTCGTTGGTGTGAAGGATGGTGATGCGCCGATCCGACGCCTCCACCGCTCCGGTGCTTAATATTGCCGCCAAAATTCCAGCCAGCCAGCTACGCATGTCGTTTCCTCGCCCGATGGTCGAGGAAACGACGATGCCTGTCTTAAGGCAACCTTAAGACTTCAGTCGGGGATCAGCGCCCAACCCTTCAGTTGCAGCGTGGCGAGCGTGGTCAGCGCGGATACGTCGATCCGCACCTCCTGCACGACATCTTCGCTCTGAAATCCCTGCCCGTGCAACGCCTGGTCGCAGACCGCCACCGTGACTCCGGCAGCCTTGAGCTTGGTCAGAAGCTCGAGGTTGGGATTGGGCTTGCCACCGGCCTTGCGCCCGTATGCCGCGTTCTGCAGGATCGATGGCGTCGCAGGGCCGTGGACGATCGCGACGATGTCGCCGGGCGAAGGCTTCACGCCATCGATTGCGAGCAGGTTCACGAACCGGGCGACCTTCTCCAGCGAAGGATTGAGCTTGTCGGGTGACGGGGCGGCTTTCGTGATATTGAACAGGACCCGATACCGTAGCTTGGCATCCGGTCGCGTCTGCGCGCCATCCGTCGGAAAGGTCTTGCCGTAACCGACGATCGCCGGCCCGTCACGGGTCTGCGCCGATGCTGCCGGAATCGCCATTGCAGCCGCCAGCATCGCAATCCCTGCCGCCAACATTCTCATTTTGTCGCCTTTCTATCTGGAACTGTCCAACCCCAGCGCCGGAAGATGCCATCCGCGTGGCCGCTGGCAAGCCAGTCGGCAAAACGTTGTGCCGCCGGATTGTTCTTGCCTAGCCCGGTCAAGCCGATGCCGACGTCCCGGTAGACGACGAGATCGCGTTCTACCGGCACCGCCTGGCTTATGGCCGGATTGGCTTCCTGCCAGATGGTCCAAATGATCCAGGCATCGATCGAGCGGTCGCCGGTCCACGTTTCCTTTGCGTCTGCGCTGGACTTGGCGAATCCGACGATGTTCCTACGAATGGCGCGGACCAGATCGATGTCGCCGGTACGACCCGCCATGTCTTCCCACAAGCCGTTCTGGCCAGCCCCTTCAACCACGAGGATGCGGTGGCCGGGCCGTGCAAGGTCGCGCAGGCCGCGCACGCCGCCCGGATTGCCTGGGCGCACCAGGATCGCCCCGGCGCGCAGATACAGCGGCCGGATCGTCGCTGGGTCGATCTGGCCGGCAAAGGCGCGTTCGAATGCCGTCATCATCGTCTCGGCACCGCTGAAGACCAGGTCGGCGTCGGTGGTCGCGCGGTGCAACCACTGATCCGTCGGACCGGCGGTGACGACGACGCGCTGCCCGGTCTCGCGTTCGAAGGCAACGGCGGCCTCTTTCATCGCCGGCGCCGGGCCACCCGGCCCGTACACCATGACCTGGCTTGCAGCAGGGCTAGCAGCGCACAGGGCTGCGGCCAGCGCGGGTAGCAGCATTTTCAAGCTCATATCGTGCCTTTCCGGGCGATATCCGAAAGCGTTGACGGTCCAAGAATCTGCGGCAGCACCTGAACCGGCGCGGCCTGCTTGTAATAAAGATAGAACGGGATGCTATTCCGCCCGTGTCGTTGCAGAAAACGGGTGATCGCCGGATCGGCGCGGGTCCAGTCTCCGATTAGCGTCACCACGCCGTGATCGCGAAACGCCTCGCGCGTCCGATCAGTGTCGATGGCAAGACGTTCGTTGACCTTGCATGACAGGCACCAGTCCGCGGTGAAGTCGACGAACACCGGCGTACCTGCACGGCGCAGTTCTGCCAGACGCTCTTCGCTGAAAGGCTCTCGCGAAGGCAAGGCGTTCTGATCCGCAGTCTCGAACGGAACGGCTTGCACGGAGGTCACGGGTTCGACGGCAATTGTGATGACGACGAGGGTTGCCGCGATCGCCAGCGCCGGCATGGTCGCGCTGGCGCCGCGCCGCTGCCGCAGGCCGGCCCACCAGAGCATCGCGCCGGTCGCTGCGGCGGCGACCAGGCCGATCGCCATGCCATCGACGCCGACCTGCCGGCCAAGCAACCACGCAAGCGCGACCGTCGTCACCAGCATCGGAATGGCCAGGATCTGTCTCAACGTCTGCATCCAGGCTCCCGGCCGCGGAAGCCGATCGCGAAGCGCAGGTATCAAGCCGACGAGAAGAAAGGGCAGCGCGACGCCGAAGCCGAGACCGGCGAAGACGAAGAGCGCCTGAACCGGCGGCATCGTCATTGCTGCGCCGAGTGCGACGCCCATGAAAGGACCGCTGCAAGGCGTCGCCACCAACGCGGCGAGCGCGCCGGTCGCGAAGCCGCCGCGGTTGCGGCCCTGCGATGTCACCGCAGTCGGCAACTCGAAGAGGCCGGCCAGATTGAGTGTGATTGCCAAGGACAAGGTCAGCAGGACCAGCACCACACGCGGGTCCTGAAGCTGGAACGCCCAACCCGCTTCGCTGCCCGCTGCTCGCAAGGCGAGCAGCGCAGCGCCGAGCGCCATCGCGGCCGCGATGCTACCGATAGTGTAGGCGATCGCTTCCCGGCGAGCACCCGCGCCGCGCCCGGCGTGCGCAAGCGCCAAGGCCTTCAGGCTGAGGATCGGGAACACACAGGGCATCAGGTTTAGAAGCACGCCACCTGCGATGGCTGCGATCAGTGTCCATAGAAGACCGCCAAAGGCCGTCGACTCGTCGACAACTGCGGGTCCAGTCGAAGCCGCTACGGATTTGCCGGCGGCTGCGTGGCGACGAGCGGTGGGCTGTCGCTCGACATCGACTGCAGGGGTCGCAGAGGCTTGCCCCACCGACGCAATCTTGGCGCGCGTCGCGGAGATCGAATAGGCGGCGCGACCATCTGACACGACTCCTGCGATCCGGTCCGCATCATTGATCGCGACCTGCCCAGTGGTGATGACGACAGCGTCGGCAGCCCGTCTCGCCCGCTGCCGGGCGCTTGCTGCAAATATCGAGTCGTTCGCTGGATAGAAACGTGTACGAGCAGGATCGAGCCGATGGGCCGCGTCTGGAACGCTGAGGACGAGCGTGTCGGCCGTGGTGTCGAAGCGCGCATCGCGTGCCAGACTTGGCAGCGCATGCTGAGCTGCCTCGACCAGGTCCGCGCTGGCTGCATCCGCCTCACCGTTTCCGGCCGTGAGGGTGAGGCCGATCGTCTTCTGTTCGGGCACGCAGAGTGTATCGGAACAGGCGAGCCACCGAAGGCTCGCCTCGATCGCAACCTTGCTGCCGATCGGCATGTCCTTCGGCAGCGTGACACTGGAAACAAGCGATGCCGGCCCGGCATGGACATAGCTCGCGATGCCGCCGAGCTCGAGCATCGTCGGGGCGGGATGCCGCAGCGGTCCGAACGTGATGTTTGCGGGCGCCTTCCACGTGACCTCGAGAGGCAGGCCGCTGTCGCCCGGATTGCTCCAGTAACCATGCCATCCGGGCTGCGGCACCATCCGGATGATGAGCGGCGTCGGTCGCCCGGGCGCCGGTTGCTGCGATTCGACCGTGATATCGACAGAGATATGCGCCGGACCCTGCGCCGATACAGAACCGGGCGACAGACCACCGACCAGCGCTGTCAGAAGGAGTAGCAGTCGGATCACTGCTCCTTGGGCTCCTTGGCCGGATCACCCGTCGGGTTTGCGCGAACCATGGCGACCGCCTTCTTCATGTTAGCGTAGTCCATGCCGCCCGGCACAAGGTAAGGCCCGATGAGAAAGCCCGGGGTGCCTTGAAGCCCCATCATCGCCGCCTGCTGGCTGGTTCGGTCGAGCAGCGCGTCAATGTCAGCCTGATGGGTCTTAAGATCGGTTTGGAGGCGCGACCAGTTCACGCCTGCCTTGTCTGCAGCGGCGCGAATGACCTTGTCGTCGAGCTTACCCGTCGATTGCATCAGCGCATCGTGGAAGGCCACGTATTTCCCCTGATGTTTCGCGGCGAGCGCGAGCTTGGCCGCGGTTATCGATGCTCCGCCGAACATCGGCCAATCGCGGTAGACAAGGCGGATCTTTGGATCGCTGGCGAGAAGTGCCGCAAGAACGGGCTGCGCCTTGCGGCAGTAGGGACACTGATAATCAAAATACTCGACGATCGTGACGTCATAGGCCTTTGGCGCGTTCGTCGGCACCATCGGGTCGTCGGTAATCTTGCGCCGCTCCCGCGCTGCCGCTGCGGCCTGGTCGGCACTTGAGGGCGGCGATGCCCCCTGCGCAGCATTTGCCTGATCGGCAGCAGGTCTGAACAGAAGCGCCGCGACGAGCGCGAAGACGCCGATCGCGATAGCGGCGAGGGACATTTTTCTCATGTCGGGTTCCTTTCAAGATCGTTGATCGCTGCGATGAACGCAGCGCGGGATATCTCGCCGAAATGGCGCGCTCGCACCTTCCCCTCGGCGTCGACGGAAAGGGTCGTGGGCAGTGCAGGTGAGCCGATCGCCGTCGCGACACGGCCGTTCGGATCACTCAGCACCGAGGCCTTGGTCAGCTTGCGTGCCCGAAGGAAAGTGCGGATGCGATCAGCCGTCTCGCCCTGATTCACGAAAAGAACCGGTATCGGCGTGGCCGATGCCACGTCCACCATCATCGGCAATTCTCGCTGACAAGGCGGACACCAGGTTGCCCAGAGGTTGAGAACGAACGGTTGTCCCCTCAGCTTGTCGAGGTGCATGATCTTGCCCTCAACCGTGCTGACGACCAGTCCCGATGGCAACGGCCGTGGAGAAACGGCGAGAATGCGATGCGCCCCGACCCACAGGCCTGCGATCAACAGCGGCACCGCCGCCAACGCACCAGCGCGTCGGCGCGGTCGCAAGCCCGATGCGAGCACGATGGCCGCCGTGACGGCGCCGGGCCATAGCGTGAACCCTCCCTGCCAAAACCACAAGGCGGAAGCAGGATCCACGACGAAGGCGTCAAGATTCTGGAGGACGAACGCGATGCGCGCAACGGAGATGCCTGCCAACAGCGCGATGAACACCCTGGGGCGTCGAACGCCGAGCCTTTCCGCCAGCAAAGGGGTGGCCGCTACGAAAACCATGATCGCCACGACGGCGAGCAATCTGTCGACTGCAAGTGCGAGAAAACCAATCCGGATGACGCCGTCCATAGGCGCTCGTTTGCTCAGCTCGCTTAAGGCAGCCTTATCTCGCGAATGGACAACCCTATGAGCGACAAGCGCCGATGTGTAGCTTGGTTCCTTCTTCACACCCAACTGTTTTTGAAGCTATTCTGACGCCCGATCAGCTCTTAATCAAGTGTTGAGGTGTCTAAACTTTATATCCCCAAGACAAGATCTGACGTATTAGCTATTGAACAATCATTTATCTAGGGTCAGGACTCGTTGATCACAGCCAGAAGATGACGGTGGCAGCGAGGGCGATGGCGGAGAAGAAGGCCGTAGGGCAG
The DNA here is from genome assembly GCF_042678845.1 of Sphingobium olei. Classification (NCBI taxonomy): domain Bacteria; kingdom Pseudomonadati; phylum Pseudomonadota; class Alphaproteobacteria; order Sphingomonadales; family Sphingobiaceae; genus Sphingobium; species Sphingobium olei. The sequence continues at coordinate 9,671 of NZ_JBHTLS010000101.1, read as the reverse complement.
CGATCGTAGCGGGTGGCGACGCGGCGCCAGTCTTTGAGGCGGCCGAACATGATCTCGATGCGGCTGCGGCGCCGATAGCGGCGCTTATCGTACCGGACTGGCTCGTTGCGCGACCTGCGGCCTGGGATGCAAGGCTGGATGCCCTTGGCCTGAAGAGCGTCCCTGAACCAGTCGGCGTCGTAGCCGCGGTCGCCGAGCAGCCACTGCGCTTTTGGCAGGTCGTCCAGCAGCGCGGCCGCACCGGTGTAGTCGCTGACCTGACCGGCGGTCATGAAGAAGCTCAAGGGGCGACCGTTCGCGTCGGCGACGGCATGGAGCTTGGTGTTCATGCCGCCTTTCGTGCGTCCGATCAGGCGGCCGAGATCCCCCTTTTTACCCGCAGGCTCGATGCCGTGCGGTGCGCCTTCAGGTAGGTCGCGTCGATCATCACCGTTTTGGGTTCGGCGCCCACCGCAGCCAGACCTTCCATGATGCGCGTGAACACGCCTGCCTCACCCCAGCGCTTCCAGCGGTTGTACAGCGTCTTGTGCGGGCCGTACGCGCCAGGAGCATCGCGCCAGCGCAGCCCGTTGCGGTTGACGAACACGATGCCGCTCAGCACCCGCCGGTCATCCACTCGAGGCTTGCCGTGGCTCTTCGGAAAGAACGGCCGCAGCCGCTCCATCTGCTCATCCGTTAGCCAAAACAGGTCGCTCATCCCGGTCTCCTCGCGGAGCCTGAATCAGATCGCGACGCTCATATCAATGGGTCCTGACCCTAGCTTTGCATAGTTACTATTCTATTTATATTGGCAATATATTCGCAAAGACATATTTGTGTTATCTAAAATCGACGCGATGGAATATTATTATAGATTAGACGTTCATTGCTTGGGGCAAATTGAAGCCGCAAAGCCACCGCCAATCAGCGAACGCAGCTGTAGTTTAAGAGGCGTATCCCTGATAGCAGCATCGACGATCGAAAGCCCGAGGCCGCTACCAGCTACTGTAGTGCCGGCTCCCCGTTCGAAGCGTCGCCGGACGCGTCCAAGCTCTACAGCAGGGATGCCGCTCCCCCTGTCTTCGATCGTCAGTTCGCGATCTTTAGCGCACCATCGAATCAGGACCGGCGAGTTCGCAGGGCCATGTCGAACCGCGTTCTCGACCAAATTGCGGACCGCAATGCCCAATCGCTCATCGCCGATCGGCATAGAGGCTTGCTGATCCAGACCTGCCGTTCGCAACTCTATCCCACGGGCACGCGCGGCTGCGTTCAGGTCCGCAGTGACACGGGCCACCACCACCGAAGCGTCCGATGCGCCTACGTCCGCGCCGTGAGCCTCCTGCCGTGCCAGCAGCAGAAGTTGCTGGACCAAACGGTTCATACGATCCACCGACTCCGTTATGCGCCCGAGCGCGCGCTGACGCACCTCTGGATCAGCGCTGCGCCGAGCGATATCCGCATGGGTCGCAAGTCCCGCAAGCGGCGTGCGTAACTCGTGGGCGGCGTTGGCGACGAAGGACCGCTCAGCATCACGGGCGTCGGCCAGTCGACCGAACAGCCCGTCGAGAGCCGTGATGACAGGACGCAACTCTCTCGGGGTATCGACCGGGGACAAGGGAGCTAGGTCCTCCGGCGAACGACCTTCCAGTGACCGAGCGATAGCGCGAAGCGGAGCCAGCCCGCGGCCTATGGTAGCCCAGAGGAGAAGGGAAAGCGCTATGAGGCCTACTATCGCGGGTAACAACAAGCCGGTCATCAGATCAGCCACAAGATGCTGACGCACTTTCAGATTGTCACCGACCATCACCCGTGCGCCATGAGTCCGATCGACCAGCGTATAGACGCGCCAGTCCTCGCCTTCGACGCGCCGCTGGGAAAAGCCGGTCCCACCACCTGCTACAGGCGCGAGTGGTTGGGCCGGGGCACTCGCCGATCGCCCAACCACCCGCCCGTCGAGAGACCAGATCTGGCATGACAGCTGCCGGTCGTAACGGCCGATCGCGGCTATCGCTTCCCTTCCCCGAACCGCCTGAGGAGTTACCCCCAGGGAAGCTACCATTCTAGCTGCTTCGCTAAGACGGCGATCGAGTACGCGCTCTACCTCTGTCTTTGTGCTGATCGCTGTCCAAGCTGCCGCACCCGCCCAGACTAGAACGGTCATCGCCACCAGCATCGCGAACAGGCGCAGGCGCAGCGATGTCATCGCAGGCGTATCCTATACCCCTCGCCTCGTACGGTCTCGATCATTTCCCGGCCGAGCTTTCCTCGCAAATTATGAATGTGGACTTCAATCGCGTTGCTCTCGACCTCCTCCTGCCATCCGTAAATACGATCCTCGAGTCGATTTCTCGAGAGCACGTAACCTGGATGCTCCGCGAGCGCATGAATGACAGCGAACTCGCGCCGTGACAGAGGTACGACATCTCCGTCCAGCAGCACGCAGCGGCGTCCCGGATCGATGACAAGGGAGCCGATTGAAATTGTCGGTTCCGCTCGACCACTTCGCCGGCGCGATATCGCGCGAATACGTGCCGCCAGTTCTGAAAGCTCGAACGGCTTTCCCAGGTAATCGTCAGCGCCGGCATCCAAGCCATCCACCCGATCCTCGACCATGGAACGGGCCGTGAGCAGCAGTACCGGTACGTCGAGGCCGTCTCGCCGCCATCGATGCAACAGATCAATCCCCGAACCGTCAGGCAAGCCGATATCCAGTATGACGGCATCGTGGTCACGACCACGTACGCATGCGTCCGCATCGTCACAGCGCCCTACGACATCGGCGGTGAATCCCTCCAGCTCCAATCCGAGCTTCAGGCCTTCCTGCAGGACTTCGTCGTCTTCGACCACAAGGATGCGCATCATGGTCGTTCCCACTTTCTACCGCGAAGGTATTCGCGACCTGCCACCCAGGGTTCTCCATCCTAGAACGATCTAACTCGAAGAGGGCGAGTTCCTCGTCTCGCTGTACCCTCCGCCGACCGCGCGGACCAGCGCGATCACTGCCCGCTGTCGATTGACCTGGACGTCAATACTCGCCTGTTGCGCATTCAATGCAGCGGTCTGTGCCGTCACGACATCCAGATAGTCGGCAGCACCATCGCGATAGCGTATCAGCGCCAGCTCTTCGGTGCGGGCTGCTGCCGTCGCGGCTTGCGACTGCTGCTGGCTCTGACGTTCAAGGGCGTTGGTCCGCGCCAAGGCGTCCTCGACTTCCCGAAACGCATCAAGCACCGTTGCCCGATAGTCGGCGGCCAGACGACGATATGCAGCCTCGCTGATATCGACCCGTGCGCGGCGCCGCCCACCATCGAACAGGGCGGCCAGCGAACTGAGCGGGCCGAGTGCCCAAAAGGTGTTGGGAGCCGAGAATATTGGCGCCTGCACGGCTTGCACCCCGCCCGACAGCCCTAGCGTGAGGTCAGGATAGAGCGCTGCACGAGCGACCCCGATACGGGCATTGGCGGCGCTAAGCTCGCGCTGCGCCCGTGCGATGTCGGGCCTCCTTTCAAGCAGTGCGGAGGGCACGCCGGGGGTGAAACGAGGGAGCGACACGCGCTGTTCGGCGCGCTCGATGCCGAAGGAGGACGGCACTTCTCCGACCAGAATTGCGATACTATGTTCCAGCGCCGCCCGTTCGCCGGCGATCGCTTCGGCGCGGGCCCGGGCGTCTGCCAGCTGCGAAGCCGCGCGGCTGCGATCCACACCCGATGCGATGCCGACATCGTAGCGGTCCCCGATCAACCGGGATGCTCGTTCGTAGGCCGCGACGGTACGCTGCAGCAGCGCTTGTTCAGCATCCAGGCCGCGAAGACGGAAATAGGTATCGGCAAGGGTCGCACGCAGGCTCAGGCGCACAGCCTCGACATTCGCTTCCGCTGCAGATGCATCGGCGCGACTGGCGGCAACCGCGTTGCGGACTCTACCCCAAAGGTCGATCTCGTAGGCTAGGCTGGCACCTGCGAGATATTGATTGGTCTCGATCGGGACGCCCGGTCCAATGGGCCGCCCGCCCGAGAGACGTTCACGCGAAGCCTGCGCCGTGGCCGTGATCGTGGGCAGTCGATCCGCTCCTGCCTCACGCATTGCGGCCAGTGCCCGATCGCGGTTGGCGAGTGCCGCTTCCAGCGTCGGATTGGCAGCATCGATCCGCACCACGAGATCGTTCAGAAGGGGATCGCCAAACGCCTCCCACCAAGATCCTCGAACCTCGCGATCGGATGGGTTGGCATTACGCCAGGGGCCGTCGTGCTTGAATGCCGGAGGCACGGCGATCTCCGGCGGTGCCCGGTCGGGTTGGAGCGAGCATCCCGCGCTAGCTATCACAAGCAGCACACTGCCCCAGACCCTAGCTCGCATTGGGCTTTTCCGATGGGCGCTGTGCGACGATACGAACACGGTCGCCAGCTTCGATCGCATCGGGGGGCGTTGCGATGACGCGGTCATTTTCCCGGACCCCGCTCAGGATGGTGACGCTTCGTCCCGTATCGCGTCCGACCTTGACCGGGCGGAGCGACACGCGCCCCTGCGGATCGGCGATCGCGACCTGTGTTCCCTTGGCGTTGGTTATGAGACTGGTTGCGGGAAGCTCGATCGTGCCCGGAGCCGCGCGCAGTCCAAGGTCGATCGTGGCAAATGACCCGGGAACCAGGGCATCGCTTGGTTGGGCGATCCGGAACTCGGCGAGCATCGTGCCCGATGCGCGATCGACCGATCGCGCCGTACGTACCAGCGTGGCGCCGAAACTTTGTCCCGGGCGGTCAGGAACGGTGACATCGGCCGTGATGCCGGGGTTCAGCTGCCCGATCACGTTTTGGGGTACGCGAACATAGACCCGCATGCTTGTGGTGTCGGCGATCGTGAACAAGGGTTTGCCACCCGCCCCGGTGGTAACGAGTGCCCCCAGCTGCACGTTGCGACTGGTGATGACGCCGCTGAACGGCGCGACGATCCGGGTGAATCCCCCGAGTGCTTCAAGCCGCCTGACGTTGGCACGCGCCGCCTCGGCACGGGCGGCCGTAGCGGCATATTGCCCCTGCTTCTCGTCCGCCTCTTGAGTCGATACAGCATCCTTCCCGCGCAGCGTCCGCCAGCGCTCAGCGGTCGTACGTGCAAGATCTCGATTGGCGACGGCGCTTTTCAGATCAGCCCGAGCCTGGGCCAGCTGCTGTTCCAGTTCGGGGGCGTCGAGAACCGCGAGCAGCTGCCCCTTTCGCACCGTCTGACCGATGTCGACGAGCCAGCGTGACACGTAGCCGCTCGTCCGGGCGTTGATCTCGGCCTCGTTCAAAGCTGACAACTCGCCGGGCAGGCCGATATTGCCGCCCTTCGCAACAGTGGCACGGATCACCGATACCGTGGGCAGCGCGTTGTCGCGAGCGATCGCAGCCTCTTCCGCTTCCGCGTTGTAGCGCGCGGCGATGCCGCCGCCGACTACGGCGACCAACGCGAGAGCTGCCCCACTGCCGATCAGAAAGCGGCGTTTCGAACTGGTTTCAGGCATGGTGTAGTGCAAGCTCCCCGGAGCTGGATTTTGGCGCGCGTGCGCGATGTGCGATGCTGAAGAGGACGGGCACGAGGAACAGCGTCGCCGCCGTCGCAAAGATGAGGCCGCCGATCACCGCCCGACCAAGCGGCGCGTTCTGTTCCGCACCTTCGCCAAGACCTATCGCCATAGGCGCCATGCCCAGGATCATGGCGAGAGCAGTCATCAGTACCGGTCGCAGACGAACCACACCCGCTTCAAGCGCCGCCTTCACGGCATCTCCCGTCTCGGCAAGCCGTTCTCGCGCAAAACTCACGACAAGAATGGCGTTGGCTGTCGCTACCCCCATGCACATGATCGCCCCCGTCAGCGCCGGCACCGACACGGTTGTCCCGGTCACGAACAACATCCAGACGATGCCCGCGAGTGCGGCGGGCAACGCACCGATGATGACGAGCGGATCGACCCAGCTCTGAAAATTCACGACAATGACGAGGTAGATGAGGATAATCGCGCCGACGAGGCCAAAGCCTAGGCCACTGAAGGCGGTGTTCATCGTTCCGTATTGACCCGACAGAGTGACCGTTGCGCCCTTTGCCAGCTCGCCGTCGAGAGAGGCGATGGCAGTTTGAACGTCGGCAGCCACGGCGCCCAGGTCGCGGTTCTGCGTCGAGGCGAAGATGTTAATGACCGGCGCAATGTTGTATTTGCTGACCACCGACATGGTGGCGCCCCGGCTGATCGTACCAAGCCCGCCCAGCGTCTGCTGCGATCCGTCTCGGGCACCCGACACCGGGATATTTGCGAGGTCTGCTACCGAGCCGACGCTACGCTCAGGTATCTGGGCTACAACGGGATAGGAAACACCATTTTCGGGATTGAGGTAGAAAATGGGCGATGATTGCTGCGTTCCGGCCAATGCGATGCCCAAGTCCGACGTCACATTGCGCTGATTCATGCCGTATTGCGCCATCTGGCTGCGATCGACATCGACATTGAGCTGCGGATATCGCGCGGACTGTTGGATGCGTACGTCAGCCAACCCCGGAATGGTCCGAAGCCTCTTCACCAGCTTCTTCGCATAAGCCATGTTTTCGGGAAGCTGACGACCCTTGATCTGGATATCGATCGGAGCAGGCGAACCGAAATTGAGGATCTGACTGGTCATGTCGGCCGGAAGGAAAGCGAAATCCACGCCGGGGAAGGCGCGCGGCAGTTCCCTTCGTAGCAATGCGACATGATCGGCTGTCGGGGCATGCCCGTGAGCGAGCGCGATCAGGACGTCGCCTTCATTCGGACCTACTGTCCCGGAGTTCGCGTAGATGTTGTTCAGCGGTGCCGTGCTCAGCCCGATATTGTCGACGATCGACCCGATTTCGCCAGCTGGCAACAGCTCGCGTACCTTCTTCTGGACACGCGCGAACAGGTCCGACGTCTCCTCGATCTGTGTGCCAACGGGCGCGCGGACGTGCATCGCCATCTGTCCGGAATCGACCGACGGGAAGAAGTCCCGACCCAGGAACGGGACCAACAGCAAGGACAAAAGCAGGGCCGAGGCGAAGAGCGGAACGAAACGCCGGCGTCGTTCCAATGCGCGCGTAAGCCAGCGCCCGTAGCTTTCCCGGAGCCACATGAAGCGCTGCTCAAACCCTTGCTGGAAGCGTGAGAGCGGACCCGAACCCTGCGCGCCGTGCGATTGATGGGGACGAAGGAGAAACATCGCCATCGTCGGTACCAACGTACGGGACAGCACGAACGAGGTGATCATCGCGAACACCACGGAGAGGGCCATCGGAACGAACAGGAAGCCAGCGACTCCAGGCAGGAAGAACATCGGCACAAAGACGATACAGATGCACAGCAGCGCCACGAAGGCAGGAGTGACGATCTGGGCTGCACCGTCGAGGATCGCGTCGCGCACGGATTTGCCCTGCTCCAAGTGCCAGTTGATGTTCTCGATCGTTACCGTGGCGTCGTCGACGAGGATGCCGATGGCAAGAGCGAGGCCACTCAGCGTCATCACGTTCAGGGTCTGCCCGGTTGCCGAGAGGGCGATAATGGCACCCAGGATCGCCAGCGGGATCGAGATGACGATGATGACCGTCGATCGCCACGAACCCAGAAAGAGAAGGATCATGAGCGACGTAAGGACAGCTGCGATCAGACCCTCATGCACAACGCCGTTGACTGCGGCTTTGACGAGCACGGATTGGTCGCCGATCAGCGAAACCTTCAAATTCGGCGGTAGGCTGGCAAGCGCAGTTGGCAGCCGCTCCTTGATCCCCGCCACGATCGCCAGTGTTGATGCCCCACCATTCTTCAGGATCGTCATGAGGGCGGATCGCTGCCCGTCGACATGAACGATGTTCGTCTGGGGGGCGGCGCCATCGCGAACTGTCGCGATGTCGCGCATATAGATTGTGCCGCCATCGGCTACCCTGACAGGGAGGTTGTTGAGCTGCTCGACCGACTGAGGGGCGTTGTTAAGCTGGACGTTGTATTGAAGGCCGCCGATCTTGGCAAAGCCAACCGGATTGATCTGGGTCTGGTTCGCCAGCGCGGTGGCAACGTCTTGCGCGGAAAGTCCGCGCGCCTGCAAGGCCTGCGGGTCGACATCGATCTGGATTTGCCGCTGTTTGCCGCCAAACGGAAAGGGCATCGCGACACCGGGCACCGTTACCAATGGAGGACGCAGCTGGTTCAGCCCAAGATCGAACAGTTGTTGCTCGGTCAGACCTTCACCCGCCAGCGCGAGCTGAAGGATCGGCACGGTCGACGCATCGTAATTGACGATCATCGGCGGCGTGATGCCAGGCGGGAGCTGGCGAAGGATGGTTTGCGAGATCGACGTGACCTGTGCGGTCGCGGTGCGAATATCGACACCAGGTTGAAAGTAGATTTTCACCACCGAAACGCCAGCAAGCGACTGGCTTTCGATATGCTCGATATCGTTGACCGTGCTGGTGAGCACGCGTTCATAGGGTGTAACGATGCGGCCAGCCATGTCGCGCGGCGAAAGTCCGGCATAGGTCCATGCGGTAGCCACGACGGGCACGCCGATGCGCGGGAAAAGGTCGACGGGGGTACGCAGGACCGTCAGCACACCGATCCCGGCGATCAGCATCGCCATGACGATGAAGGTCAGCGGCCGCGCGAGCGCGATGCGGACGATCGCTAGCATCCGGTGCCCTTACAAAGTAGTTGATAGCGGTTGGCCATGCCCGTGCTCCCTTGAGGCCGGGAGATAGCCGCGCAGCTTAAGGCAATCTTATCGGCGCCGTTGAGCTGGCAAGGCGTGACATTCGTGTCGCCTCAGATGCGCTAAGATTGCTTTAAGCAGAACCTGATGCCTTAGCTCGTAGCTCAGCAGGGAATTATCGGGATGAGAGTGCAGATCGCGACCATCTTATTAGGCGCTACGATGATACCCATTGCATCGTTACCAGCTACCGCCCAGATCTCGGATGATACGGTAGTCGATCTTTTGGCCGTCCAATCGCCATGTGGCGAACCCGATCGATATCGTGGCAAGAAAGATCAATTGTACATTGAGCGGGATGACGGCAGCATTCTGCTCGCAGATGCCTACCGATTGCAGGCGCTTGGCACGGCGCGTTCGAACGGTAAGTTACTGGCGGCATCGTGTAATCGCCGGTTCGTGGCGACTGCAGACTCCCAGCAATTGCACCTGTTAAGTACGAAGAATGATCGTCAGCCAATGACGGTACTTCTGCCCGCCGATGCAGTTGGAGCCGTTTTCACCAAGAACAGCCGCCAGCTATGGGTGGGGTTGTCCGGGCGCAATGAGGTTGTTGATATCGACCTCAATACAGGTCAGCTGCGGACCATCCCGCTTCCATTCGCAGCTGCTCGGCTATCCGCCGATTTCAAGGGGCATAATCTATACATCTTGGATCAGAAGGCAGGTGGTCTGCATGTAATTGATGAGAGATCCGGTCGCATACTATCCGGCGAGCTGCCAAAATTCGGCATCGGCGCTGACTTGATGCGGTCGCCTACCGACAATGAGCTTTGGATCGTTCGGAGCGATCGACCTCAAATTTCGATTGTACGAACCAAACTGTCAATCGGCGTCCAAACGGGACCCCCGATCGGCGCGCAAAAGGGACCCCCTTTCGAGTATGGCACGACGGTCGAGGAACGCTCCTTGCGCTGCGCGTGGCGTAGGGAGGGCGGAGCCCGACCG
>NZ_JBHTLS010000100.1:0-22068 GCF_042678845.1 Sphingobium olei | reverse complement strand
GCCTCCTCAGCTGGTCCAGGGACCGCCGAGGTTCGCAACCAATATAATGCGCAGCAACTGCGCACACTATCATGGGAATTCGCCGGTTACGCCGCGCTCCTCCGCATTACCGCTTCCTCGCGATAAGGCATCTTATGCGCAGCTCGCCATAAGATTGCCCAGGCGTCGGCATAGGCATCGTAGATCGCGATCTGCTCGCGCGTCAGCTCATGCCGCAGGATGTCATATTCGACGCCTGCGAAACTGAGCGCTCTGGCGGTGTAGAGGCCAAGCGCCTTGAGGTCGCGGGCCACCAGCTCCATCGCGGCGATGCCGCCCTTGCGGATGCCCGAGATGAACTGCTCGCGGTTGCTGAAGGCCGTTTCCGGGCCCCAAAGTCCGAGCCGCACGGCATAGGCAAGGTTGTTGACGTCGGACGCGCCAGTGGCCGAGGCATAGAGGACGCGCGCACCGGGCAGATGGTTCTGGAGCAGCACCCCGCTGATGCCCTGCTGCGAACCCTCCTTCTTGCCGAGAGCCCCCTCCCCGCCGGCGACACCGCCCATTTCGTGCGCTTCGTCGAAGCCGATCACGCCTTCGAAATCCTCGCCGGCCCAGTCGATGATCTGCTGGAGGCGGCTGTGGTCACCGCGCGCCGAACGGAGGGTCGGATAGGTGACGAAGAGCACGCCCTGCTCGAGTGGGATCGGCTGATCAATCTTCCAGTTGGCGAGGGGCTGGATGTCGGCGGCGAGGCCGCCAAGCGCAGTCCAGTCGCGGCGGGCGTCTTCCAGGAGCGCCTCGTTCTTGGAAATCCAGATATTTCGGCGCCGCCCGACAAGCCAGCTGTCGAGAATGCAGGCCGCAACCTGCCGTCCCTTCCCTGCCCCCGTGCCGTCGCCAAGAAAATAGCCCATGCGGTAGGCGCGGCCGTCTTCCGCCTCGCTGAGACCGACACCCTCCTTTGCGGGCTTGAACTTGCCGGGCAGAAACTGGTCCCAGGCGTGGCCCGCATAGACGACGGTCTCGAGCTGCGAGGCCGACAGCAGCCGCTCCGATACGGTGCGCTCCGGCAGGTTCGGGACATAGGCGGGGATCGGCGCCGCGATCGAGCCCATCGCGACCGATTCGACGAGGGCGGTCGGATGTTCGCCGGCAGCCTCGAAGGTGATCCGGCTCGGGCGATAGGGAAGGTAAACGCCGACTTGTTCGAGGAGTGGCGCCGGCGTCTCGAGCGGTGTGTATTCGACCGGCAGGACATTGTTGCGCACCGGCGCGTGATAAGGGCGCGGCTGCGCGCGATTGCTCTTCATGGCGCGAAAGAGCGAGGGACTGCTCGATCGCTTCGGGGCAGGTGCCGAGGGGGCGCCGAGAACCGCACGGTCGTGGATCGTGAGTGCGCCGATGAGGTCGCGGATCGAAGTGCGTTGGATCGTCGCCGGAATGGTCTTGCCCGCCACCTTGTCGATGACGAAGAGCCTCACGGCGATCGAGGTGCCGTGCTTGAGATAGCATTTCTCGAGGCGCACCGAGGTTCGAACGCTGACATCGCGCAACGTCGTCTCGAAGAGATCCCGCATCCGTGCATTGGGGCCGAACCAGTCCGGCATGATGGCAACGAGCCTGCCGCCCGCCTGGAGACGGCGAAGGGCCGCCTGGAGATGGCGAACCGCAGCGTGCGCGTCCGCGCCAAGACCGACCGAGCGGGAGAATGGCGGGTTCATGAGGATCAGGCTCGGCCGCGGCGCGGCTGCCAGGGTCGAGTTGATCGTCCCGCCGTCGTGGCCAGTGACAATGGCGTCGGGGAATACGTCGGCGAGCCGGGCCCGGCGGGCTGGCGCGTATTCGTTGAGCTGCAGGGCCGCGAAGTCGCGGCAGTGCGCGACGAGCAGGCCGTTGCCCGCGCTGGGTTCGAGGATGACGTCATCGCGCTGGATGTTGGCGAGAAGCACCGCGATCGCCGCCAGATCGACCGGCGTCGAGAATTGCTGCCATTCGATCTGGTCCTCGCTGCGGACGGTCTGGGTGGGCAGCCGGTCCAGGAGATCGCAGGCGGCACCGACATCATCGAACGAGCGGAGGGGATAGGGGCCGAACTGGAGATGGTGCGCGAGTGCGTGCTCGAGGATCTCGAAGCTATCACGCTGGGTCCAGAAGCCCTCGGCGTCCGTCCCTCCAAAGCCCTCGACCATAGCCGCGTTGAGGTCCGCGCGGGTGATCGGGTCGGTCGAACGCAGGCGATCGGCAAGAATGACGGCCGCGCGGCGTTCGGCCGCGGTGGCGGTATCGAAGAGATCGGACATGGTGGGGTCTCCGGACTGGCTGCCCCATCGGCAGCATCAGTCCTCCGACCCCCCTCCCCTTCTCATTGCGCTGTGTTGGCCATGTTCCACGGCAGGAGCCTTGGAAGCGGAACAGCCATAGTGTTGAAAGCCGGGATGCTTTGGCGCCCGTCAGGCCGGCATTTGCACCACGATCTTGCCCTTCGCGTGCCCGGATTCGAGATGCACGAATGCGTCGGCTATGTCGGCAAAGGGAAACACACGATCGATTACGGGCTCGAGCTTCTTTTCTTCAATGAGGCCGGCGAGTTCCGCGAGCTCGGATCCGCTCGGCTGCATGAACAGATATCGATAGGTTACGCCGTGTTTTCTCGCCTGCGCGCGGAGCCGATAGCTCGCCGCCCAGAATAGCGCGGTGAGCAGAAATCCCCGGCGAAGATCCTTTCTCGCTGTCTGAGGCTCGGGTGTCCCTGCGATCGATACGACTTTGCCGCCAGGCTTCACGACCTGGAACGACTTCAAGAGGGTATCCCCGCCGATCAGGTCGAAGACGCCGTCCATATCGCGCACATGATCCTCGAAACGCTGCGTCGTGTAGTCGATCACGACATCGGCGCCGAGGCGCTCCACCAGTGCCCTGCCCCGCTCTGAAGCCGTGGTCGTAACTTCCGCGCCGAGCCATTTGGCGATCTGGATGGCAAATGTGCCGACGCCTCCGGCACCGCCGGGGACAAACACGCGGCTCCCGTCCTTGAGCTGCAATTCGTCACGAAGGGCCTGAAGCGCAGTCAGGCCCGCAAGCGGCACGCCTGCGGCCGCATCGAAATCAAGCGTCGCGGGCATCCTGGCCAAAAGGCCTTCCGGTACGACGGCATAGTCTGCGAACGCGCCCATGGATTCCTTTGGCATCCGCGCGAAGACGCGATCACCAGGAGCGAATTGTGTCCCGGCTGTCGGGGAAGTTTCGACGACGCCGGCAAGTTCGTTGCCCATCGTGATCGGCAAGGGATAGCGCTGAACGATTTTCAGCATGCCCTCGCGCGTCTTGAAGTCGACGGGATTTAGGCCGGCCGCATGCACACGAACCAGGATTTCACCCGGTCCGGGTTCGGGACGCGGAATCTCGCGAACTACCGTCGCCTCGGGTCCCCCATAGCCTGTCAGCATAAAGGCTTTCATGGTCGCAATCATGCCTGAAATCGGCCGGCGTTGATAGATTCCTCCTTCCACGAGGTTGGAGGGGTGACGATCCTCTTATGCGGCCATGCGTCTCTCGAGCAGCTTGGCCCAATCCTTGATTCCGCGCGGCGGCGGCATTCGTTCGATCGTGAGACCCGGGCGAGCGTAGAGCAGCTCCGCCTGGTCGGCGGCGCGGGCGCCTTCCGCATCATTATCCTGGGCGAGGATGAGGGTTTGCACCTGCTCCGGCAGCCGGATCTGGTGAAGGCGCCTCGCTCCGAGACTTGCCCAGCATGGAAGCGCATTGAGAATGGTGAAGGCGCGAGCGGTCTCGAAGCCTTCGGCCAGTGCGAGGACGGCGGCGCCCCGCCCTCCCCCCTGCCACGCGCCCGCCGCCGGTCGACCGAGCATGAGCTTCATGCGATAGCGCGCCGTTATCGGATCGAGGAATATTCGTTGCACGGCTGTCAGGCGCCGCCCTTCTCGAACCGCCACAAGAAGAGCCGGGTGGAAGCTTGTCCAGGGCTTCGGCCGGTACGGACAGCGCGGATGGAAGCGCAGATCGTCGGTGATCGGCGCGAGGTAGCGCGAGGCGAGATAGCGTTCCGCCAGCGTACCTTCGAGGGAAAGGGCGTCATCCCATAGCCGGTTTGCATTGCCCGACGAGACCGCCGGAACATCGGTGTAGCTGAAATGCTTGCGGATCGGCACACGCCGGAGTTCGCGCAGGATGTCTTCCCGATCGCATCCGGCGAAACAGGTCACCAGGATGCCGCGATTACCCTGGCGGATCGACAGGCTTGGGGTGCTGTCGGAATGCGCCGGGCACAGGCACATCGCGGTTCTTCCGTGCCAGGTGCCACCAAGTGCGCCAACGAGATCGATGAGTTGCTGGGAAGGTCGTTCGGCTGTGAGGGCCATGATCGGCTCCTTTCACAACCTTGTCCCCCCCTCTCCTTCTCCTCGGCCGGCCATTAGCGCATCGTTTCGGATGCTATTGAAAGGCTAAGCACAACGGACCGTGCAATGAGGCGTGTCGCAAAATCACTTGATGACAACGAATAGTCCTGGCTGGCGCCGAATCGGTGTGGATTTAGATCTTCCTCCCCCGCGCGCTGTGTCTGCGGAGAATCTTTGAGGCGATTCGCGTTGCTTTGGATTGGCGTCGGCCGAGCGTGCAGGTCGAACGATATCCACGGATAAGTCCTCGAGCACGGCGTACAGGAGGGCGACTCATCTTGATTTTCGGCAGGGTTTCTAGGTGAAATGATACTGCCCCGAACGGTCCGGGACTCGGCGGCGACAAGGAGGCATGTCCCTGAGTGCCGTGGGTGATGCCGCCCTATTTGACTAACTACCCTGCATTTGGCATAGCTGTCCGGGATTAGGGGCCATTATGCGGTGATTTTCACGAACCGTGGCCGGTTTGGGTTCAAGAAGGGGACATGCCCATGCTGTCGGGTCAGATTCTCGATGCGATGATAACCTCGTGCGAGAATGCCAAGACGGTCTTGCGGCAAGCGGCTATCGATCCATCCGATCGCAAAACGCTGAACATTTCAATGGGCGCGACCGTCGCCGCTGAATTGCTCGGCAGAACGCCGGAAGCACTTTCCAAGGCGGAGGCGCGCGGCCGACTGCCCGCCCCCAAGACGGCAACCAATGGACGCCGGTTTTACACGGTCGAAGACTTGATCGCGATCCGCGAGAAGCTGGGCATCAAGATGGGCAAATTGCCCTCCGAACGTGCCGTCGTCATCGCCGTGCAGAACTTCAAGGGCGGCGTCAGCAAATCGACGACAGGCAAGCATCTTGCAGACTATCTCGCGCTGCGGGGATACCGAGTCCTCGTGGTCGATTGCGATCCCCAGGCATCGATGAGTGTGATGTTCGACGTCAATCTCGAGGCATTGGTGGACGAGACGCATACGCTCTCAAACTTCCTCTCGCCGCGTATCGACGAAGCCGATTCGCTGCGAAAAACGATCCAGAAGACCGCCTGGCCCAATATCGATATTTGCCCGGCGAATCTCGGTCTGCAGGACACCGAATGGGAACTGACTGCAACCATCGAGGAAGGCCCGACCGCCATTGCCGGCGCGTTCCGGATGTTGAGGATCGGCCTGGAAGAAGTGCGGCACGATTATGATGTCGTGATTCTCGATCCTCCCCCGGCCATGGGCTTTTTGGGTGTGAACACGTTGACGGCGGCGGACGGCTTGCTGATCCCCGTTCCGGCCCGGCAGCTCGACTATCTTTCGACGATCCACTTCATGCAGACGTGTCGGGAAGCGATGGACCTCGTCTCGAAGTTCGATACTTCGATCGACTACGGGTTCATTCGTGTCGTCTGCACCATGTTCCAGCCCAACAGGACCAACGAGGCGCAGATGCTTCAGGTCATGGAGAAAACCTACGCCGGTCAGATGCTATCGACGCCGATCCTCCTGTCGGAAGAGATCAAGAATGCCGGTCTGTCGATGTCGTCGATCTACGAGATCAACAAGCCATATGGGTCACACCAGACCTACACGCGGTGCCGCGACAACCTCAACATGGTGTTTCGCGAGATCGAAAAGGATATTTGCAAGCAGTGGCCGTCGCGGATGGCGCAGGTCGGCACCGACAGACTGACGGAGGCGGCATGAGCAGCGCTGGGGGCAGGCGTCGCAGTCTACTGGCGAGCGCCATCGAGAGCATCGGGACGACCCCTGCCCCGACTTCCGTGCCCGAGGCGGTCGACGCCGAAGTGCTGGTCGATCGCGACAAGCCCGTCGACGAGCCGTCCACGCCCTCTTTTTTGGAGCGGCGCGGTATTGCGTTCGACGAGATCGCACGCACCGTCAAACGCCCGACGATCCGTCTGAAGCCCTCGGAATGCTCTATCTGGCCGGGGAACGCTCGCGATCATGCAGCTCTGAGCTACGAACGCTGTGCGTCGCTCATCGATTCCATCCGGGAGGAAGGAACCAACCGCGAGCCGGTTGTTGTGCGGCGGACGCCAAACGCCGACAATCCCTATGAGCTGATCGTCGGCACCCGCCGGCATTTCTCGGTTTCATGGCTACATGCCAACAACCATAGCGAAATCGAGCTCGTTGCTCGTATCGAGACGCTTGACGACGAGGCCGCATTCAGGCTCGCCGATCTTGAAAACCGCGAGCGCGAGGACGTCACTGATCTCGAACGGGCGCGCAATTACAGGCACGCCGTAGATGCGTATTACAACGGCGTTCGCACGCAGATGGCCGATCGCTTGGCGATCCCCAAGCAGAACCTCCACAACCTCCTCCAGCTCGCGGAATTGCCGGACGAAGTCGTAGCAGCGTTTGCCGAGCCTGGAGACGTCAAGGTCCGGCACGGCATGCGGCTCTCCCCGTTGCTGAAGAACGAGCAGCACCGCGACGCGATCATCGCCGCGGCTGTGGCGCTGCATGCGGAGCAGCAGGCGCTGAAGGATGCCGGAAGCGACAAGATAGAGGGGATCAAGGTTTGCGAGCGCCTGGCTGCGGCTGCGGCGACGCCTGCGGTGTCGAAGAAGTCCCCTCCCCGCGCCAAGCCCGCCCTGACAGCAGCTTCAGGCAAGGAGATCGGTCAGGTTCTCGCCGATACACGGGCCAAGGGCATTACCATCAACATCAATCCCAAGGGCGCAGCTTCGGTCGAGGAGATTCTCGAAGCGCTTCGCCCTGCCATCGAGAGTGCGAAGTTCAGTCGGAATTAGGCGGAAATCGGATTTAAGGCTTTATTTTCAATTAGTTGGCTCCCGGTAAAATGCGTTTTACCGATGCCACGGGACACGAGATGCAACAGGATCACCGCGAAGACGGTCAGGTAGACCTCTTTCTCCCTCAGTTGACTGCGCTTCCTCTCCGGGATCAGCGCGAGACGATGGAGCGGCCCTTTTTCTCGCTGTCCAAGCGCAAGCGGCTCAAGCCGATCGACTATGTCAGCCCCGATCGCAAGATCACGGTCCACGTCTCCGCGAACTCGGAATATGGCCTGGCGACCATCTATGATCTCGATATCCTGATCTACTGCGCGTCGGTTTTGATCGAGCACAAGCGCCGAGGTACCAACGATATCCCTCAGACGCTGCACGTCGTCCCGTACGATATGCTGAAGACGCTCAAGCGTGAGGTTGGCGGGCGCGCTTACGATCTCCTGGGAAATGCGCTCGACCGTCTCCAATCGACGACGGTGAAGACGAACATTCGTTCGGGGGATGCTGTCGAGACCACCTTCTCCTGGATCGACAGCTACAGCCAGCTCAAGGATCGTTCGGGCACTGTCCGCGGCATGCGGATCACGCTCGCTAAATGGTTCTACGACGGTGTCCTGATGGACGGCGGCGTGCTCGCAATCGACCCCGCCTATTTCTCGATGACTGGTGGCCGTGAACGCTGGCTCTATCGGGTCGCGCGCAAGCATGCCGGTGGGGCCGGTAGCGACGGCTTCGCCATCTCAATGCCAACGCTCTTCGAGAAGTCAGGGGCAGAAGGCGACTATCGGCGCTTCAAGTTCGAAATGACTAAGATCGCCCGGGAAAACGATCTGCCGGGCTATTCGCTGGAGATCGAACAGCGTGACGATGCCGAACCGCTGCTGCGTATGATTCGGCGCGATCGCGAGCTGTCCGAGGAGGGTAAGCCCTCCCCTGCCCCCGGGCAGGTTTCGCCTCCGGCCGCCAAGGCTAGGACACCTGAGGAGGCTCCGATCTCCTTCCCCACGAGCGGCCATATTTCACATTCGGCATTTGGTGCGATCGCCCGCGCCAACCTGCCGAGCCCGCAACGGGACCATGGCCTAGTGGGAGACGACTTCCGGACCTTCTTGCGTCAACGCGAGATCGCGTTTGATGCGAAGAACATCACGCAGATTTTCGCCACCTTTTGCGCGAAGCAGCGCCCTGTAAACTGAGCGGCGCTGTACACGCCCGCCGACGAAACGGTCCTTCAGGAACACGCTCGAAAAAGTGCGCGGCACGCCCAGGCCAAACATCCAGCTGGGCGTTCCTGAAGTAACGAGCTGTGGCTCAGATCTCAACGCATACGGTTTCATGGGCAGTCGATGGAAGACCGCGAGGTAGGCATCGGCGGCCTTTCGCGGCCCTCCTTGCCCCATAGCATCCGCCTCGGACCGGTTTGCCAGCCCTTCAACCGGGCGATGCAGACATGCAGCTCGTCCGCACGGTACTTGAGGAACGGTGCTGTCAGGTCGGAATTCCTGATCACATTAGCCTTGCCGGAACGCCGCGTGTCGAATTCGCGATGATCGACGTAGGCAATGTCGCGTCGGCGGACGGAGACGAGCTTGAGGAATCTCGCGAAGGACAGTGCGGTCTTTCGTAACCGGTGGTGGTGGTGTCGATTTTTGGGCTTCCAAGGGGCGGTAAGCTCAAGATCGAGCAGCGTCTGCACCATGGTCTCCCAGACGCCTTGCTCCCGCTAGCGCCAGAAGCGCGCATAGACCAAGGTCCACTTGCCATAGCGGCCATGCAGGCCGCCCGACGGAAAACCAACCCGCAGGACATGTCGGTGAGACAGCGTCGATGTCACCGGCACCCACGCATACAGACACCACCCAGCAAAAGCGACCGGCAGGCCTCCCATTGCGCATGCGTCGGATCGTCGTGATCCGTGCCATCTTTGCAAAGAGGAACTCCGTGTCAGAACCGGACCGGTACGGGGTCCCTTCTTGCCAACGCGGCATAGGGGAGGGAGGAATCTGGCCTCGTCGTATTGCTGCCGTTCCTGAAATACCGTGCCGGCTCCAGATGGGCGGACGCGGGTATCGTGCGACGTGCACGCCTCGGGACCATCGCCCTACCGGGAATGCGTTCCCAATGTACCGTTCAAGAAGTGGCCGCCGTCGCCGAGAGCTCCGCAATACGAGCTACGGAATGGCGGAACCGCGACCGTTCGGCCCGAGAAAGCGCCGAAACTGCCGCCCTACGACGACGCTGTCACAGGGATCCGTTCCTAAAGGACCGTTGCTGAGTCGTGTGAGGATTCGCGGCTCGCTAAGACAGCCGCCATTGGCCACTTCGAGGCTTGGAGAAACGCTCTCAATGACGCCCACTCAATTTTCAGCACCAGACGAGCAAAGTGCCCGGAACCCACGGAAAACAGCCACATTCTGGTTGAGTAAAACGCGTTTTACCGCGGTGGTCCGGCGTGTCTACTGCAAAATTCGGCACGGTATTTCAGGAACGGGGCACGGTACATAAGGAACCGAATCACGGTTCATTGGGAACGGCTTGCAGGGTATTTCAGGAACGGTCGAACGGTATAACGGGAACGGGCTCATGCTGGCGACTCGCACTGACTCGGCGAGTCGCGGAAGGTTCATCCACAGCCTAACCTTTTATCCTATTCTCTAAAGAGATTAACGACGCCTGCGGCGCTTCCTGTCTTTGAAGAATTAGGACGAAAGAAGGGCTGGGATCGACCGCCATGCTTTACCCGCTTAGCCCCGTCGAGCCGCACTGCCGGAGTCGGCACCTCGCGGCCACACAGCCGACCCCGGTCAATCACCACCAACCGCTGGTCGTCCCGTTGGCGACCTTTAGGAACATTTGACCCCGCTGTCAGTGGGAACAACGCAAAGGTACTTCCGCCGAACGAGCGCTGCGAGACCAGAACAAAATCCGAAATGCCGCAGAATGCCGCCCAGAGGCACGCTGAGCGTGTAATCAGCGCCCGACGTCCTCGGGTAAGCAAAGCACGCCAAAACGCGCCGTACGGGCTTCCTGGAGAGGCGTTTCCAGAGACGCATTCAACCCGCACCGACACCTCAAACCCGCCGCAGGCCGAAACTGAGCGTGCGCGCCAGATAGCCGTGTCAGCCATCGCGCATACTAGCAACCACTTCCCACAAATTGGCAGCGGGCATAGTTGGCGCCAGTCGATCAATCTCAGGGATCTCCGGGTCGAATTTCTCGAACGCAGTGGGAAGCCCATGACGGGAAGGGGAGGGGCCCCTGGGCGGTCCGCTCACTGGCTCTGCAGCCGAATTCCATGCCGATGCCTAGCAGGTCGGCCAACCGCCAACTCCCGCGCTGACCGAACGAGAGCCTCGTGCGAATCCTGAGAATTGCAGACCTGCAATTTTTTGGGGATAGGGACTACGGGCCCGATCAAGGTGCAATTTGTCACCGATCCCGCCGCAGGCATTGAGCCTGAAAAGAAGGCCGGCGATCGTGGGTATGCTCTGGAAGTGAGGGAGCCGAAGACCATTTGGAAAGCCTCGCACCGTCTGGTCGTAGCAGTGCGTTGTGACTCGTAGTCCCAGCTTACAGTCGCATTGACCGGAAGAACGGCTGTCTCACCCTAGTCTGAAAGGAGGGATGGTACGTGAGTGAGGTCAAACAGGGATCGAATCATCTCCGGCGCGCCCGATCTCCGAAGCAACGCGCGCGCCACGTCGAAGAAGCTCGTCGATATTCGCCATCTCCTGATCGAAAGCGTCGAACACGTCTGCCAGCCCGCGGTTTGCGGGAAGGGAAGGGGGCTCATTGCGGGGACGGCCGCGCTTGGGTGGTGTATAACCAAATTCGACGGCGAGGTCGGTGCTCAGGAACAGCCGCCATGTGCGCCTCTGGGTGATCTCGACGAGCAGGCCACAAGTGATGCCGCGCGCGAGGAGCTTGCTCGCACCGGCAACGCTCATGCCGAGCAGCTCGGAGACCGACTGGGGCGAAAGCATTGGCCGGTGATGAAGGAGGGCCGCAAGGGCCGGGAGACTGCCGGGCCGATATTCTGCAAAGATCGCGCGCTGGGCATCGCGATGGAGCCGCTCGAGGTCGTGCAGGCGTTCGAGGTTCGCGGTGGCGCTCGCCTCGAGACTGCGCATCGCCGCGTACCAGTCCTCGTCGCCAATCGTCCGCTTGAGCCGAAACGCCTTCACGCCGCCGGCTAGGCAGGGGAGGGCGGAGGTCACCAAGCCTTTGTCGCGCAGGGCAAAGGGCAGCGAGAGCCAGGGCAGGGCGGTGCCGTCGACACGCGCATGCTGGCGGACGCGGTCAAGCGCGCGGATCAGCGGCGGATGTTCCGTGGCTATCTCGATCTCGCCGATCGCGGTCGGGAGCGCGTCGCGCCAGGCGAGGGGGTCGGGATCGCGCAGGGCAGCCTCCCAGTCGGCAAAGCGATCGAAGAGGTCGAGGTTGGTCGACCGCAGCGGCCGGCCGGGGATTTGCAGCCCGCAGCCCCAGGAAAATACGTCGATCTCGTCGATCTCGGCCGACTGCAGTTGGAGCGCGCGGGTATAGCCGCTCCAGGCGGCGCGCCGAGCCCAGGCCGATGCCACCGAACTCACGCAAAACCGGGCATCCAGACGCGTAATTGCGGCCGTGCAGGAGGCGATCGCGGACACCATCCTGACGCTGTAGGCCGGGCCATAACGGCTGTTGGAAAGCGGCGCGTCCATGCCGTCTTTTAACTCAGAGCGCCTCTCAGTCAAATTGGCTGATATGCGTAGTCGTGATAATGGGTGTTTATCGCGACCCTATCATTTAAGACAAAGCCGGGCTATTGCTCGCCGCCATGGCGAAAACGGCCCTCACACGCAGGCAAGCTACGCCGCCGGCTCGCGTCGACGACGTTGTCGGCGAGGTGCGGGCGCTTGCGATCGGCCGGGCGGTGGTCGATCCCCAGCTCGTCGAAGCCGCCGCGCGCGCCTGGTCGGCGAACACGATCCGCGCGTTTCTCTCCGACATGAAGCTCTGGGACGCCTGGTGCCGACGGGCGCACGTGCGGGCAGGGGAGGCCAGCGCCCAGACGGTCGCGGCCTATATCCGCGCCTTGTCTGGTCAGGATCACGACAGCGAAGCCGCGCGGGCGACGCGGCCGCGCGCGGCCGCGACGATCGCGCGCTATCTCGTCAACATAGGCTGGGCGTACCGGATGGCGGGTCTCGACGATCCGACCGCGGCGCCGCTGGTGAGGCTCGAGCACAAGGCCGCGCGCAAACTGCTCGGCACGCGGCAGGTTCAGGCGCGGGGCATCCGCTTCAAGGGTGATGTCAGCGATCTCGACGCGCCGGCGAGCGGGGTAAGCCTTGCCGTGCTGCTCAAAGCCACACGGCGCGACCTCCTGGGCGCGCGCGACTGCGCGCTGCTCCTGGTCAACTACGATACCGGCTGTCGACGATCCGAACTGGCCGCCATGCGCCTCGAGCATATCGACGGGCCCGACGTCGACGGGGCAGGGGTGGTCGAGATCGGGCGGAGCAAGACCGACCAGGAAGGGCAGGGGGCATTTGCCTACCTGTCACCGGCGACCATGCGCGCGATCGCCGAGTGGTGCAACAAGGCAGGAATCGCGCGCGGGGCCCTGTTCCGGCGCGTGGAGACCTGGTTCGACGGCTCTATCCGCGGTGTAGGGGAGGAGGCGCTCAACCCCGGCACGATCACGCTCATCTACAAGCGGTTGATCCGTCAGGCGTTCGACAAGAAGCTGCTCGGCCCAATGGGCGAGGCCGAGCTCGAGCGCTGGGTGGCCGCCGTGTCGAGCCATTCGATCCGCGTCGGCGTGGCACAGGACAATTTTGCGGCCGGAGAGAGCCTGCCGGCGATCATGCAGGCCTATCGGTGGCGTGATCCCAAGACCGTGATGCGCTACGGCGCGAAACTCGCGGCCAAGAGCGGGGCAAGCGCGCGTCTTGCGAAGCGGTTCAGTGCGGAATAGGCCGCGCTTGAGCCACCGTCACCGTCCGGGACGGTTCCCGAGGTCGTACAGCGGACCCACGGGCAGCCATTTTCCCTTCTGAGATCGCTCCAGCGGGAGCCCGCAGCGTTCGCACAGGGCGGAATAGGCGCCGCCTTGCTTGCCTTTTCCGATCGACGTGAGCGAAGGCTTGTGCCTTCCAAAAAAGCAATACAGCGACATTATCCGATAGTGCCAAACCGATGTGGGAAACAGCAAGCGCAATTACAGATCTTGGCGCTTGGGAATCGAACTTCGCCTCAATACAGAGCTGGATGCCCGCCTCGTTTTTCGCGTCGATCCATATCGGCAGATCAGGGAATAGGCCGCGGATGCGCGGCGCCTGTTGCGGCTCCCTTTCTTCCCACAGATTGGCATCATCGAAATAGACCAAATCGATGTCTGCAGGGCCATGTTCGGGCGGCAGGCCAAATGCAGCGTTCCAAGCCGTCTGCGCGATGGCGCTGCCCGATAGCCAGCATTTCGGGCAGGTCGACGGAGAAGCAGCGATCCAAGATTGTGCCGACCAAAGGGCTTTCCGTTACGATCGCACGCAGGCTGCTATACGATGAAGCTATGTCCATCGAGCCAGCTTAAGATATCTGGCTGCAACGAGTAGGCCGGAAAGCGCATCAATCTCGGCCCGGCTGTTGGCGCTGGGTATGGACGACGAAGCCCCGTGAGGCTATCTTAGCGCAAGGTAATACCTTTTGCTACGGAGGTCGTGCTATGGCAGCGCCAACATCAATCAAGCTCGATGATGCCCTCAAGGGGCGCGTCCAGCACCTTGCGGAAGTGCGGCGGCGCAGCTCGCATTGGATCATGCGCGAAGCCATTGCACAGTATGTCGAACGCGAGGAAAAGCGCGAGGCGTTCCGGCAGGATGCCATACAGGCATGGGACGAATATCAAAAGACGGGCTTGCATCTGACGCTTGAGGAAGCCGACGCTTGGTTGGCGAAGCTCGAAGCGGGCGAGGATGCAGAGCCGCCTAAGTGCCACGTTTGATCTGGACGCCGAATGCGCTGGCCGATGTTCAGCGGCTCTATCGCTGGCTCTTGCCCAAGGATACCGAAGCTGCAACCCGCGCGGTTGCGACGGTCCGGGCCGGGGTCAGGATTCTGGCGGCATCACCGCGTATCGGCCGCCCGGTGGAGGATATGGACCCCGACTATCGGGAAAAGCTGATCGACTTAGGCAACAGCGGCTATGTCGCCCTCTATCGCCTCGAAGGCGAAACTGTGGCCATTCTGGCGGTTCGCCACCAGAAGGAAGCGGGCTATCCATAGGCGCAAATATGGCGCTTATCGCCTGATTTTCGTTAGTGGCCGTCATTCGTCGATCGCCGCCGTAGAACCAGGGGCCGGAGGAGAGCCGTCGCGTACGGCTCCGCCCAGCGCGTCATCGCCCACTCTCCGCCCATCATGGGCATCGTCATCATTACTGGCAGCATAGGCCAGGCGCACGTGGCAATATGTGCGGCGACGCCGCGATCAGTCCTATCCCGATTTCGTTATGTACTAGGTAGAGAGCATAAGCGCGGCTTTTCCAACCGGTACGACTCAAATTCAATCGAGGTCATCGGCCGACATATTGTCGATGAAGCCCTCGAACAGGCCGATGACGTGCCGTGACGAGATGGCCTGCTCGAAATCCTGCGGATGCACGAACTCGTCGCGGAACCATGGATATATGTCACCAGCGAAGCAGCTATTCAGCCATGCTATCGCCAATTGCACGCCTGGAGATGAGGCTCTGCCGGGATTGACTACGCAAAGTATCTCTCGCCGCAACCGCACGTCCAGGTCCAGCGGACGGACCCGCCTGCTGATCGCTCGGGCGTAGGTGGGCAGTATGCCAATGCCTCCACCTGTCGCAATCGCTCGAAAATGAGCGGAACTGCTGTTGGTCCTTATGCCTATCAGTCCAGGTACGTCTGATCGTCCCAGGATGAAGGGCAGGAGGTCAGATGCGACCTGGTCTGCCTCCTGCCACACGAGCTTGTGGTTCGGCCATTCGTCGATCGATGTCGGCGTACCGGCGGCGCTCAGATAGACCTCGGCGGCAAAGAGCATGAGATGCAGGCAGCCAATGCGGTGGACGATGGCCGTTCCTTCGGCGGGAGGCTCGAGTTGCACGGCGAGGTCACATTCGCCGCCGGCAACGTCGCTGCGGCTCATGTCGCAGTGAAGGTCGACATCAAGATCCGGATTGGCGCGCTGGAACTCCACGAGTCGGGGCATCAGCCAGTAGGTTCCCAGGCCCTCGGTGACGGCGATACGGATTCGCTCGCGTTGACCGGCAGGGGGGAGCACTGCCTCGGCGCTCTGCCGCGTTCGTCGCATTTCCCGCGCCGTGAGGAGCAACTGTTCGCCCACCGGCGACAACCGCAATCCAGAGGGCCCGCGCTTGGCAATGCATTCCCCCAGCTTATCCTCGATCCGCTGCAGCCGACGACGGATTGTCCCAACGGCGTGGCGAGTCTTCAGCGCGCCAGCCCGCAGGCTGCCTGCCTCGAAGACATCGAGAAAGAGCTCCAAGTCTGTCCAGTCGACGAGCTTGAGCTTTTCGTGAAAGGACTTCTTGCCACCAGAAGATCGTGTCTCAGGACGGCGCTTGAGGACTTTGGCGGGCTGGCCAAGTATCTTCGCGGCGTTCCGCGATTTCTTTGACGTAGGCAAACCGCGCTCTCCTCCAGTCCGGATCAGGGCAGAATCCGCTGCGAAAAGAGCGCATATGATCTTTCAAAATCAACAATAAAGTCGGTCAATCCGGATCATTACGCATGGTCGGAACAATGCCAGGATACTGCGGAGTCTTGATGGGCAAGCGTCCATGCGCGCGGTGAGATGAGGCCCGCCAACGGCTTGGTGTGTCAAAAGTGCGCCCGCCCGGGCGAAAGATGGCCTCGCGTCAAGGCCGATCTATGCCAGTACTTGAAGAACCCTTCCAGGCATGAAGGGTGATCCATGTATCAGGCGAACATACAGGCCGCTGCGATCAACGGCTTTCACACGATGGCATTTTCCGAGCGCGTCCAACGGCTCTGCGCTACTGGCGTGGAGCGTGTCTCGGTGACGCGCCCGGCGAGCTCGGAAGAAGCGCTTGCTGCGCTGGCGGTTGCGAGAATCCATCTGGGAGGGCTGGTCTCCGACGATGTCGCCGCGGCGGCAATCGCGCACAACCCGGACATCTTTCATCTCGTGGGGGAGCGGGGCGAACGAGCGGATCGACCGGCTTTTCTCGCCTATCTCCCGCTCAATCGGCGAGGGGCCTGGGCGCTCGTAAATCAGCAATTCAGCGGAATGCGGCCGGACTTGACGATGGTCTGCCGCGCCGATGAGCGCCCCCACGCGATCTACATCTGGCTGATCTTTGCGCCCGGCACGCTGACCCCCACGCTTCGCGCGCTCGCTCCCCTTCTCGGCCGGGTCGCGCCTGAGGGTTGTCCGCTATTCACGCGGGGCGTGACCGGGCACACGTCTCGTCTGTTCCCTGCCATGGGGTTCGTCGAAGCGCGGGCCGCCTATCCCAATGCCGCTGCGGATCTGCTGGGGCTGTCCCCGCGCTCGGGATTCCCGGTCTTCGAGAACGATGCCGTTGCCCGGGCAGCAGGCGCGATTACGGTGCGTGTGGCGCGCACGATGGAAGACATGCTGAAGTGCTTCACGATCCGGTCGGCGACCTACATGGCGGAACAGGATTGCCCGTTCGACGAGGAGTTCGACGGGAACGACTTTTGCGCGACACATTTCCTCGGCGAGATTGACGGTGAACCGGCGGGCTGCATTCGCGTGCGCTATTTCGCGGATTTCGTAAAATTCGAACGCCTCGCTGTCAGGCACGAATTCAGGAACTCGCGATTATCCTTTCGGCTCGTCCGTGAGGCGATCGACCATTGCCGTCGCAAGGGATACCTCAAGGCTTACGGACACTCGCGCAGCGACCTGGTCCGCTTCTGGGGTATATTCGGGTTCAGGGCGATCGCGGGCCGACCGCATTTCACCTTTTCCGAGGTCGAATATGTCGAGCTCGAGGCCAGCCTCGCGGCGACGCAGGACCGGCTCGTCATTGGTGTCGACCCCTACATGCTGATCCGGCCTGAAGGAGATTGGGATCGGCCTGGTCCGCTGGACCGATCATCATCACGCCCCGCGTCCATCGGGCCGCGCAGGCGCAATCATGGACCATCCATCGAACGAAAGGCGCAGGACCTGACATCGTCCTCCCTGGCGAGCGTGTAGTGTCAGGGTCGGAGATGCAGCGGGACCGTCGGGCGCCATTTCCCGAGATGGATGGTCCGGATGTCGCGTGCAGTTGCGCAGGCGGTTTCGCGCGAGCCGGGCCGGCGGGTCCATCGGGGGGCGCCCTGCCCGGGGCCGACCTTGCACGTTGGGCGCTTATGGCCAGGCGCCTGCGCGAAGATGTGATTGGCGGAGAGCTCTTCTCAGATCCGGCGTGGGACATCCTTCTCGACCTTTACACCGCGCTTGCCAGAGGGGCTCGCGTCAAATCCAGCAGTGTCGCAGTGATCGCCGGCGTGCCCCCAAGTACAGGGCGGCGCTGGGTGAGCAAGCTTCTCGAGCTTGGCCTCATCGAGCGGGTGAAAGAAAGGGCGGATCAGCGTTTCACCTACTTAGGGCTTAGCGCGAAGGGGCGGGATATCATGGAGGCCTTCATGATGCGCCTGGTTGGAAAGGGCCTCCCGACTCTGCCGCACCACTGATCAGGGAAGATCGCTGAGATCGCTCGAACGACGGGATCGAGGCGACGAGCAACCCGTTGGCCGCGGGGTCGCCCTTCTGGCGCGCTGAGGGGGCAGGGGAGCGGCGTAGCGGCCGAAATTCGACCTTAGCTCCCGTTTGGCGCGATCGACGGCCCGCTGAATGAAGGCTGCTCCGTCGCCATCGCCATGGTCCATCTGGTCGAGAAGCGCCAGCGCCTCGTCGAGCCGCCTGATGATCCCAACCAGTCTGCACTGTGTGTCGCGGTCGGATTTCATGCCCAGCTTGACCTTCTCTATCATAGAGGGCGGGGGCTGGTATGCCCGATGCCCGCGCGCTCTTGGCGCGGGAGCCGGGCTGGTAATCCCTTCGAGACGTGTGCCGAAGCTTCAGCACCGAAACATCTGGACATGTGCTTAGGCACCCCGGGCATGAAATCGCACCGAGCTGTCTTTCTCGACGGGATTACCAGTCCCGGCGCCTTCACTTCGCAGCGCGGCAAAGCGCCTAACACAGGCGCAGAATCCGGCCAAGACCTTGTTCGGAGATGCTGAAGCGCCGGACAGCGCTCAAGGGGGAGACGGATTCGCGGACGGCCCAACTTGTCCCGGCGATATGCCGGGAAACCATGGAGAGGACTTATTCGTACATATCGAATATGAATCGGGTTGCCATGCATCAGCTTACCCAGATCGAACTGTCCAACTGGCTAGCGCTCTATGTCGCCGCAGGCCTGTGCTGCGCGATCGCTTTCGCGCTCGCCTGCGCCACTGCAGCATTCGAGATTTACCGGGACCGTTCGTGGTCGACGGTCAAGTCCGTCAGGTCCGCCTTGCTCTTTCTGCCCCGCACATGGTGGCGCTGGCAAAAGCTCTATCTGACCTCGACCCCGGTGACCCTCGGCATCGTGACCCTATTCGCCGCGTCGATGAGGTGGGGTTAATCGCGGCAGTATGGCCGTGCTGCCCGGATTGGGATGACACCCCACGCGGCAGGGCGTCGAAATTGCTTACCTCTGGTCACAGCCCAAATGCGCGCGATACCATCGGTCCTACCCGATCCGCCTCGGCGTCTTTCGGAGAAATACATAGCAGGGGTGCGATCTGCTCCATGCGCGGATGGGTGACGGCCTTTGCTGCAAGATAAGCATCGTCGGCAGATCCCATGGCTTCGATCACGATCTGTCGGATTTCGCCGGTGCTGCGCGAGCGCGCTTCGAGCAGGAAGTCGGGACGGCATGGGCCGATTTCCGTCAGCGTGTCGAACACGGGCTTCTCGAGCACGAGGTCGATTCCCTGGCCATTGAAGACTCGCCGGAGCTGAAGCAACGCGCGCAGGACGGTCCGCTCAAACTCGGAGTCGACCGGGATGAAGCGTCTCCCGGAGAAGATAGGCTGGGCATAGCCGCGGAGCGGCGCATAACCGTGGGCTTCGGGATACTCGCCGGCCACGATCAGGACGAGGTAGGGACCTTTGATCGTGTTGCCCCGTACCGATGGCGATTGGACCCGATTGGCGAGGATGACCGGGTCGCAGCCTGCCACCTGGATCGTTGATCCTCGAAACTCCTGGGCGAAGAGCGCGAGAAACGCTTGTGGAGCGTGACCGCGCGGCCAGCGCCGCGCAAGTTCGCGCAGACCCGCATAGACGCGCTTGCTGTGAAGGGCCTGGGCATGGGTCCAGAAAGCGCGGCCGAGTTCCACGCCTGGAGCGATCTCGACCTTTTCTGCTGCCATGGAGAGCGACCGGAACTCGTCGCCGATCGAGTGGTATCGCCTCTCATGCGAGAGGGGCGGGGTACGGTTCAGCCCCGCGATATGGATGAGGCGCCATAGGAGCCGCGCGAGTCGCGGCACGGAGGCCTGGCGGGTGCGGTCGTCGCTGCTCTCTTCTTCCGGTCGTTGAGAGAGTTTCTCGGGCGCGGGCCTGAGCACTTCGAAATAGCCCGAGGGGGGATCGGCGGGGCTCTCCGGTGTGCGGACCTCGGTGACGCGGTTTGTCGCCTGGTCGCGAAAGAACGGGCAATCCGGCAAATGCTCAGGTCGGTTCGCGCTCGTAAGGCGGCGGAGGTAATAGGTCTCGGCTTCCGACAGGAAGGCAGGGGTGAGGATTGGGGGGGCTTCCTCAGGGGTGAGGCAATCGCAAGCGAGCCATTTCTCGCCAATCCTGGCCTGCTGGACGAGCATGATCCCGGCTTCCTCATCATGCCGGGAGCCCTTGCCGATATACCATCTGACAAGTGCATCGCGAACGGGGGCGGGAAGCGGAATGCGGCCGGCGCCTTGGCCGTCGCTGTGGCGCGCGATCAGCCACATTCGCCAGTCTCCTGTGCTGCGAGATGGCCACGTGGAGCGTCTGGCGGCGGATTGACAAGCCGACATCTGCTGCTCTTCCCTTTCCCCAGTTCGCAAAAGGGGAGGTCTCTATGCGTTTGTATATCCTGGCCGTGGCGAGCCTGGTCTGCTCTGCCCAAGCGCAGGCTGCTCCAAAGGGGGAGCCACCCGCGCGCAGTGTACAGCTCATCGCCATGGGCGCGACGGGCAAGCCGGACGCGGCAACGTCGCCGCAGCCAGCGCAGTCCGATGTTCGCGCTGGAACTCCTTCTGCACCAGGGGTTTCCGACTTCAAGGTCCACGATCTCAGCCGGCGTTGGGTCGAGTTCCAGATGGCCAGCAGTTTCGCCGACGAAAGGACGAGCAAGGCATCCGGCAATGACGAGGATAGGTTCGCCCATGTCGGTGTGGCGCAGCCAGACGGACTTCCCGCTCTCATGGGCATTTCCCAGGTGTCCTCGATCCCGGTACCGCTCTGGATGCGCGGAGGACCGGTGTTCGCCGCTGCGGCCTATAGCTACGCGCCAGGCTGCCACACGCCGGGCTACCGGCCGGCCGGTTTCCTCGCTTCCGATGCCGAGATGCGGCGGGCGAGTTACTACGGGATGATGAGCAACATCGCCTGCCAGTACGGCATCCCGGTGGGGCTGTTCGATGCCATGATCATCCGGGAGAGCCGCTATCGGCCCGATGCTTTTTCGCCGAAGAGCGCTTTTGGTCTCACTCAGTTGATGCCCGACACGGCGGTCTCGCTCGGCGTCAACCGCTACAGTGTGGAAGAGAATCTGCGCGGCGGCGCGAAATATCTTCGCCAGCAACTCGACCGCTTCGGGCACTACCATCTCGCGCTCGCCGCCTATAATGCGGGCCCGGGGCGGGTTCGGAACGGGCTCGTACCGCGGATCGCCGAGACGCAGGCCTACGTCGACAACGTTCTGCTCAACTGGTCGCGGCTGAGCGGGACTTACCGGCAGGCGACGATCGTTCCGAGCGTCCCAGCGGCGCCGGCGACCGCAGATCGGCGCACTTCCGGTCGAACGGTCGCGATAGCCAGTTTCTGAGGAGGCGAGAACCTGCCCCGCCTTGCAGACGAGCGAGCGGCCAGCAGTGAAGGTGTCAGCGCCAGAGTTCATCGCGCTGGGTGATTACGGTGCGGCGTCCCATGACAAAGGCGACGGCCTTGGCGATATCCTCGATCCAGCCGTTGCGAAGAATGCCGACCCAATGGGGTTGCGGCTCGGTACCGTCGATGCCGTTCATGTTCTCAAGCGTCTTCACCAGCTCCTGCCCGAGGTCTTTGACGATGTCGCCAACGAGATTGAGCACGCTCTCGTAACGCGCGTGATCCGAAGGATCGAGGTCGCGTAATGCTTCGGTGCGCAGGAAGGCTTTGAGGATGTTCGTTCCCAGTGCGTCGAGGATCGCTTCCAGCTCATCAACCGTCATGGACAGACGCTTTTGCGGGGTCTGATGAAGAATGCGACCGAGCCGGGATTTGCTGATGCCGGTCTTCTCAGCGAGCGAACGATGCGGCGTGTCGTGCGCGGCCATCAGGTCGCGAATCAGACGAATATAGGCTGGGTCTATCGTGCCGATAGATTGCGAATCCGAGGTTTCCGACATGCAGACCCCCTCCACACCTTCGTGGGCGATGAAGGAAACATGACAGATTCTTTATTTGCAAGTGTGGTTGGGGCCGAAATGAGCAACGTCTAAATCACTGAAAGACGGTATAACTCTTCTAGGTTTCGTGGACAAAGGGTATCCATTGCAGGGCTGAGACGAGATTGACGAAGCCGAGGTAGGACTCTTTGGTTTTGTCGTATCGAGTTGCGATACGCCGCCAGTTCTTGAGTTTGTTGAAGAG
>NZ_JBHTLS010000099.1:0-22027 GCF_042678845.1 Sphingobium olei | reverse complement strand
GCCATCACCGCGACCGCTCATACGAGGCTCATTTGATTGCTCGATGTCCATGCTCACGCCTCCTCAAAGGCCGCGAGCTTTCCTATTCCGGCGCCGGCAACAAGGCCGCGTTCCGTCGGCGCTTACGCTGCAGCCGGTCAAAGAGATTTAGTCTCGCATGTGGTAGGATTTTGCCTCAACGCATACCGCAAGATGCGCTGTAGGCCTCATGCGAGCAGGGCACTCAATCGTGATCGAGCGCCTTGGAAACCGCTTCCAGTGCATCCGCGATGCACTGCTCAACCTCGCCGATCGTTATTCCGAAGCGGGCCGCTATGGCAGCATAATCGAGATCATCAACGCGGTGGGCGAGAAGAACTTCTCTGGTCAATGAGGGCAGCACCGCAAGGGCTGCCTCATATCGGGTGCGAAGCGGCGTCCCGGGCTCGTCGAGTTTCGGCCGTTCGACGAAAACCCAGGCCCGGACCCAGTAGCCGCCACCGGGAGACTGCTCCACGATCCGTTCGTTCGGATCGATGCGGATGGAGGACGCCGCCGACCATCGCTCACGCGCCTCGTCAATCGCCAGATGTCTGGGCCCGTCGAACCTTTGAAGGAGATCGTCGATCCGTGCGGCAAGCTTATAGCTCGTCCGTTTGCGATCGCGGCGCAGGGCGAAGTTCGCGTTGTCGTTGAATAGATCAAGCGCCTCCTTCAGGAGATCGAGGGCTTCGCTGGGTGGCATGGATCATCTCCAGACTTTCGATAGGACTTCAGCCCGCGATCCCCTCCCCTTTCGTGAGGATCGCGCAGTGATTGTGGAGTTGTCGTCTGGCGCCGCGTTGGCTTGGTCCGATGGCGCGGGCTAGGTGGCCGGCATAAACACCGCAAGCTGCCCAGTATGAGGCAAGCGGAGGCTTGTGGCTGCGCCAGCTTGCTTCGGCACGCTGCCTCGCATCCTGCTGCAGCTCGAGGAGCAGGTCCTGCAGCGCACGGCGCGTTTCAGGATCGAGCGCCCGCAGCCGCGCGACCGCCGGGAGTGTAAGGATCGGATTGCGGACCTCCGCACGATTTGAGCGAGCAGGGACCCGCTCGGTGACGATGAACTGGTGGGGCATGACGTTTCCTCGAACTGCATGGTCTCGTGCTTCTGTCGGAGCGCCCCCGCATCCCCCTCTCCTCTTTGAAGGTCTTGTGGCGCTCCGGGACGACGACGCCCGCACCGGGCGGCCAAGCGTGATCAGCCCGTCATGCGTTCGCGATAGATGTCGGCCGCCCATTGCTCGATCCAGGGCGCGGTTGTCTCGTCATGATCGAGATCACCGGATTCGATCAGTTCGCGGATCTCCTGCCGCGCTTCGGCGATTGCCTCCTCCCATGGATCATCGGGTCGCGCGGGTTCGCCCATAGGCACCTGCACCGGAAGCCGGCGCTGCGGCTGGTGCAGGCGCGCATGCTGGGCGCGAACCCAGTACTCCATATGGTCCGCCACGACCGCGTCGCTCTTCGACTGGCGACCGCGCCGCGCAGCGTTCCTGGCTGCGACGCCATAGGCCTGACTGTCGATCGAGGCGACGCGGTGGCTGAACGCCGTCAGGTACGGAAGGGCCTCCCCCTTCACGCCGAACAAATGGAGCCGGATGCGCCGCGGAAGAACCCGATCGAGATGGTCGACGACGGCCATGAGGCCTTCGGGGCCATGGATTGCGCGCCGGCACATCGACCCTACCCCAACGAGCCCGGCCCGGTCGATCGTCCCCGAAAGAGCGTCGGCGCACCGCTCATAGTCCGCAGGGAGCCGTCCCTGGATCACCGGCATGAAGGTGGACAGGATTCCTTCGTCCTCGGCCCGCAAGCGGCACTCGATATTGGATCGAATGGTGCGCGACATTCGGTCGAGGACTTCCTCGCGGTCGCCGGCGACCTGATGCTCGACGCAATAGTCGAGGCTCGCCCACCAGCGAAACGGATATGCGGCCGCGAGCCGGATATAGTCGTCCACGGTCCAGGGATAACCACCGTAGCTCACCATCGCGCTGAACCCCGCGCTGTCGAGGCTGAGGCTATGGAGGCCTTTGGCATTTTCGAGTTGGCGCATCGACCAACCCACCCATTCGCGCCAGCCGCGTCGCCGTGACCACCGGGAGAAGGCGTTGGCAGAGATGAGGACGGGCTGCTGCAAGCGCCGAGCCCGATCGAGCAGCTTGCCGTCGGACAGATGGGGCAGCCCGATCATGACCGCAATCGACCTCGCTTTGAGCGCGTCCTTGTTCATGGTACGTTCCTTGGGAAGGAGATTTGCGATGACCGATTCCGCCGCCACTTATCTTGACCAATTCGATCTGGACGTGACGCTGCGCGATGCGGCGCTCGATGAGCAGAACCGCCCGGCGCGGCGCATGATCGCGAACGCGTCCATCGGCATGCATATCGAGGACGCCTTCTATTCGGTCCGGGAGCTTCGCGAGGCGGTGAGCTGGATCCACGAGGGCGAGCCTGGCGGGAAGCGCAAGCTGGCCTCGATCCTCAGCAATCCGGCGGGCGACGACTTCCAGCGCTGCATCTATTTCTGCCTCGCCGGCCGCGGTGTCGTCGAGATGATCGACGATCTGATGTGGCTTGAGGAACTGCTCGAAGCGCGCGGCCGGATCGCGGGCGAAATGCATCGGCGCAGGGTCAAGGCTCGCCTGCTTGTCCGGCCCTATGTGGCCGACGAGCCCGATGGCCCGGTCGTCTCGTCGTCCGAGGATTTCCAGCAGGGCCGATCGTGGTGGGCCGATCCTGAACTCGGTGTGTGACATTCGGATCGACCGGGGGGCAATGCGCTCTGCCGGTCGATCTAGGATGTTTTCTCCGGCAGACGACCTCATGCTTTGCTTGACCCGTTGGCCGGTGGCGGGTGCATAGTGTCAGCGTCAGTCGAATCGAGGTTGGCGCAATGGCCGGTGATTGTTGCGGAGGTGGATGCGACTCTGATCGCTCCAGGGACGAAAGGTGGGAGCGCGTCCTGCTGATCGCGCTCGGGATCAACGCGGGCATGTTTGCCGTCGAAATGATCGCCGGCGTCTCCGCTCAGTCCGCGTCGCTGATGGCCGACGCGCTCGACTTCCTCGGTGACTCCGCCAATTACCTGATCAGCCTTGTTGTCGCTGGCCTCGCGTTGCGCTGGCGCGCAAGGGCAGCCCTGTTGAAAGGCGTGACGCTTCTTCTTGTCGGGCTTTGGGTACTCGCGAGTACGCTCTGGATGGCCTATGCAGGGAGCCTCCCCCAGGCCGAAACGATGGGCGTGATTGGGATCATGGCGCTCGTCGCAAATCTATGGTGTGCGCTCCTGCTGTGGCGCCACCGCGAAGGTGATGCGAACCGCCGGTCCGTATGGATCTGCTCGCGCAATGACGCGATCGGCAATGTGGCCGTCGTCGCCGCTGCGGGCGGGGTGTTCGGAACAGCGACCGCTTGGCCGGACATCGGCGTCGCCATCATTCTGGCCGGGCTCGGTGTCAGCGGCGGCTGGCAGATAATTCGCCACGCCCTGCGCGAACTCAAGATGCCGCCAGAGATGGTCGCCGCCGAATAAGGCCGAGCCCTTTTGCCGACTATCAGCGCTCGCAGGATAGCCGATCGCCGCGCCGCCAACGGGCCGGTTCGATCCAGCGACCCGACAGAGCCCCTGCCCTTTCGCGCTGCGCGTCAGCGAAGGCACGACTATATCGCACCGCGCGCGGCTGATCGATCTTGAGGTATTGAGGCTGAGGCACCGCGAGACCGGCACGTATCAGTAGTTCTCCAAGATCGCGGCCGTTCACGCTAACCGTGGCAACGGGCCGGTCGTAGCTCGAGCTTGCGGTGAGGCTGATGGTCGCATCGCTGTCGCGCAAGGTCCGCGCCGCGAGATCCTGCGCGGCCTTGCCGCATTCCCAGCATGATCCATTTCGTTCGCAAAGCTGCCGCCGTTCGAAGGCGTCGACGCCGAGAAGGCGGAAATCAGCGGCGACGGTGTCGCCGTCAAGCGCTCTGGCCCTGGCAGTGAAGGACTGCGTGTCGCGTGCGCTGAGCGCGTTGGGCATGGCCCACACCAGCGCCGAAAGACATATGAGAATGAGGGGTTTCAAGCGACCATCTCCGCGACGATCTGATCCCGGTTTGCCGGATCGACCGAAATGCGGAAAGGCTGCAAAGGGTCGCCGGTGTTGAGGATGCTGATCCGCTTGGGATAGTTGTCGAATATCCGGCCGGCGACCCGCAGGGCGTTTTCCCGGCTGCAAAGTTGCTGTCGCTTGGGCGACAGGCCGAACCTGTCTGTCGGCAGTGTCATAGCCACAATCCCTTTCCTGGGCGGTTATACGGACTGAAT
Source organism: Sphingobium olei (assembly GCF_042678845.1). NCBI lineage: Bacteria > Pseudomonadati > Pseudomonadota > Alphaproteobacteria > Sphingomonadales > Sphingobiaceae > Sphingobium > Sphingobium olei. The sequence continues at coordinate 17,694 of NZ_JBHTLS010000099.1, read as the reverse complement.
CTCAGGCGAACACGGTCTTGTGAATCTTGGTGATGGGCACGATCGTCCAGGCGCGCTCCATAATCCGGCTGATCCGATAGAAACAGCCATTCTGCGGATCGCGAAGCACCAGGCTGCGGCCACGTTTGCAGACGACGAACTCTTGCGCGACGTTCCCGTCGGTGAAGGTCACCGGCTCGGGAAGCCGGATGCGGTCTCCATCTGCAAGCTTGCGAGCGCGGCGTTCGAGATTGGCGCGACAGCGCGCGCGCCAGTCGATCGCGTATTCGTGCTCTGTCGGGCTCAGCAGATCGAGTATCGCAGCAGGGCAGTCAGCCTCGCAAGGACCGGCATTTTCGATCATGTCCTTATATCCGAACTGGTGGCCATCGCGCGAGCGGGGGTTCCAGCGCACTAGGCAGACGACGGCGAAGACGGCGCCGCCCACGCCATCGACGGTCTCCTGCGCGGCGGCGTAGTAGGTCCGATTTCCCGGGCAGGAGGACGCAAGTACCCTGACGCCGCGCTTGCTGCCGTCATCGAGGGTCTTTTCGTAGGTCAGCTGGCCATCAAGATAGGATTTGGCGGTCTTGTGACCGCCCATCGACGTGAAGGGCATGAAGAGCCATCCCATGGCGGTGGTCCTTTCGTGAAGATGGAAAGAGGCAGCGACCGTGCCGGGTTGCAGGGTCGTCAGGCTGCTAGGGCCGGTAACGGCACGGGCGTATCGTCGTCGTCCGCGGAATCTTTGTCGTCCGCTGCGCCGAAGCTCTTGAGGTACGCGAAAGCCTGTTCAGCCTTGGCGGCGGCATGGATGATGGCGGTCTTGTCGCCGCGCAGGATCCCGAGCCAGTGCCCCACATAGCTTGCATGACTGTCGTGCAGGACATTGGGCAGCCCGAGGTCCGCGCAGCAAAGCCCGGCGCCGATTTCGGCCACAAGTTCTTCAAAAGCATAGGCTTTATCGCCGAAGCGTTTGCCGAACGTGCGCGCGAGCCTGCTGGCATGGCCTGACCAATGCACTGTCTCATGGCATCGGGTGGATGCGTACAGGTCCATGCTGCGGAACGACGTCCGGTTCGGGAGCTGGATGTGGTCGAAGGTCGGGGTGAAGTAGGCTTGGTTGCCGCCGTGTCGGACATCTGCGGGGATGGAGGCGAAGAAGGCGTCGATCGCGGCCTGTCGCTCCGATGGAATGAGCGGCTGTTCCGGCTCTGTCGACGGATAGAAATAGGCTGGAAGGCCATCCACCTGGTCGGCATTGAAGACGATGTAATGGCGAAGGAAACGGATGCTGCGTTCGACCTCCTTGCCCGTTTCCGGATTCTCCTCGCGCTTCTTGAACGAGGAATAATAGACCGAGACCGCGCCGCTCTCGCCCTTGCGGACATGACCACCCAGCGATTCCGCCTGGCGATAGGTCATCCAGTAGTGGGAGCGATAGCCCAAGGCATCACCGAGCGCCCACAGATAGAGCACATTGATGCCTTGATAGGGTGTTCCACAATGGCGAAGCGGCCGGCCCCCTGCCCCGCTCGATCGCCAGGGCCGCGACCAGGGCGGCACGCCCTCCTCGATCTTCCGAATGATGAGATCGGTGATTTCCGCGGCGACATCGCGGCGGATAGGTTGGCGAAGCGACATGAGACTTCTCCTGATGGAATTAAAAAGTGCCGCCGGCGCGGTGAAGGCGCCGACGGCGAGGCTTCCAGGAGAGCGGAACGTCAGGCCGCGAGGGCGTCCTGATCGGGCGCTTGCGCGTCGGCGACAGGCGCATCGGCTCCGGTATCGGCCTCCACATCGCCGAGCTGTTCGTCGGTATCGACCTCGGCGGGCTCGAGGTCGTCCGCCACGGTCCTGTCGAGGAAACGCATCGCGTTCGGCACCCAGGCGAGAGCGGCATCCCTGACTTCGGGTTCGACGATTGCCTCGCCCGCGAAGAGCTTGGCGCACGATCCCGAAATCTCCGACTTCTTCATCGTCGCGTGGCGTGCCGTGAGCGCCGCGCCGCCCACTTCGTTGAGCAGCGACAGGATGGAGCCCTTGCTGATCCGGTCGAAGAAGTTCTCCGAGGTCGGGCGCCACCAGGCCGCGACATCGACTTCCATGATGGTCGCCAGACGATTGTGCAGCGGGCACTGTTCGGCGCGATTGCCGCCTTTCGCCTCCAGCGAGATCGCCACGATATAGGCGAGCCAAGCCGCCTTGCTGTCATCGTCGAGAGCGCGGAACGCCTCGAACCGATCGACCTCGGACTTGTGCTCGAGCCAGCTCGCGTCGAGGCCGTCATGGGCTTCGGCGAGATAGCTGCGCGCGCGCGTCGCAGGCTGTTCGCCGCCCGCAGGGTCCTGCGGCGACTGCGCACGAATGGTCGAGCCGTAGGCGCTGAACGAGCTGGTGCGATCGTCGATCATGACGAACAGCGCATAGTCGAGAGCCAGCGCCGGATGGCTGAGCATTGCCGCAGCGAGGACGTCGCGGCGCTGCATCGCCAATTCGTCGTAGAGCCGAGCGCTGAGCGGCTTACCCCCAGGTGCCACCGCCTCGGGCGGCGCGGCCGGCGGCGTGGGCGTCCGCCCCGACCCGCTCGCACCGTTGCGATCGGCGGTGTCGGTGTCCCCGTCGCCGTGGTCGTCGCCCGTGTCGCCAACGGGGATCGGCTCCTCGCTGTAATATTCGGTGTCGAGCACCATCTCGCCCTTGGGCGTCAGTTTCAGGAAGGCGCCAACGTGCGGCCTGAGTTCATCGGGCAGGACAGGGGCCGCTTCGCGAATGGCGCGCACCTCGTTCTCGAGGGCGTCATATTCCTGATCGAGAAGCTTATAGGCGTCCTCGTCGAGGGAATCGTCTGCCATTTCCTCGGTGATGACGCTCTGTCGCTCGGCAATGGCGCCGAGGCGCGCAATCTGCTCATCGGTGAGGTCGGGTTGCGGCAGGATGACGCGATAGAGACCAGCGGCCGCGCTGTGCGTATAGTTCGAGGCGATGGGCCGGATCCACGCGAGGCCCAATTCCTCGCCGACACGCTTGGCTTCGGCTTCCATGATATCGGCCGCAAGGCGCTGGACGATCTCCGGGTTGACCCATTTGTCGCCGCTATCGCTGAACAGATCGCGGTCGATCGTTCCACCAGCATCGACATAGCGATCCTCGCCGACCAGGATCGCGACGGGATCGGTCGAGTTCATCGTCTCGTTGGCGATCACGCGGCGGATCGTGTCGGCATTGGCATAGCTCGCGCCGTAGCTCTTCCAGACCAGGAGCTGCTTTTCCTGGTTCTCGGTCGAGGCATAGGCTTTGGCGACGTCGAGGGTGATGGCGCCCTCGCTCAATGCCTCGAAAATCGGTTCGGCCAGCGTGGCGAGGCGCAGCCGGCCTTCTACGAAGCGGCGGGTGAGGCCGAAGCGCTTGGCCACCCCGTCGATATCGTTGTTGAGGCCAATGAAATATTGGAAGGCGCGGCACTCTTCCGCCGGCGTCATCTTGAGCTGGTGGAAGTTGGCGGCGGTCGACGTTTCGGAAAGCGTCGCCTCGTCGCCGATCAGAACCTTGACGGGAACATCATAGGTGTCCGCATCGATCACGCCGCGTTCGGCGAGCAAGCGAAGCCCGCGCAGGCGGCGGCCGCCATCGAAGACTTCGAAAGTTCCGCGCGGCTTCTTCACCGGCGTGACGAGCAGGTTCTGGAGAACGCCGCGGGCTTCGATATCGGCCGCCATTTGCGGGATCTCGAGCAATTCGTCGGGCCGCTTGCGGACGTTGATGGGAGAGAGCGTAAGCTTCGCGAGCTTTACGACTGTGGTCATCGGAGGAGCTCCTTCTGGCATCCGGATCAGCCCGGACACCAGCTCGGCTCCCCCCTTCCCTTTTCCCCGAGCGTGGAATCGCCGACACCCTTGACGCCGCAGCCGATCTTCTCGAACCGCTTCGCAGGCTCTACCATCTGCTCGGGCCGGGAAGTTCGCGCGTGGAGTCCGGCCGCTGGAAGGACCGCGTTCGATGCGAAAATTGATCATGTGTGCGCTGCTGATGATTGCGTCACCGTCGTTTGCGAAAGCGCCGCCAGACCGGCGGGAAGTCGAGGAAGCGACCGTTTGGGATCTCGTGCGCGTCGGAATGACAAGAAGTCGCGTCCAAGAGGTCTATCGCCTCGACCGTCTTGATTCGGATACAAGTGTGCGGTCGAGTACCAACTTCGATACGAGCGCCCGTCTTTCATTCAGCAACAGGGGCGGGACCGTCAGTCAAATCCTGGTAACATTTTCGGCCATATCGCCGGACGAGATGAAGTCGCTGCTGTCGGATAAATATGGAAAGCCCGTGAGTTCGCGTCTGGTCGAGCTTTCACCGTCAATGTCACGCGGCTCCGGTGAGCAGGCGACACGCGTCCAGTGGCGGCGCGGCCTAATAACCATCACGCTCGATCAGCCCTCGAATCCAATCTATTCTTCCTACAGTGAGGTCGTATATTCGATACACGATTTTAACCGCGGCGATCTACCCTTGTGACCACGAGATCCAACCTCTACTCTGTTGCCGGACCAATGTTCATCGACCGTGGATCGTGACCTGATGTTCGCCGGGTCAGGGGGGAAGGCTGTCCGTGAATCCGCTTGAACTCATTTCGGCCGCGCCGTGGAAGCGCGTTGCGTTCACAACCTATGCGTTGTCCCTTTCCTTCTTCGAGGCCGTCCTGCTCGACGCGCTGTTGCGGAGCGGCGGCCGCAATGCCCTGATCCTGTCGGATCCCGAAGACGATCCTGCGCTTGCGCATCGTGATTGACGAGGGCGGGTGGAGTCTGACGCCGGGCACCACCAGGCAGGGAAATCCTCCCGAGCCGACACCCGACCGGCTCGATACCGCGATCAGCTTGCTGGTTGAGTGCGATCAACTCTGAACCACATGGGTCGAGCCGACGCCGGCCTATGATTGCAGAGTTGCCCAGCTTCGAAAGGGGCTGTAGATTTCAGTAACTTCCGGCTGTGAGGGTCCAAAGACCACTATCAGGGTCATAGAAATTATAGGAAGAACGTCGGCTCAAGCGCGATCCTCGCTCACATAATGTTTGACTCGACTATCGAGCGTCTTGCGATCATGCCGGTGCGTTCCCGGCGATCAACCCGATGGTTTTGTCGCTAATAAAGCCGTCAAATTGGTAGGCGGAGCCCGTATTTAGTCAGAACACATGGTCAACTTGAGTGAGCGGAGCGGCCCTAGCGATCGGCTACGGACTCGATGCCAGACAGGTCATTGAGGGGACTTGAGACACGTGCTGGAACAGGATCTTAAAAGAACGAGCATCTTGGTCGTCGAGGACGAAACCCTGGTGCGGATGACCACAGCGGAGATCCTGCTCGACGCCGGCTTCAAGGTGCTGGAAGCATGCAGCGCGTTGGAAGCGGTTACGGCTCTCGAAGGTCGCGACGACATCGCAGCCATCTTCAGTGACATCGAGATGCCTCCGGGCATGGACGGGATTGCCCTCGCCGGCCTGGTTCGATCGCGATGGCCGGAAGTGGGAGTGGTGCTGACTTCAGGTCGCGTAGCTCCAACCGGCGCAGACGTCCCGTTTCTTGCGAAACCATATCGTGCGGCCGAGTTGGTTGCCCAGATCGCTGCTATCGTCAAACCAGATGCTGGCCCTCTCACGGACGACGAGATCCTTGATGCATGGCACGATGCTGAAGTGGCATTGATCGATGCTTCGGAGGCCGACAAGCCCGAGGCGGCGCATCGCGTCATGCTTGCCGAGCAAAATGCCATCGAGCGCTTTGGTCTCGGGCAGCATGTGGCCGCCTATGATGCCCGCTATCCGGAAAACCCGAACTGAAAGACTGAGCGGTCGCTAATTGGGTGCGCTTGTTCCTGAATCTTCGAGATCGTCCCTGATTCTGCGCAGGTCCTGTTCGATCAGCTGCAATACCGGCGTCAACTCGCCTTCAACGGTATGCCCCTCCAGGGCTTCCCGGACCAACTGGAGCTTCACGATGACCGCGTCGAGATTGGGCGCGGGAAGCGACTGAAGCGTATCCACCGCCTCGGTATAAGGTCCACCGACGCCCTCGGAGCCCAGCTCCCATTCCGCAAGGAAGGCTCTTTCCTGTTCGATATCGTCCGGAATTATGTCGCGCGTCGGATAAGGGTTCCGGGCCTTCCATTCCAGCCACGCGGTGCGCGCTTGCCGGAAACGGGCGATAGCCGCCAGCCAGGTGGTGATGATGGTATCCGACACGGACATAACATTCGCTCTCTGCCGCGGCCGAGCTTTGCTCGGACCGGATGTCGTGGCTTGCTATCGCAAAGCGGCGACCGGCTGCGCTGGCGTACGCTCGTGCGCGACAGACAATAGCTCGTCGATCGCGTTCGACCGACGGGGCTCAGCGACTAAGATCACCGACGGGGAATTGTAACACGACTTCCAGCCCGTCCTCCAGCCATCGACGATCGATCGTTCCATGCAGGCTTGCCAGGCTCGCCTTTTCAAGCCGGCTGCCAAAACCTTCCGGCCCGGATGGATCCGGTCGCCGCGGCGCCCCTGCCTCGCGCCATGTCAAATTCACCCGTTCTCCATCGGTCTTGATCGCGATCGCCAGCTTGCCCCCGTCCGAAGCGAGACCACCATATTTCGCGGCGTTGGTGGCCAATTCGTAGAACACCAGCGCGATCGTCGGCAAAGCCTGTCGGCCGATCGCCACATCGTCACCTTCGATCGTGATACGCGAAGGCCCACGTCCGTCATGTGCGGCCAGGACCGTCTGGAGCAGCGCGGTCAGTGTGACATCCTGATCGGTCGTCTCGCTGTCGTGATGGGGCAGCATCAGTGCGTGGGCCTGCGACAGTGCCGTAAGGCGCGCGGTGAGGTCCGCGGCCAGTTCGTCGACATCGTCGGTCGATCGCGCGCTGATCGATACCAGTGCCGCCGTCAGTGCGAACAGATTCTTCACGCGGTGATTCATTTCCCGCAGGAGCAGCGCTTGCCGCTCCTCGGCGTGCTTGGACGGAGTAATGTCTCGCGCGATCTTGGAAGCACCAAGGACCTTGCCCGTCGCATCCTTCACGGGGGAGACCGTCAACGAGATATCAACGAGACTGCCATCCTTGCGTCGTCGTACCGTATCGAAATGCTGGACCTTCTCGCCGGCGCGCACTTGCCGGATGATCGCCTCTTCCTCATGAAGCCGGTCCTGCGGGATAATGATCGTGATCGGACGGCCGATCGCCTCGTCAGCGGTAAAGCCGAAAAGCTTCTCGGCCCCGGCATTCCAACTCATGATGATGCCATCAAGGGTCTTCGAGAGGATAGCGTCGTCGCTGTTCTCGACAATCGCAGCCAGCCAGGCGTTCGCTTCAAAGGCTTCCTGCCGGCTACGCGCCTCTCGAGCGGCGCTCTCGGCAAGGCTTGCCTGCAGATCTGATTTGTTCGCGCTCGCCGGCATATTCTCCGTTTCCAACGGTCTGCATTCCACCGCCCCCCTGGCGGCCAACGCAGTCCTGACCGGGAGCACGGCGCCGCACATGGATATTGAAATCGCCGGGAAAGGACAAGGAGACCCTACACCGCTCGAATGCAAGGTGCCTTAAACTGAAGCAAGCCTCTAGTGGAGACGCCGCGCTCCCTCGACGCGCTGGATCAGCTCCCATGCAACGTTCATATGTTGCCAGAAATCGCGCTCAACCTGATCGCGCCGCACATCGGTCCTCGTGTCGTGCATGCGGTCAAGCAGGCCCTTCGCGCTATCCAGATGATACCTGGCGGCGGCTCCCCAGGCGTCAGGACTGTTGGGCAATCTGATGGTCTCAAGCGTCATGGGAAAATACTATCCCGACCGGGTTAATTATTAGCCCATCAGACTTTAGTCTAAGCTGGCGGTGATCTTACCGACAGCGAGTGACAAGTTGCCGAAACCCCGTCCGAGAGGTAGATTTCGCCTTAGTCCCGACTGGGAGACCACGATGTCGGAAGACCACAAGCATGGTTGCTACGGCTTGCAGGAAGAGGGCCTCGCTAAACTCGACCATCGGATGCGAAATGTATGGTTTGGTCGCAACGAGCGGCTGAACTTCCTTCTCTGCATGCCTGCTCTTTGATGGGTGAAAACACATAATCTCGGTGTCGACCAAATCGGCAGCGGGCCGGGGAAATGGATGTTCCACCCAACCTGCGCTGGTCCGAAGGTTGCTCCACTCACTGCCAGCTTACGCTATCGCCGGGGACGAACTGTCCGCATGTCTGCATAGTGCGTGGACATGAAAGGTTTGGCGCCGATGTTTCGACACGTGCATTTTGAAATTTCGAGTTCAGATGTTCATGCCATCCCATGCAGCAGCTGGACAGGCCCCGGCAACCCCCGAGCGGTGATCCAACTGGCCCATGGCATGGGAGAGCATATCGGGCGCTATGACTGGAGTGCCCGGTCATTGGTCGCGGCTGGTTTCGCCGTTTTCGGCAACGATCATCGGGGGCACGGAAGGGCGATCACACCATCGACCCCTATGGGCGATTTCGGCGAAGGCGGCTTTGCTTCTCTGATATCCGACATGCGCGCCCTCTCGCGCCACTGCCGGGCGCTGTTCCATGACGCGCCGCTTATCCTCTTGGGGCACAGCATGGGCTCCTTCGCCGCACAACTTTACTGTATTGACGATGCGAACCTGCTCGCCGGGGTCATCCTATCCGGGTCCGGTGCGCTCGACCAGATCGCTGCGGCTGTCTCTGCGCACATTGCTCCACTCGACGATATGCTGAACGGCGCATTCGCCCCGGCAAGAACCCCCTTTGATTGGCTGACCCGCGACCAAATTGCTGTCGATGCCTTCATTGCCGATCCGCTCTGCTTTCCCGAACTCACTGCCCGTTCGGCGGAATCGGTGCTGGGATTCGCTCCGCTGCTGGCAGATCCGGACAAGCTTGCAAAAATTCGGCACGACCTTTCGCTGCTCCTGATCTCTGGCGGTCTCGATCCTATCGGTAACCAAGGTCAAGGTGTGGAACTGCTCGCTCAACGCTATCGAGCGGCCGGTCTCAACGACGTGCAGACGAAGGTGTATGAGGGCGCGCGCCACGAACTTCTCAACGAAGTCAACCGAGACGAAGTTCTGGAGCATCTCACAGACTGGATCGAAACGACCCTCGGCGAGGCTCAGGGTGAGCGCTGTCCGCTATAGTTTATCAAATCGCTCCAGTTCAGATCGGCAAGCCTCGCTGAACTGCCGAAGCGGATCAAGGCCGCCCTCATGGGCAAATTGGCGCAATTCGTGGAGTGTGCGATTTGGAGCTAGATAGGCGGCAACGATCGCCTCCAGCACCCGCTCGGCGCGCGCAATAACCTCGCTGGACGCGAGGAGGCGCATGTGTGCGACAATTGAGTAGAGCGCGATCAGGTCCGAGACATCTTCGCGTTCGTGCCCTAAGGCGTCGCCGAACAGGCGCGCCGCTTCCTTGATGAAGTCCTTATAGACGGCCTCGCGTCGATCGCGGGCGGCTGTCAGCATATTCTGATGCATTTGCGTGCGCAGCGTGAGCCAGGAGGTCACGAAGGACGTCAGGCCACCGATCGCGGCGCCGGCGAGACCGACCATTGCAGTGAGAATCGAGCCCGATCCGTCCATGCGGACTATTCCTTCCGGCTCAGAACGAGGCTGACGCGCTGATTGCGGGCGCGATTGACCGGGCTGTCATTGGGAGCGAGCGGGTCGGAGGATCCGCGGGCCTGCACCTCAAGCCTCGCCGGAGCGATGCCGCCATCCCGCACAAGCCGATAGAGCGCTTGCGCTCGCGCCAGCGAAAGCGCGATGTCGGCGCGCTCGTCACCCGACGGATCGCTGTGGCCGACAATTGTCATCCTCACATCCGGATTGGCGCGGAGCATCGCGATCAAGCGGGTGACGCGGCCGAGCGATTCCGATGTAGGCTGCGCGGTTCGCCCAACAAACTCCTGGCCGCCCAGTTCAAAAGTCTTTTCGCCCGGTTTGCGCTCGGCAAGCCAATCGACCAGGTCTCGGCCTACCGTTCCTGGCTGGGCGATCATCGTCGAGCCGTCCTGAAGCGAGACAAGCCCCGAGGCATCGCCACCGGTTGCGTGACCATCGGATGGCTGTTGCGCGCTGCACGTCTTCAGGGCCATCGTGACCGAAGTTACGAGCAGCATGAACAGAACGAGCATGATCAGGCGCGCCATGGAGCTACCCTGGCAGCAATTCCAACCAAGCCGTGTTCAGATACACCCGTGGTCATAACGGCCTTCATGGATTGAGCCTTCATCCCGCGTGGACTGACCGCTCACTCTCTGAAAAAAGCGAGCAGATCGGCATTGATGGTCTCGGCATGCGTGGTCGCCATGCCGTGGGGCAGGCCGGGATATGTCTTGAGCGTTCCGTGCCTGAGCAGCTTGATTGCGAGCAGCGCCGAATCCGCGATCGGCACAATCTGGTCATCTTCGCCATGCATGACGAGCGTCGGCACAGCGATCGCCTTCAGGTCTTCGGAAAAGTCCGTCTCCGAAAAGGCCTTGATGCAATCGTAGTGCGCCTTGGCGCCGCCCATCATGCCCTGGCGCCACCAGTTCCAGATGACGCCTTGATCGACCTTCACGCCGGGACGATTGAAGCCATAGAAGGGACCGCTCGGCACATCGAGGAAGAACTGGGCACGATTGGCGACGAGTGCGGCACGAAAGCCGTCGAACACCTCGATGGGCAGGCCGCCGGGATTGTCGTCCGACTTGACCATGATCGGCGGAACCGCACCGACGAGCACTGCCTTGGCGACTCGGCCTGGCCTGGCGCGAGCGACATAGCGCGCCACTTCGCCTCCGCCGGTCGAATGGCCGACATGAATGGCGCCCTTGAGATCGAGATGGTCGGTCAGCGCCGCCACGTCCGCCGCGTAGGTGTCCATCTCGTTGCCGACGAAGGTCTGCGTGGAACGGCCGTGGCCTCGACGATCGTGCGCGATGATCCGGTAGCCTTCCAGGAGGAAGAACATCGTCTGATTGTCCCAGTCGTCGGCGGAGAGCGGCCAGCCATGGTGGAAGACGATCGGCTGCGCGTCCCTCGGTCCCCAGTCCTTATAGAAGATCCTGGTGCCATCGGCAGTGGTGACAAAATCCTCGTTCATTGAAATCTCTCCTTGATATGTGGCTGCGTGACTCGCGGCGAAAAGCGGGAAACCCGCTTCGCCGAGAAAGAGGATCGAAGCGGCGAGCCCCACGATCCCCGCGAACGGCCGGCGGCAATTCCGGTGAGGATGATCATCGTTCGCTCCGAGTGGACGTGAAGGGGCCCTTCTTCGGGCCACCCGCGATCGGTGTCATGGCAATCCGCTGCATGTCTTTGGTGCCGCGAGACGCGGCCTTGGTCTGAAGCTCGGGCTGCCAACCGCCGCCGAGTGTCTGGAACAGGGTGATCGCCGCCAGCAGGCGATCGCCGCGAGACTGGATGAGCGAAAGCTCCGCCGAAAGCAGGCTGCGCTCGGCATCAAGCTGCTCCAGATAGGGAGAATAGCCTTCCTGGTAACGCCGCGAGGCCAGGCCGTGGACGCGGGCGAGCGCCGCCTGCTGCCGGCGCAGCACTTGCTCCTGCTCGCCCAGCCGCGCGACCGACGCCATGCTGTCCTCGACCTCGCGGAACGCGGTCAGCGCTGCGCGGCGATAGGCGAAGGCAGCCTGATCGCGCCGGGCGGCCGCACTCTCCGCTTGCGCCCTCAGGCGTCCGCCGTTGAAGATGGGCGCCAAGATGCTGCCGCCTAGCGAGAAGATCGAGAGCGGGTTGTCAGGAAGCAGCGAGGAGGCGACAAATCCACCGGATGCGGACAGGCTGATATTGGGCATGAACGCGGCGCGCGCCGCATCGAGCGAGTGATCGGCAGCAACGATCTGCTGCTCGGCGGAGGCGAGATCGGGCCGGTGCCGCAGCACGCTTGCCGGCAATTGCACCGGCACATCGGGAATCGTCAGCGCATTCAGTGTGGCGCCACGGGTGACGGGGCCGGGTATGCGACCGAGCAGAATGCTCAGCCCGTTCTCGAGCTTGGTGATGGCGAGTTCGACCGGAGGGACGGCTTGCGCGGTCGCTTCATATTCCGCCTCCGCCTGGGCGAGGTCGAGCTGCGAGCCATAACCTGCTTCCGCGCGACGTCGAATGAGCCTCAGCGTCGAACCGCGGGCTTCCAGTGTCCGGCGCAGGACGGCGAGCCTTTCGTCGAATGTGCGAAGCTGGACATAGCCACCGGTCACGGCTGTCATGATGGCGAGTTGAATTGTATCGCGGCCATATTCGGTGGCGAGAAGTTGCGCCCGTGCCGCAGCGGCGCTGTTCTTGAGCCGCCCGAACAGATCGAGGTCGAACGATGCCTGCACTTCCGTTTGCGCCGCCCATTGATCGACGTCGATGCCGAAGGGATTGACGCTGCGGGTACGCCCACCGGCTCCCACCCCCTGGACAGCGGGCAGGCGCGCACCTCGTGCAGCTGCGAATTGCGCCCGCGCTTCCTCGATCCGCGCTGCAGCGATCTCGATATCTTCGTTGCGAGCAAGCGCTTCGTCGACGAGCTGGGCAAGCTCCTCATCGCCGAAAGCGCGCCACCACTGGGCATCTATGCCTGCTTCCGGCATATCGCGATCTTCGCGCCACTGCGCGGGGGGTGTCATCATCGCCGCCGGGGGGAGCGGCGGCCGGGCCCCGACGCATGCCGACAGCGCCAGGAACAGTCCGCTTGTCACGAGACGTGTCTTCATGGCGCGACGCCCGTGTCGACCCGGACCTCGACCGACATGCCGGGGCGCAGGCGCTGCGCATCCTGTTGACCGGCGTCCACGGCGATCCGCACGCCGATCCGCTGGGGAATTTTCACGAAATTGCCTGTGGCGTTATCGGGCTTCAGCACCGCGAACTCTGAGCCGGCGGCGGGCGACAAACGTTCGATCTTGCCGGTCAGCCTTGTTCCGTTCAGCGCATCGACCGTGAAGCGTACCGGCAGTCCCGGCCGGATATTGCCTGTCTGCGCTTCCTTGAAATTGGCGATGATCCACCGCTCGGGCGGTACGATGGCGAGGAGCTGCGTGCCGTTGGTGACATAGCCACCGACCCGAATGCCGACTTCGCCAAGCGTGCCACCCTCGGGCGCGCGGATCACGGTGTGTTCCAGATCGATCTCGGCGGCATGGAGCTGCGCGCGAGACGCCGCGACCTGCGCTTCGAGGCCTCCACGGCCGACGTCGACCGTGCGGATGTCCTGGCGACCGATTTCGCTTGCCGCCTGCGCCTGGCGAAGTTGAGCCTGTGCGAGCGCGAGCGCGGCCAGCGTCTGGTCGCGCTCGCGGATCGAGATCGAGCCGTCCCGCGCTAGATCATCGGCGCGCGCCATGTCTGCCCGCGCCCGGGCAAGCTGCGCCTGCGCGCCTCCCACCCCGGCGACCGAGCCCTGAAGCCCGGCCGTCCGGGACGCGCGCGCCTGGGTGGAGTTCGCGAGCGCCGCCTCGGCCGCAGCGAGACTGGCGCGTGCCTGCTCGACCCGGGCGCGGTAGATGCGGTCGTCTATCCGCACCAGCACCTGACCCGCCTTCACCGTCTCATAGTCGCGCACGAGTACCTGCAGCACATAGCCGCTGACCTGGGGCGCGATGACGGTGGTGCGACCGCGCACATAGGCATTGTCGGTTCGCTGGCTCCCGCCGGCGAACGGCGGCAAGTCCCAGGCGGCGAGGACGAACAGCAAGGCGACGATCGCGAGGGCGACGACGGCGACGACATGGATCGAGCGTCGCCGCGCCGGATGCCATTCCGCGGCGGGTGCATCGGCGGCCACAGCTTCCGGCTGTGCTGTCTGGTCGGCGGGGCTCATCCTGCGACTCCCCCTCGCCGGCTCGACACCAGGATGTTGGCGAAAATGAACAGCGCAATGGCCAGCGCCAGCACGGCCACCAGTCGGAACGTGTCCGTGAAGGCGATGATACCGGCCTCGCGCGCCATGGCCTGCCCGAGGAGGCCGGCGCCTTGCGCGACTCGCTGGGCGGGATCGGCGACGACGCCGGCAAGCGACGTGGCCCCGCCTGCGATGCGCGCCGCTGTCTGCGGGTCGCTCGCCAGCATGTCCGCGGCAAGGACGTTGGAGGCATTGCGCGCCCAGATCGTCTGCAAGCTGCCGAGCAACGCTGAGCCCATGAGACCGCCGACATTCTGGGTGATGCTGAAGGTGACGACGAAGCTGACCAGATGATCGCCGCCGCGCTGGATCATGCGGAGGAAGCCGTAGAGCAGCGCCGGGCCGACGAAGAGCGTTGTACCGAACCCGATCAGCGCCTGGCTCAACATCAGCTGGGCGGGCCGTGTGAGGGCGGTCGCGTCGCTGTCGAGCCATGCGCCCGTCGCGATAATCAGCGCGGCGACCAGCACTTGCCAGGGCAGGCGTCGCTCCGACAGCGTCAATGCCGCCGCCACGATGCCGAGGAGCATGGCCAGAGCCACCACCAGGAAAAGCGTGCGCAGCTGATCGTTGTTGAGGCCGCCCAGCGTGAGCAGGCCCACCGCGCCATAGGTCTGTTCGGCGAGCGCCAGCCGCATGACCAACGCGACCGCCGCGAAGCGCAGGATCCCCCAGCTTCCGATCCATTCGAAATGCACCAGCGGATCAGGCCGGCCCGTCTCAATGAGGAAGGCGGCGGCAAGCAAGGGGATCGCCAGGGCAAGCGCGACGCCGAGCCAGGGCGTGTCCGCCCACCACAGCGTGCGCCCTTGGCCTAGAACCTGGCAAAGCAGCAACATGCCAGCGGTAGCGAGCAGGATCGTGACCAGATCGAGCGGCGCGAAGGCCCTGCTCTTCTCGCTCGGCGGCAGCGGCAGCAGCAGGACGAGCGCTAGGGTGAAAAGCGCCAGCGCGATCTCGATCGCGTGCAGGCCCCAAAGGCCGTTGTCGGCCAGGACGTCGACGGGCACGAGCCGGGCCAGCGGCGTGCCGATCTGGGGCAAGCCGATGCCGATCACTGCGCCGAGCGACTTGGCCCTCGGCGGCAGGGCCTGCATCAGATAATAGATGCCGAGGGTGATGAGCGCTGCGGCGGTCATGCCGCTGACCGCGCGCAGGACGATGGTAGGGGCGAAGCCGGGAACGGCGAACTGGGCAAACCCGGTCAGGGCGTACAGTGCCAGAAGGCCGCCAGTCACTTCCGGGATTCCGAACTGCGCCCGCGCCTTGACCAGCGTCAGGTTGGCGCTCGCGTTCATCGCGACATAGATGGCGGGCAGCGCGGCTGCTTGCGCCGCATAGAGCCCGAGCGGTCCGGCGATCACGCCGGTGTTGACGGTGGTCAGAGCGTTGCCGAAGGTCGACGTCGCGCCGAGGAACAGGCCTATAGCGAAATAGCCCAGCCTGCGCGCGCCGGGATGCGCGGGCGAGAAAGGCGACCCGGCGAACATCGGTCGCTCTTCAGGCCGGAAGGGATGATCGACGCTCATGTCGCGTCCGGCTTGCCGATGCCGCCCGGGAGCTCCGTCATCCAGCGCAGGGCCGAAAGGCTGGGAAGGAAGACATGCTCTCCACCGCGCACCACCGTGAAATCGGCCAGACCCTTGAGGCGTCGGCGCACCGGCCTCGCGGGATAGCTGTAATCGTCGGTAAGGTCGCGGCGGCCGATGATGGGGTCGGACCGCGAACCCTCGCCGACGAAATCCCCGTCATTGATCCATTGCGACTGGACGAACTCGAACTGGCGAGCGGGGTCGGCATTGATGAGCGCGAGCACGATGCCGCGGTCCTCGCCGTCTTCCTCCAGCGAGCCCTCCGGCAGGACGGGACCATAAGCCGAGCCGCGCCGGAGCAGGCGATGGGTGCGCGCGTCGGAGATGGTGCCGTCGAGCGCGTCGCGCGGATTGATGCGGCGGATATGGCTGCCCACGGGCGTCTTGCGACCGTCTGGGTCGTCCTCGCGGTAGCGGAATGCATTGCGGCGAAGCGGATCAGCGACGATGTCCGGATCGTCATGGTCGGGGGAAAGCGCCAGCGGGCAGCCGCTGCGCCAGCGACCCATCATCTTGGCGGCGACCATCTCCTCGCCACCCGGAGCATCGCCATTATCGCGCAGGAACCGGCGAAAGGCAGCGACATTTTGGCGGATCTTGCGGATCGAGATGAAGGTGCCATTGCGCCAGAGGATTTCGGGGCCTGGCGCGCTTGCGATGCGTCCCAATTCATTCTCGTAGCCGAGCACGAACTCGCCCGCCTTGGTGACGTCCTGGCCGGGCTGCGGCTCGCCGCCTTCGCCCTCGATGAATGGCCGGCTGAGGCCGTCGACATAGCCGAAATGCTCGCGCATGGTCGGCGGGATGCCGACATCGAGATGAGAGAGCAGCCTGATGCCCGGCAGGCCGCGCATCGCCTCATGGCCGATCGCGAGCTTGGCGTCGCGCGCCTCCTCGCTCTGTCCCATCAGGAACAGGCCGAGATGGAAGCCGTTGCCCCCGTGCGGCCAGTCCCAATTGACGGGATCGCTGTCGCCCACATCGCCCAGGAAGACGCGGCGGGCCGCCATGCCCTGGACGAAAGGCAGCGGAAAACCGGCGACGATATCGGCCGGCACGCCGATCCGGCGCAGTCCTTCGGCGGTGAAGACGACGTTGATCCAGGCCTGGTCGGCCGGCGCTTCCCAATCCCTGGCCGACGTGACCTGGGGCAGCAGCCGCGCGAGGCCCTGCCGGGCCGCCTCTCCGTCGTCGATCCGGAACAGCAGATAGGCCCCGAAATAGGGCATGGGTCGATTGCGTAGCACCGTTCCCTGAATCTCCGCGAGGTCGAGGGTCACGGCCATCTCAGTTAACGGAGTCGAGCAGTTCGGTCAGCGCGGCGCTCTGGCGCTTCAGCCGCGTCACATCCTTGACCGAAAGATCGTGGTGGCACACGTAGAACATCTCCGCGGTGACGATCGTGCCGAGGATCAGCTGCTGGGTTTCGGGCTCGCTGGCCGAGGTGTATCCTTCCCACACGCCCTCGAAGAGCCCATCGAACCAGGCGCCGCCTTCGCGGATGATATCTTCCAGATAGGGCTTGAAGTCCCCGTCATAGGTGACGGTGACGAGCGCTTGAGCATCGTCGTTGATGATGACGATGCGCAGCTCATGGACCGTGCCGATCCGCCCCTCGAAATAGCGCGCTTCGGCCTGGAACTGGCCGATCCGCTCACGCAGCAGGCGCGCCCCGCCGAGGATGAGCTTGGCTACCGCGGTCGCCTCGCCGCGCTTGCCATAGCGCAGGCCGGGACCGTCAGGCTGATTGCGCAGCTCGATGATATCCCGGGTTCTCTCATTGGGCGTGAAACTGCCGGACATGGGACTCTCCTTGACGGTCATGGGCGTGAGGAATGTGTTTCGGCGGAGTCCGGGCGACCACGCCGCCAACCTCCGCTGCGCAGCGCGGCGGAGGCTTCGTAGACGCCGCGGCGGATCTGAAGGATCGGGTCGTCGCCTGCTTCGATGCCGTCGATCAGCATGGTCGGATCATGGTTCATGACCGGATCGCCGATCTTGGCCTCGTCGGTCGACGCGACAAGCGTCAGCCTGCCGATCGCAACGCGCTCGCGATCCTCGGGCCAGAGATGGGTGAGGTGGTCCCGGAAATTCGGACAGGGTGTTAAGCTCATCCCGACCTGAAGGAATGGACGGGAATGAAGACGACGAGGAAGCGCTACAGCGCGCAGTTCAAGGCCAAGGTGGCGATGGAAGCGATC
>NZ_JBHTLS010000098.1:0-17440 GCF_042678845.1 Sphingobium olei | reverse complement strand
GATCAATCGTCGTCGATCAGGCGTCCGCGGCACACCCGCCAAGGTCAATGCGAACGCTGGTCTTGCGGCCAGCGAAGGGGTAAACTCGGGCAGTATCTCGGATGGCAGTCATGAGAGCGTACGTTTTTGACCATCCTCTCACCGGTCCCCGGGTGGCGTAGCCGAGCGAGGAGCGAGGGCCCTATCGAAAAAATCATCATGTGATGAGGGGTGGGATCCCTGGATGCGTATTTGATACCGGGGGGGCCGGTGGCGGCCTGAAGATTTGCTAGGGGGCAGTATCTTGATCGACATCACTTGCCGTAGCCGTATTCTCGGCCAATCAGTCCTCACGGGCGTGGCTCTTGTCTCCGCGGCAGGGCTGGCGACTGCGCCCGCTGCGGCTCAGGAAGCGGTTGCGATGCCTGCGGCGGACGAGCAGAACTCAGCCGAGGTGAGCGATATCGTCGTCACCGGCTCGCGTATCGCGCGTAAGGATTATGTTGCCAACAGTCCGATCGTCACTGTCACGCAGGAAGACTTCAAGGCAACGGGCTCGACGAATATTGAGACACTGATCCAGGAGCTGCCGCAGTTTACGCCGTTGGGCAGCGCGTCGTCGAACAGCCCCAACGTGGCGGGCCAAGCTCAGGTGCAGCTGCGCGGCCTCGGTGCGATCCGGACCCTGGTGCTGCTGAACGGGCGTCGCGTCGTATCCTCGAGCGCGTCTTCGGTGGTCGACCTGAATCTGTTCCCGACAGCTTTGATCTCCAACGTTGAGACTATCACGGGGGGCGCATCATCCACCTACGGATCGGACGCTGTGGCCGGTGTGTTGAACTTCCAGCTCAATAGGAAATTCGAAGGCGTTCAGCTCGATGCGCAGTCCGGCATCTCTGACCGCGGCGACGCGGCGAGCCAGGCCGTCAGCTTGACGGTGGGCCGCGACATCGCGGCCGGCCGCGGCAACGTGGTGCTGTCGCTGGGCTATTCCAACCGAGACTCGGTCCTGAACGCGGCGCGCGAGTTCTCGTTGATCGGCGGCTTCGCCGGGACTTCGCCTCTCGGCTCCACCGTGTTTGACGCCACCAACCTTCCTTCGGTCGCTGCAGTCAGTGCGGCTGTGCCGGGCGCTGCTCGAGGGAACACCTTTGGATTCAACAACAACGGTACGTTGTTCGCTTACCAAGGGGCCCGCGACTACCTGAGCCCCGGCGGAGTCGGCTACGAGGGTTTCCGAACGCCGGGCCCTTTGCAGCAGACCGATTTCACCTATGCGACGGGTGATCGAAACTACATGATCATACCGCAGCAGCGATACAATGTTTACGCTGCGGCGAACTACGAGATCAGTCCGTTCGCGGAAGTTTATGCTGACTTCCTGTTCTCGCAGTACGACGCGAACAACCAGCTGGCCTCCAACCCCGCCACGGGTCCCACTACCGGCTTCCGTATCCCGGCGGCCAACCCTTTCATCCCGGCCGAACTCCGGGCGGTCCTGAACTCTCGCCCCAATCCGGCCGGAAGTTTCCGTCTCGACAAGCGCTTCAACGAGCTCGGTCCGCGGCGGCAGAACGAGACGTATGACGTGTATCAGATCACGGCGGGCCTTCGTGGCCGAGTGCCGGGCGTCGGCGACTGGACCTACGACGCGTATCTTTCCTACGGTCGCGTTGACAACAGCACGGCCTACACGGGCTACCTCTCACGCTCGGCGACCCAGAAGCTGCTGGATGCGCCCGACGGAGGAGCATCGCTCTGCGCCGGCGGCTTTAACCCGTTCGGGGAGAACCCGCTGAGTCCAGCCTGTATTGCTTACATTAGCCGAGTGCCGACGAATACCACCAAGAATAATCAGCGCATTGCTGAGATCAACCTCCAGGGTGGGCTCTTCAACCTTCCTGCCGGGCAAGTCCGGGCGGCGGTGGGTGCTACCTATCGCGAACAGAATTATGCGTTCGTTCCCGACGCCATGGCGTTAGCCACGTTCACCCTGAATGGAGTCACGGGTCCGGAGTTGGCGGGCCTATCCAGCCAGCCGCTTTCGGGATCCGACAAAGTCCGGGAAGTTTACGGTGAACTCCTGATCCCGCTCCTGCGCGATCTGCCGCTGATACGCAGCTTGGAGACTAACGTCGGCTACCGCGTCTCTGACTACGCCACGATCGGCAGCGTCAGCACTTACAAGGCCGATTTGAGCTGGGAAATCTTCGAGGGGCTGCGAGTTCGGGGGGGCATTCAGCGCGCCGTTCGCGCGCCTTCGCTTGGCGAGTTGTTCGCAGCGCAAAGCCTGAGCTTCCCGAACATCGGCGTGCCAGTCTCATCAGCGGGCGTTCGCCAGTTCTCTGGCGATCCGTGCGACATCCGCGGTGCATACCGCGCTCCTGGCGGCGCTAATGCCTCCCAAGTCCGGGCGTTATGCGTCGCGCAGGGTATTCCAGGCCAAGTTGTTGACTCCTACACCTTTTCGAACTCGCAGGTATCCGGGCTGACCGGTGGCAACCCGCTTCTAAAGGAAGAAACCGCCGACTCCTTCACGGTTGGCGCAACATTGAGATCGCCGTTCTCCAGTCCGTGGCTTAGTGGTCTGTCCGCCTCGGTAGATTACTACAACATCAGCATCGAGCAGGTGGTCGGCACCCTCGCCACAACGGAACAGCTGCGCCGCTGCTTCAATGAGAACGGCACCTCAAATCCGACCTACGACCCTAACAACTTCTTCTGTCAGCTGTTCAGTCGCGATCCAAACTCGGGGCAGATCACAAGCACTCTCGAGACGAACGCAAACCTGGGCACACTGAAGACGAGCGGCGTGGACTTCCAGATCGATTGGGCTCTCACGCTGGCAGACGTCGGTGGACCTGACTGGGGCTCGTTCGCCCTCAACTTCATCGGCACGAAGCTGGAGGAGTGGAAGCGTCAGGACATACCCGGGGGTGATTTCACCGATCGTAAGGGGACTATCTCGAACGCCTTTGGCCTGACTTTGCCAGAGTGGAAATTTCTGTCCGCGCTGAATTGGAAATACAATCCTTTAACCGTAGGGGTGCGGTGGCGTTACGTGGGCTCCGTCGAGAACTTCAATAACCGCGACCAGGCTCTCGGCGCCGTCAACTACTTCGACCTCAACACTTCGTTGAAGGTGAACGAGTTGATGACGTTTCGCGCTGGGGTGAATAACCTTACGGATGCGCAGCCTCCGGTTTATTCGCCCTCGATCGCCGCCAATACCGACCCATCCACCTACGACCTGGTCGGCCGCCGTTACTACGTCGGCATCACCGCTCGCTTCTAAGTTCGATGAAAGGTTCGCACCGATGAAAAGATCTTTATTGACCGTCGCGATGGGGGGGGTGGGGCTCC
Source organism: Sphingobium olei (assembly GCF_042678845.1). Taxonomy (NCBI): domain Bacteria; kingdom Pseudomonadati; phylum Pseudomonadota; class Alphaproteobacteria; order Sphingomonadales; family Sphingobiaceae; genus Sphingobium; species Sphingobium olei. The sequence continues at coordinate 14,098 of NZ_JBHTLS010000098.1, read as the reverse complement.
TCTATGCAGGAAGCGCGGCCGCCCATGACTTCTTCCTTGTTCCAGAGAGGTTCGTCGGGACAAGCGGCCAACCCCTTATCGTTCACGCAACGTCCTCGTCGGACTTTCCGGGGCTTAACGTCGCGTCACCGCCAACGCGAGTCGCCGAGGTTCGAGCGGTGGTCGGCGGCCGCCCAGCTGCCGTTAAGGTACGAGAAAAGGGCGCCAAATCTCTGCTCCTTGCGGTATCCAGCGATACGCCCGGAATGGGTGTGGTGACGCTCCAGACGATCTGGGGTGAGTCGAGCTGGAAGCCCGACATGGTTGATACTTACCTGGAAGAGCATCCGTTCAAAGCCGAGGAGGTGGCGGCGGTCCGAGGTGTCCTTCCTCAGGGGGCGACCCTCCAAGTACGGTCGCGCCGGCTGGCCAAAACTCTCGTATGCGTCCGCGTCTGTACGCCGCCGACGACGGCTGCGGCGGGACTCGAAGTCGAGTTTGTCCCGGAGTTCGATGCGGCCGGCACCTCGCCGGCGAGGGTCCAACTCCTGCGGAACGGGCGCTCGCTGGCAGCGCATCCTGTCACGGTGAGGACCGCGTATGGGAAGCGGCAGAACGTTGTCACCGACAATGAGGGGTGGGTGCGCCTCCCCGCCGCGATCTCAGGGCCGGTGATGCTCGTGGCTGCCACGCTTGATCCTCCGACTGAGCCTGGCGGACTCTTCACTACCAACAACGCCTCCCTAACATTTGAGGCGGACCGAAGTCGCGCGGCGGATTGAACACTTTCCGGAGAGAGGAGCTAACTCCTCTTGCGGCACCGAATCGATCCACGACGATTGCACTCTTAGCGAATCCAACTTGCGCCCGGACGCTGGCAGGCGCTCCGGGCCTTGGGCGGACAGCCTCACCGCTGGGCGGTGCCACGTGGCATCACCGACCTACCGCCAGCTCATCAAGCGCGGCTGATCTTCGCCCTCAAAATACAACAGCGCCCTTCAAGGGCCGCCACTTCGAGGGCGAGGTGATCCTATGGGCGGTGCGATGGTATGGCCGCTGGGATCAGCTACCGTGACCTAGAGGAGATGTTGGCCGAGCGCGGCGTTGCCGTCGATTACACCACCATCTACCGCTGGGTGCAGTGCTACGCGCCTGAAATCGAGCAGCGCCTGCGCTGGATATAGCGCGCCTCGTCGTTGCGGCGGAACTGGCGGGTGGACGAGACCTACGTCAAGGTGCGCGGGCACTGGGCGTAAGGGCAGCGGCTGAATCGCGCGCGCCGGCACGGGCTGATAGACGCCGATCGTCACCCATTCCGGCCGCCAATCGACCGTCACCGTGTCGCCGGCGATGCGGGTGATCCCGGCGCTCTCGATCTCGACCTGGTAATGGAAGCGGTCGTCCTCGGGGCCATATTCGCCGGCGATTAGTGTGCCGTCGCTGATGGCAAGATGAAAGCGGTACTCGTCGCCGTCGAAGGGAACGCGTAACTCCAGCTCGACATCGCCGGTGATGCCCAGGCGCTCGGGGGAAAGCGGGGTAATGGTGATGCTCCTGCGATTCTCCGTCCTGCTCCAACAACTAGAACATAGTGGGAACAAACATCAAGCTAGGCTGACTACAACGGCGGTAACTTATTCGTATATTCGCTTAGTAGCTTAGTCCTGATGACATTGCTGAATCAGAGCCGTTTTCCGCTTTCGTTCCTGCCGATCTTGACTCATAGAATCGTCATGCCGATCGCGCGCGAACATCGCTGGCTCTATCCGATCGATTGGCGCGAGCTGTCCGCCTTCATCCGTTTCGGCCGCGCCAAGGGGCGCTGCGAGCATTGCCGTCGCCCGCACGGCCACAACGTGCTCCACCTCGGCGATGGTATCTGGTGGGACGAGGACGCCGCTCACTGGCGCGACGGGCAGGGCAGGGGGCTTCGCCGCCTGCCATCGCCCGACGAGCTGGTGCGTGTGCAACCCGGGTTGGCTGGCATCGACCCGCCCGCCCAAACGCGGATCACGCGCGTGGTTCTCGCCAGCGCGCACCTGAACCATGATCCCGGCGATAACCGGCCGCGCAACCTGGCCGCGCTCTGTCAGCGTTGCCACATGGTCCATGACGCGACCGAGCATCGCCGGCGCCGTTGGCTCAACGCCTTCCGGGTGCGCGCGATCGGCGACCTGTTCGCCTGACTGCCGGGCCGCAGGCCCGGCCCCAAGGGTTGGGTGGGTGGGACAAAGACGCGGTCGTCTAACAGACGGCCTCCGCTACGCCGGTTGGCTAAGCGAGCTGCGCCCGCCGGGTATATGCCGGTAGAGCGTCGATGGCTGCACCCCGAGCTGCGCTGCCACCTCCTCTACGGTGATGGTCGGATCGGCAAGCATCGCCTTGGCGCGCTTGATCTCGGCCGGTCCCATCGCCGGCTTGCGCCCGCCACGTCGCCCCGAGGCCCGCGCCTGGGCAAGCCCGGCATGGGTGCGCTCTAGGGTCAGCTCGCGCTCGAACTCCGCCACGGCCGCAAAGACGTGGAACACAAGCCGTCCGCCTGGGCTGGTGGTGTCGATCGCCTGGGTGAGCACGCGAAGGCCGATCTCGCGCGTGGCGAGATCCTCGGCCGTCTCCACGAGCTGGCGGACGGAGCGCGCGAGCCGGTCGAGCTTCCACACCGCCAGCGTGTCGCCGGCGCGGAGATAATCGAGCGCCGCCCGCAACTCCGGCCGATCGCGCTGCGCACCCGACGCCTTTTCCATGAACACCCGCTCGCACCCGGCTTGCCGAAGCGCGTCAAGCTGTAGGGCAGGGGACTGATCCCTGGTGGACACGCGCGCATAGCCAACGAGCAAGGGGCTTCTCCGAAAACTCGACACAACCTAGTCGGATTTCGGAGAAGGAAACAAGACACGGTTTTCGGAACCTAGATGGGCCGTTTCAGCGGCTGTAAACGCTCGCGCTAAGTGGCGGCATTCTGATCGCGCTATTTGTCGGCGAGCGTCGCTACGCGGCTACCGGCTTGGTCTCGGCCGATCGCACATAGGCGTAGAGTGTTGGCTTGGAGATGCCGAGCATCGAGCAAATCTTGGCGATCGGCATCGTGTTCTCGTGGTAGAGCCTGACGGCCAGGTCGCGCTTGTCCTTGCCGAGTGCGGCCGGCCGGCCACCCTTCTTGCCGCGAGCGCGGGCTGCGGTGAGACCGGCCTGGGTCCGCTCGCGGATCAGGTTGCGCTCGAACTCCGCCAATGCCCCGAACAGGTGGAAGGTAAGCTTGCCCGACGTGGTGGTCGTGTCGATCGCCTCGTGCAGGCTCAGCAGCCCGACCTTTTCCTCGTCGAGGTAGGTCATCCATCCGATCAGATCACGGAGCGAGCGGCCGAGCCTGTCGAGGCGCCAGACCACCAGTGTGTCGCCGGCGCGAAGCAGCTCCTTCACCTTTTCCAATCCAGGGCGAGCGGCAGTCGCCCCGGAGGCCTTGTCGGTGATGACCTTCTCGCAGCCGGCAGCCTTCAGCGCATCACGCTGGAGGTCCAGGTTCTGCTCGGCGGTCGATACGCGGGCGTAACCGATTTTCATGCGTAGGGCCGGTGGCGCCCCGATCGGGCGCGGTTTGGGAAGAAAGTCGTCATCGGCAGGTCTATGTTGCCCTAGTTTTCTTTACCGGGTAGATTTACGTCGAACAGGCCGGTTTGGCAACGCGAGCGGACTCGCATGGCGATGGGCAGGCAAATCTCCGTTTTCCTTACCTGCGACACGGACCGTCGGCGGTGACGCATCCGGCGCTTGCCCCGCCGCTGGCGATCGAGCGCTACCGCGTCCTTGAACCGCACCTCGCCGATGGCATCCCGCTCGCGGACCTCGCCCGCACCGGCACGCTGAGCGAGCGGACGTTGCAGCGCTGGCTCGGGCGCTACCGTGCCGAAGGACTTGCCGGTCTCGCGCGTCTGCCGCGCAACGATCGGGGCAGGCTGCACCTGCCGGAACATCTGGTCGAACTGACCCGCACTCTCGCCACCAAGCGCCCGCGACCCCCGGTCGCCGCCATTCACCGAAAGGTGCAGGAACTCGCCATCGCGCATGGACACCGAACCCCCAGCTATGCGGCCGTCGCGCGTGTCGTCAGGGCGATACCGGCAAGCCAGATCGCCGCAGCCTCCGATCCGGCCGTCTACCGCGACCAGCACGAGCTAGTGCATCGGCGCGAAGCCGCGACCTCGAACGAGATGTGGCAGGCCGATCATACCGTTCTCGACATTCTCGTGCTCGATGATGCCGGAACCCCGGTGCGTCCTTGGCTGACCGTCATCGTTGACGATCACAGCCGAGCCATCGCCGGTTACTTCCTCAGCCTCGATGCCCCCAGTGCCCTCAACACGGCGCTCGCCTTGCGGCAGGCGATCTGGCGCAAGCCCAATCCCGAATGGATCGTCAGCGGCATTCCCGAACAGCTTTACGTCGACAACGGCTCGGATTTCATCTCCGAGCATATCGAGCAGGCGTGCATCGCCCTCAAAATCCGCCTCATCCATTCGCTGCCGGGGCGTCCTCGCGGGCGCGGCAAGATCGAGCGGCTGTTCCGCACCATCAACGACATGTTCCTGCCCGACCTGCCCGGCCACCTGATCGCGGGCAAGCCGCTGTCGGCGCCAGTGCTCACGCTCGACGAGCTGCGCGCCCGCTTCGAGGCGTTCGTGTGCGGCGTCTATCATCGTCGCCCGCATGGCAGCACCGGCGAACCGCCGATCACGCGCTGGCAGAAGGGCGGGTTCCTGCCCGCAATGCCCGACAGCCTTGAACAGCTCGACATGCTGCTCGTGCACGTGCCCAAGCCCCGTAAAGTGCTGCGCGACGGCATCCGTCTGATGGGCAGGCGCTATGTCGAACCCACGCTCGCGGCCTTCGTCGGCGAGCAGGTCGAGGCGGTCTATGACCCCCGCGACCTGACCGAGATCCACGTCTACCACCAGGGCCGGTTCGTCTGCCGTGCGCTCAGCTCCGAGCACGCTGGGCACCCGTCGTTGCGCGCGATCCAGCGCGCCCGGCGCGGCGCGAAGGAGCGCGACAAGCAGGTGCCTGCCCCCACGGAGACCTTCGATGGCGACCAAGAGGATACGGCTTCCCGGCCCACCACCTACCGAGGGCTCCGGCTCTACGCCGCTGACGATTGAGTTCCTGGTCGAGCAGCCGTTCCTGGCGACCCGCGAACATGCCCGGTTCGTCGAGTTTGCCGAAGCCTGCGCGCACTACCGCTATATCGGCGTGTGTCATGGCCGGCCGGGCGTCGGAAAGACGCGATCGGCGCGCGAGTTTTCCAGCTTCCCCGACCTGGGGGAATATGCCGCGCTCCGTCCCATTGCCGCGCTCCTTGGCGAAAAGGTCGCTCGCTGCCGCGCCGTCTTCTACACCGTGTCGGTCAGCAACACGCCCAAGACGATCGACGCGGTGTTGGGCCTCAACCTCATTAAGCTGGGCTATGCCCGGCTGACGGTCGCGGGCGGCTCGCAGGACGAAATCACCCATGACGCCGCCCGCATCGCCTGCCCCCTCGTCATCGTCGACGAGGCCGACCGCCTGACCATAAAGTCGCTCGAACATCTCCGCGACATGGCCGATCGCCACGGCTTCGGGCTGATCCTGATGGGTATGCCGGGCTTGGAGAAGCGCCTCGCCCGCTATGCCCAGCTCTACTCGCGGATCGGCTTCGTCCACGAGTTCAAACCGCTTACCGAGACCGAAATGCGGCTGCTGCTCGCGACCCACGCCGGCGATTTCGGGATCAGCTTCGACCCGGCCCAACTCGACGCGATCGAAGCGCAGGCAGCCGTGATCCGCATCACGCGCGGCAACTTCCGGCTCATGGAGCGCCTGTTCGCGCAGATGCGGCGGATCATGACCCTCAACCGCGTCGAGGAGGTCACCGCTGACATCGTTCAGGCCGCGCGCGATTGCCTCGTCATCGGACCCGGCAACTGACAAATAGCGCGATCAGAACGCCGCCATTTAGCGCGAGCGTTTACAGGTGCGAAATGCGTGATCTGGGATCCCGTTTCTGTATTGACATGTATAGTCATTTCCCTTTGTCTCCCGATTGAAACAAACGTTCGCGGACAGGGGGAACATATATGCGCAGGATAGCAGTCACGCTGCTCGGGGCCACGATGCTGTCCGGGGTTGCTGCCCCGGCATTCGCACAGGAAGCCAACGTCGGAGACGAGGCATCGTCCTCGTCGAGCGACAATGAGCAGATCGTCGTCACCGGCTCCAGGATCCGGCGCGGCGACATCGTTGGCGTTGGACCTGCAACGGTAGTCACAGCCGAAAACCTCGCAAACACCGGCATCGTGAACGTCGAGACCGTTCTCCAGCGCCTGCCAGCCAGCGCCGGTTTTGCAGGTGGTCAGACCTCCGCCTACTGGACCGGTAACGGCTACGGTACGGCACAGGTCAACCTGCGCGGTCTCGGCATCAAGCGCACCCTCGTTCTCCTCAACAATCGGCGTCTCGTGGCCGGCGGCACCGGCGCGAACTCCTCGCCCGACCTCAACATGATCCCGGTGTCGATGATCCAGCGGATCGACGTGCTGAAGGACGGCTCCTCGGCCATCTACGGAGCCGATGCGGTCGCCGGCGTCGTGAACATCATCACGAACACGGATTTTGATGGGCTGGGCGTAGGTGCCCGGTACGGCATTACCGACGAAGGTGACGGCTCCGACTTCACCGCCGACCTTACCTTCGGCCTTCAGGGCGATCGTGGCGGCATCACCATGGGCGCCACTTACCAGAAGACCACGGCCGTGAACCTGGCGAGCCGCGCGCCGTGCGGCTTGGCTGAAACGAGCCCCGGCGTTCTCGGCTGTTCCAACAGCGCGGCGACGCTCGGCGGCCGTGCGGCTCTCCCCAACGGGTCGCAGATCAACTTCAGCAACGTGCCCGGGAACGGCAACTTCTACGAGCCATATTCCGCGGCCCGCCACAATTCGAACTCCAACCCGTTCCTCAATGCGGTTAGCCCCATCGAGCGCATCAGCACCGCAGCTTTCCTCCATTACGACGTGACGGACTCGGTCACTGCGTTCGGCGAGTTCCTTTACACCTTCCGCAAGAGCAATCAGCTGGCCACGCCCGGCACGCTGCGCAACCTCAGCATCTCGGCAAGCAACCCGACCAATCCTACGGGGCAGAACCTCGTTCTGGTCCAGCGCCGCCTTGGCGAGCCAGGACCCCGCGTCTTCTTCCAGGAGACCAACACGTTCCAAGGTACGGCAGGCCTGCGCGGCACGCTCTCCAACAACTGGGCCTGGGAAGTCGCCGGCAGCTTCGGCCGCAACACCGGCCTCGACGGCATGACCAACATCGCCAACCTCGAGCGGGTTGGTAACACCGTTAACACCAATGTGTGCAGCACCGCTCCGACAGCGGCCGTCCCCTGCGGCGATTATCTTGGCGCTGGCGACGTTTCGCAGCGGGTTCTGGATTACATCCTGTTCACGGCCCGTGATTACGGCGGCAACGAGCTTGCGACGGTCACCGGCGACCTGACAGGCGACCTCTTCAACCTCCCTGCTGGCGCGCTCTCCTTCGCCACGGGCGTTGTCTACCGCAAGGAAAAGGGCTGGCGCGATCCCAATCCGCTCACCGTCGCAGGTATCGCCAACACCAACCAGCAGAGCCCGATCTCGGGTTCGGTGACGGCCAAGGAAGCGTACCTGGAGCTCTCCGCCCCGGTCCTGCGCAACATCCCAATGGTGCAGGCGCTGACGATCGACGGAGCCGTCCGCTATTCGGACTATGACCTGTTCGGCGACGACTGGAACTTCAAGGTCGCCGCCGACTGGCGCGTCTTCGATGCGCTGCGCCTTCGTGCCACCTACGGCACCGGCTTCCGCGTGCCGAACGTCCCCGAGCTGTACGGCGGTGTGTCGGAAGGCAATCTCACCACGTCCGATCCGTGCAGCCGCTATCCGGCTAGCGGCAATGCGACGCTGATTGCCAACTGCCAGGCCTCTGGAGTGCGGCCGACCTACGTCCAGCTCGGTAACACCATCCTGACCACACAGGGCGGCAACCCAGACCTGCAGCCCGAAACGTCCAAGACGTGGACCGTTGGTGTGGTGATCGAACCGAGCTCGATCATTCCCGGCCTGACGCTGACGGCCGACTGGTTCGACATCAAAATCGACGGCGCAATCCGTTCGATCCCGGGCTCGACCAAGCTCTCCGTCTGCTACAGCACGCCGAACCTCGCGCACCCCTTCTGCGACGACTTCACGCGTAGCCCGCTGACCAACGAGGTCACCTACCTTTCGGCGCAGCCGGTCAATACCGGTCTGGAAGAGATGAGCGGTCTCGACCTTGGCCTGGTCTATAACAAGCGCCTCGGTAGCGTCGGCCTCTCGATCGACCTCAACGCCAGCTATCTGGACAAGTACGTGATCCAGCCGTTCCCGGGTGGTGCGGACATCATCTTCGACGGCTTCATCGGTGGCGGCAATGGCGGCTATCCGAAGTGGCGGGGCTATGGTGTCGCGACCGCGACGTTCGGCCAGACGTCGCTCACCTGGTCTACCCAGTGGATCGGCAAGGCGACGGACTTCAATGCCTTGCCGACGCAGCTTGGCTACCGCACGTCGAACGTCTTCTACCACAATGCGCAGGTAGCGGTCGCGATCACAGAGAATGCCCGCTTCTCGCTCGGCGTGGACAACCTCTTCGACAAGAAGGCGCCGTTCATCCGCAGCTGGACAGACGGCAACACGGACACGATGACCTATGACCTGCTCGGCCGACGCTTTTACGTCGGCGTGCGTCATACCTTCTGATCGCCATGTCGAGCATCCGTTGGCCGCTTCTGGTTCGAAAGACGCATAAGTGGCTCGCCCTGTTCGTGGGCATTCAAGTGGTGCTGTGGACGGTGACCGGCTTCTACATGGTCGCCGTCCACATCGACTACATCCATGGCGATCATCTCGTGCATGCAAAGGCGCCGGGCTCCTTCGAGCCTGGCACCCTGCTGCCCGTGGAGAGGGCGCTGGCAGCGGCACCGGGGGCAACCGAAATCACCCTGGTCGCCCCTCTTGGTCGGCCGGCATGGAAGGCGCGCACGCCTGAAGGTGATGTCCTGCTCGACGGTCGCACAGGTGCAAGGCTGCCCGCTTTCACTGAGGGCGAGATTCGGCAGATTGCTGCCGGCATCTATACCGGCAATCCCACCGTCACCTCGATCAAGCTCCTGACGGACGCACCTCAGGAAATGGCAAGCCGCAAGCCGCCCTTCTGGCAAGTCGAATATGAAGGGTGGGCGAAGCCCACCCTCTACATCTCGCCAACCACGGGTGAGCTGATCTCGCGGCGGCACGCTCTGTGGCGGGTCTTCGACTTCGCCTGGATGCTGCACATCATGGACTATGATGAGCGCAGCAACGTCAACAATCCGCTTCTCCGGATCGCAACCTGGTCGGCCTTCGCAATGGCGATCAGCGGCGCCTGGCTGCTGTTCTGGGCCTTCCCGCGCAAGAAAAAGAAGAAGGCGAAATGAACAGCTACACGCACACCCAGCGCAAGGGCCTGCGCATCTCGCCGCTCCTGTTTCGCCGTATCCACAAGTGGGTCGGCCTGATCCTTGGTCTCCAGTTCGTGCTTTGGACGCTGAGCGGCTCCGTCATGGCTCTGCTCGACATGGACAAGGTCGGCGGACACGGCGGATCAGCCGGCGCGGCCGCGCCGCTAAGCTGGCCTGCCAATCCTGCGCCGCTGCCTCTCAACGGTCCTGTCGAAAGCCTCACCGCCCGGCAGGTCGCAGGCACGCCCGTCCTGGAAGTCGTGCAGGGTGGCACGACCCGTCTGTTCAACGCCGCAACCGGCCAGCCGGTCGCGATCGACAATGAGCTTGCCGTCGAAGTCGCTCGCGCCGCCTACCACCAGAAGGCTGAGGTCAAGAGCGTCTCCGTGCTTCAGAAGGCGAACCTTGAGTCACGTGACCATAAAGGTCCGATGTACCGGATCGACTTTGCGGACGAGGAGAATAGCAGCGCTTACGTCTCCGCAGTCACCGGTCGGCCCTTGGTCAGTCGCGGCGACACATGGCGGCTCTGGGACTTCGCCTGGATGCTCCACAACATGGACTATGTGAACCGGTCGAGCTTCAACCACCCGCTCATCATCTTCGTGGGCTTCGGGACGCTTTGGCTCTCGCTCACCGGCTTCTACCTGCTCTTCAAGAGCTTCCGCCGACGCGAGTTCAACTGGGTGCTTGGCAAGCCGCGGTCGTAAATGGAGGCGGCCGCCGGCGGGCGGCCGTCAGCCCACCGTGAAGGTATCGTTGAACTCGAACTTAGAACCGGGGTGGGTCAGCCTGGCATAGGAGACCAGCTTGCCCCTGCTCCAGGTCTGCCGGATAAGAAGCAGAGCCGGCTCATCCGCCCGCATCTTGAGAAGCGCCTTCGTCCGGGCATCGGGCATCATCGCCCGAACAGTGTGATCGACACGCTCCAAAGGCGCGACACGGGTCAGATATTCGTTGGGCGTTACCTTCGAGAAGTCCATGCTGCCATAGTCCGGTGCAGAGGAGGCGAGCACGAAGCGCTCCTCAAGCTGGATCGGCGCGCCAGCCTCATTGTGCACGATCATCGAGTGGAAGATCTTGGTGCCGACCGGAACTCGCAGGAGAGCGGCGGTCGCGCTTGTCGCGCGCTCAGCATCGCACATCTCCACATCGGCCGTATATTCGTGCCCACGCGAACGGATCTCGTCTGCGATATTGCGAATCTCGATGATGTGACCGCGGGGCTGCTGTTCGGCCACGAACGAGCCGACGCCGGGCATCCGGTGAATGATGCCCTCGTTCTGCAGTTCGCGAAGAGCCCGGTTCGCCGTCATGCGCGACACGCTGAACTTGGTCACCAGCTCTGACTCTGATTGCAGCCGGTCACCAGGGGCTAGTTCGCCCGAACGGATCGCGCCGAGCAGATATTCCTTAATCACCGCATAGCGCGGCGACATCGCATCGGCGCTGCTCGTTACTTGGTTCAAGGCGATCCCCATCGTTCCGGCTGGTAGCCCAGCTCCTGTATAGACCTATCTAGCAGCTTGAGCATTACGGAAAAGCTTCACCTCTCCAGCAAGCTTGCCAAAGCTCCGCGGTAACCGCTGCCGACCTCTGCGCGGGAGACATGCCGTCCATCAGCGACGCGCTTCCTGCCGTTGCGCCAGACGGTGTCGATCATGTCGGCCTTGTTGGCGAAGACGAAGCTGTCCAGCAGCGCATCTCCCTGGCGGCCATCGAGATCGAGATGGTTCAAGCGCAGCGACACAAGATCGGCTCGCCCGCCGACGGCGATGCCTTCAGGTTCGATGCCGAGGGCTGCGCTACCCCCTTGGAAAGCCGCAGAATACAGCGTTCGACCGGTCGAACCGCTATCCGAACTGGAAAGTACATTTCGCGCCTGCAACTGCAGACGCTGACCGTATTCCAGCAGGCGAAGTTCTTCGCTCATGTCGATCCGAACATTCGAGTCCGAACCAACTCCGTAGCGTCCTCCCACCTCCGCAAACTGCCGAGCCGGGAAGATGCCGTCGCCGAGATTTGCCTCTGTGATGGGGCATAGGCCCACACATGCCCGGCTGGCAGCAATCGCATCCACTTCGGATCGATCCACGTGCGTGGCGTGGACCAGGCACCAACGAGAATCGACTTCGAACTCGCTCAGCAGCCGCTCAACGGGGCGCTGACCGGTCGCAGCGATGCAGTCGTTCACCTCGGCAGTCTGCTCGGCGATGTGGATATGGATAGGGGCCTCAGCGTCGACTGCTCCCCGAGCCTGACGAAGCGCGTCTTCCGGCACTGCCCTCAAGCTGTGAGCAGCGAAGCCGAGCACCGCTCCGGGCACCTGGCTGAGGTGGGTCCGTGCGGCTTCAGTAAGGCGCGCATAGCTATCCGGGTCGTTGAAGAACCGTCGTTGATCGTCACGCACATCCAAGGCGTCGAAGCCCGATCGCATATACAGGACCGGAAGCAGCGTCAGACCTATGCCCGTTCGTTCGGCCGCGGCGATGATCCGGTTCGACATCTCCGCAAGGTCGCCGAAGTGGCGCCCGCCCGCGTCATGATGGAGATAATGGAATTCTCCGACATGAGTGAACCCGGCCTCAAGCATTTCGACGAAGGCTTGAGCGGCGATCGCCTCAAGCTCGTCAGGCGTGACCTTGTTGGCGAGGCGGTACATGAGGTCGCGCCAGGTCCAGAAGCTGTCCGGGCCCTTACCCGGATACTCGGCCAATCCGGCCATCGCCCGCTGAAAGGAATGGCTGTGAAGGTTAGGCATGCCAGGCAGACCGACTTCGAAACGCTCGTCACCGGGTGAGGGCGCGGCGCCTTCAGACAGGGTCGAGATCCTGCCTCCATCGAGTTCGAGGCGGACGTCGTTCTTCCACCCGTCGGGCAAGAGCGCTGTCTTGAAGTGGATACCCATCTCGCCTCCTTGCCTTCGTGAAGTCGAACAATGCCTCCGCGCCCCGTTGCTGTATAGACATTTATAGTCTAGCTCTTCGTCAGGCATTCGGGGGAATGGATCGTAGTGCACGTAGACCGGCTATGGACCAACGCACAGCTCGTCACGTTGCGTGCCGACCTCCCCGCTTTGGGCGTCATCGAGAACGCGACGATCGCGAGCAAGGACGGTCGCATCGTCTATGCGGGCACCCAAGCCGAGCAACCCCTCATCAAGGCGACGGAGACTATCGACTGCGAGGGCCGCTGGATCACGCCGGGCCTGATCGATTGCCACACACACCTCGTGCACGCGGGAAATAGATCACGCGAATTCGAACTGCGGCTTGAAGGCGCGACCTACGAGGAAATCGCGCGAGCCGGAGGCGGGATCGTCTCGACGATGACGGCGACGCGGGAAGCCACGCTGGAGGAGCTAGTTGCCAGCGCGCTGCCACGGCTGGACGCGATGTTGGCAGAAGGCGTCACCACCATCGAGATCAAGTCGGGCTACGGCCTCTCGCTCTATGATGAGATGAAGATGCTCCTCGCTGCCGCCGAGCTTGGTCGGCAGCGCAGCGTAAGCGTCGCCGCGACATTCCTCGGTGCACATGCACTGCCGCCAGAATATGCGGGCAATCCCGAGGGCTATATCGATGCCGTCTGCTCCGAGATGATCCCGGCTGTCGCTGCCGCCGGTCTCGCCTCCGCAGTTGACGCATTTTGCGAGGGCATCGGTTTCACCCCCGGCCAGGTAGAGCGCGTCCTCGCAGCGGCGCGCGACCATGGGCTTCAGGTCAAGCTTCATGCCGAGCAGCTTTCGAACCTGGGAGGGGCGGCATTAGCCGCGAAGTTCGGCGCACTGTCGGCCGATCATCTGGAACATCTGGATGAAGCAGGCGTCGCGGCAATGGCCGCTGCCGGAAGCGTGGCCGTCCTGCTGCCGGGCGCCTTTTACTTCACGCGCGAAGACCGCAAACCGCCCGTGGGCATGCTGCGCACCCATGGCGTGCCGATGGCAATCGCAACCGATTGCAACCCCGGCACCTCTCCGCTCACATCGCCGCTGCTCGCCATGAACATGGCAGCGACCTTCTTCCGTCTTACCGTGGATGAGTGCATCGCGGGCATGACGCGCGAGGCAGCGCGGGCGCTTGGCCGCCTGCACGAGGTCGGCACATTGGAGCCCGGCAAAATCTGCGACCTCGCCATCTGGAGCATCGAGCGACCTGCCGAGCTCGTCTACCGGATTGGCTTCAATCCCCTCTACATGCGCATTCGAGAAGGCGAGCGATGAGCGTGATCAATCCTGGTTCGGTTACACTTTCGACCTGGCGCGACATCTATCAGGGGGGAAAGGCATCCCTCGACCCATCATGCCTGGACGCGGTCGCTCGCAGCGCGGCTTTCGTGGCTCAAATCGCCGCCAAGGACCAGGCAGTCTACGGCATCAATACCGGCTTTGGCCTCCTCGCCAGCATCGGCATCGCACCCGAGGATCTTCAGACACTCCAGCGTAACTGCGGATTCCGACGATCGCGCGCATCTATTCCGATCTGATGCCGCGCAGCGTTCCGATCTGATCGCGCGCAGGTGGATCATCTGATCGTTGGGTGAAGATGTCATTCCTGTTCGTTGTTGGTCAAG
>NZ_JBHTLS010000097.1:0-16945 GCF_042678845.1 Sphingobium olei | reverse complement strand
TGGCGCCTCATTTGGAAGATCCGGGAAGTCAGCCCAGGCGCGAGCCAGTTGCTCTGCATGATGCTCAGGGCGACCCCGCGCGATCCAGCATCGCGCATCGGCGGGATCGAAGGCTGTCGAGGCTTCAATCATGGCGGGAGGCCTCGGCACCGGAGGAAGGCAGCAACGGCCCGCAACCATGCTGGACGGAATTTCTGAGCGGATTGTCATGCATGCGCGATCTCCTTGAGGATCACGCCATCCCTCCCCCCTCTTCTCCAGGGATCGGATCATGACGGGCGTGGTTGGGATCGGCATGCGACGGATTCGCCGTGCCATCTGACGACGGATCGCAGCGACGGTGGTCCTGCTGGCGACCGTGTCGCGGTTATGTCATTGTCCGGTCGTGATCGATCCGTCGCTCTCCGAGGCCGTCAAAGCCGTTGCTTCGCTGCAGGGGGCGTTTCGCCTGCGATCGGGGCAGATCTCATCGACATATTTCGACAAGTATCGCTTCGAGGCTGACCCGGCGCTGCTAAGGCGCGTGGCTGCCGAGATGGTCTCGCTCTTGCCCGAGGGAAGTGAGGTTCTTGCCGGACTCGAGCTTGGCGGCGTGCCGATCGCAACCGCCATGTCGTTTGAGACCGGGCTGCCGGCCGCTTTCGTAAGAAAGAAGGCAAAGGATTATGGCACCTGCCAGGCCGTCGAAGGTGGCGACGTCGCGGGCAAGCGCGTGGTGCTTGTCGAAGATGTGATCACGACCGGCGGCGCGGTCGCGGACGCCGCCCGGCTGGTCGAGGAGGCAGGCGCGCAGGTGATCGCTGTGGTCTGCGCCATATGGCGGGGAGATGGACCACCCGCAATTGCCGCTACGCCCGGCCTTCCAGTCTTTGCTGCGATGCAAAAGGGTGATCTTCTCGACTGACGAAGTAGGACTGAGCAGCCGAGATGACGGCTATGTCGACGATAAGCCGGCAGGTTGAACAATCGCCTATGATGTGGCTGGCGCAGTTTATCGGTCTATTTGCGCCCAGGTTCTCTGCCCGCGACAGCGCGGCGGATGCGATCCAGCACAAGCTGGTGATCATAAGGCTTGGTCACCGACGGTTCGCTCTCGCACAGATCCCCGGCCTTTTTCGTGGCCGTTTCGAGCGTACCAGCGAGAATGACATCTATCGCAGGGCGCTCCTTTCTGATCCAGGACGCAAGGGCAAAGCCATCCTCATCCGTTCCCCCGATTTCGGCTAGAACGAGATCGATGGAGGCGTTGACGTCAGCAAGGAACATGCGCGCTTCGGCGATGCTCGTGGCTTCGATCACCCTAAAGCCGCATTCACGAAGGTAAGCCGCGAGTGCCGCGCGCACCAGAATATCGGCTTCCACCAGCAGAAGGCTTGTCATTCGGTGTCCTGTGGCTCCAAACTCAGGGTCGAGAAATATCAGTGTTCTGGCGTCCTTCACAGCATAGGGTTTCGCGATGAACGGGATCTCGGGAACGAGGCTGTCAACCGGGACTGCGCCCGAAGTGACAATGACGGGGATGCCGGGTTCCGTTTTGCTGAGCCTGTGTGCGAGACCAATGCCGTCCATCGAGCCGGGCATCTGCACATCGGTAAATACAAGGTCGACAGGTGCGTTCGACTGGCAATAAGTCAGCGCTTCGTCGGCGTTGGATGCTTCGATCACTGTCATGCCCTCGTCGCGGAGATCGTCTGCCAGGAACGCACGAAGCAACGGATCATCGTCGACAACGAGAATGTGGAGCGGCCGAAGATCTTCGGCGACGGACGGTATCACCACCGCGGTCCCCTATGCGGCTTTTCGCTTTGCTCTGCCGGGTCAACGATTCACGCGCTGATTGGTCCCCGACTGGACGAATTTATTTTGGCGGGCCTGGAACGATTTGGCGCAAGGGCGTCCGAGAGCCGCCAGCGCGCTTGGTGCATAGACGTCGCAGAATAGGGAAACGAGGTGAATTGACGTCAATTTCAGCATGTTGGCTGGTCTCCTGACGGCGGCTGCAGCATGGGAGTCGCCGTCAGGAGTGGAGGCCATTTGCTGCTTTGAAGCCGCGGCCCGGCGCGCGCATAGGCGGGAAGGCGGCGACAGGCCAGAGCATCGGGATCATCCATCGACGGATGGAGGCCTTGGTGCGACGCGAAGATTGCGGGCTTGGATTAGCTCTGGCCCGAAGGCTTCTGGACGATCGACATCGCCAGCACGCCGTGGCGCATGATATATTCCAGGATGCGCATCGGCATCGGCTGATGGAGCGGCGCGCCGTCGTCGCAGGGCCTGCCGTCTTCCATCCATCCGCCAATGAATATAGTGATGAGGGGTCCGTCGGGATTATCCTTGTGCCAGACGGATCCGATGCGTTGGCCCTGCTGCTTGGGTCTTATCCCGCAGGTGCCGGTGGGGCGCTTCGGCAAGGGAAAGTCCGCAGGTCCCATGATCGCGCGCAGCGGCTGGAAACGCGGATCGCCGGCGAGACAGCGCCGCAACGAACGGACGGATCCGGAAACGAGAAAATAGTGTTCGAGGGCTGCGGGCTCGAAGCCGACGATCGGATGCGGCGGCGTTTCCCATAGCTCGAGAAGCCTGTCCACGTCGCCTGTCGGCGGGGTGAGGCTGTCGATATCTGTCCCGCGCAAGGGTATGACGGGAATATCCAGCGCGGCCATGATGATCGCGGGTTCGACGGAAGAACTGATCGCGAGAAAGTCGCTATAATGGGAGGCTGCCTCGCGGATGAGGAGCCAGGCCCTGCCGAAGGTGGGGTGGCGGATCGCATCGGGAAAGCCGGCGCGCAAACCCAGCAGAGCCGCCGGATTCATCGAGGGCAGGATGACCTGGAGTTCGGTGAGGATCGCCCGATCGACCGCCTGCGCAATGGCCGCCCTGTCCTCGCCGTAGCGTTCAGCAGCAGCCACATTCGCCTGGGCCACATTGAGGAAGAAATGCGAGAAGATATCCTGTTCGAAGGGCGCGCCGTCGAAGCTGTAACGATCGGTCATAGGCTAAAGCACTAAAGGCCTCCCGCGCTCAAAGGATGGACATGGCCGAACGTGGCCGGCACGTCGCTTTGCCATCCGACTGTGGATATGGCGGCCATAGGCATCAACCAGGGCAAGGTGTCGCTTGGGAAAGTTGGTGCCGAGCCCTGGCGGCGGGCCTTTAGCTATTGTCCTCGATGGGCGCTTCAGGGCCATTTTTCTTGATCGAGTCGATCGCATTCTTCGCCGAGGCTTTGCTGCTGTAACCCTCGGTCGAGAATAATATCTCGGCATTGTACCTGAAGCGTACGCGAAACTCGCCAGCCTTGTCCTTATAGATTTCGAACTTGTGCGCCATGTTGCGTGGCCCTTCTCCCAGACAATGGTCGAACAAGTCTACAGCCGGAACGATCGCTTGCAAGCCGATCGGCATGTCTGCCGACAAGATCGAGAGTCCTGCACACCGGGCGAAGCGTAGACCGCCTCTGCGTGTAGAAGACCAACTGAGGACGGCGTGGTGCAAGGCGCTCGCCTCATGGCCTCAGAGAGCGGGCGGTGCGTGGAGGAAGCGGATCAGCCAGAGTGCGGCAAACAAGGCCGCGATTGATAGCAGGATCGAAGCGGTCACATAGGTTGCGGCCACAAGCGGCTGGCCCCGTTCCCACAGCAGCACGGCTTCGAGGGAGAATGTCGAGAAGGTTGTGAAGCCGCCGATGACGCCGGTTGTCAGGAACAGGCGTACTGACTGGGGAAGACCAGTCTGGAGTGCCCAATATTCCGCGACCAGGCCGATGAGGAAGGAGCCGACGATGTTGATGGCGAGCGTTCCGAAAGGAAAGGCGGCGCCAAAGCATCGCAGGGCCAGAAGGCCGACAGCATGGCGCAGCATGCCGCCGATACCAGATCCCACGAACACCAGAAGATAACCCACGCACGCCTCCTTCTGCGCCCGGGAGCGCGAAAGCAGGCGTCATCAGCAACAGCGCGGTTTTGAGGGAGACACCATTCCCTTCGGTATCGGGATAGCAATGCGGGCCATCGTCGGCAAGAAGGTGCCGCAACTGGCGAGAAGATGCCTCAACCAGCGGCTTTGCCGGAACCGGCAAGGGGGCGACCGGCCGCATCATAGCGACCGGGATCGGCTGCCGGGACATGCCATCCGAACATGGTGCCGGCTTGCATGGCTGCGATCGCGGCGGGCCTCGCATTGAAACTGGCATTGAACGTATCGACCGCAATGAGCGAGGGCATCGGCCAATAGCCGGTCTCGCCGCGCTTGATGATGATGGTCTCGCCGGTCTCCGGATGAGGACAGGCGCACATATCTGGAAGCTTCTCCAGATTGGCGAGGCGCCGCGCCGCGTTATCGAGGCGAAGCCTGGGCAAGTACCAGAGCCAGGATGGCCCGAACTGGTTGCGGATCATGCGAAGCGATGCGCTATTTGGCTCCCGTTCGTCATCGCCGTTCATCCATTTAAGAGTGAGCGCGTCCTTCCAGCGCCGGCCATGACGCGCTCGGAAATCGAGCAGCGCGCGCCACATGCAATCGTCGGGTTCTTGCATGATGATGTCCTTGATCGGGACCGGCCACTCCGCCGCATGATGCGCCGGAGTGGCTGGCTATGGCCGACTTGATCGCAGTTGAGCGTCAGGCGGACCGGACGGTGGCGGTGCGACGGAGATCGGGAATGCGCGCATTATCGTAGACGCTGTTCACCGACATATGCAGCGCCTGCTGCTGCGCACTGAACCATGTCGCGGCCGGGATCCGATATGTCTCGGTGGCGAAAGGGTCTGCGCCGCTGAAAAAGGCGACGTCGACGGTGAATTCCTGGAGGGGGGCGGATTGATGGGGACGCATGAGGGCATCCTTTCATGACGAAGGGCATCCTGGCGCGGGACCAGGATGCGGGCCTGAAGAGCGGAGAAGCGGACGAAGGCCTGGCCTCAGAGCGCCTGTTCGAGGAGCTTTCGGGCCTTGGTTTCCAGTTCGAGGCGACTGTCCTGGTGGGGCTTCGACCGTGCGAGCGCGGTTATGCCCTGCACGAAATCATAAATGGATTCAGGCGGCCGGCCTTCCTCGGCGAGCACCGTCTGGATGATCTTCGTGGTTTCGGCCTTCGAGAAGCCGCGCCTGCGCAGGAAAGGCTCGCGATCTTCGTCCTTGCGCGCGACGATGCGTTCGCGGGCGGCCTTGATGCCGGAGATGAAATGTGAAGGCGAGGAGTTCGCGAAATGCTCGAGTGCGGGAGCGGCCTGGTGGGCAAAACGGGCGCCGGCGAATTTCGAGTGGCGGATGTTGACCTCCTCGAAATTCTCGACACCCCAAAGGCATCTGTTCGCGCACACGCCTCGGAGGTAAAACGTCGCGATGCCGAGGGTTTTCGAGCCGACCTCACTGTTCCAGGCATAGAAGCCGCGAAAGTACAGGTCAGGATCGCCATTTGGCAGTTTTCCTGCCTCGATCGGATGCGTATCATCGACGAGGAACAGGAAAATATCTCTGTCCGATGCGTAGAGTGTGGTCGTTTCCTTGGTGATATCCACGTGGGGATTGTAGGTCATGCTGCCCCACTGGATTGTGCCAGGCACCTTCCAGCGCGTATCGCCGACGCCGTCACCGGCAAAGGCCATTACAGCCTGGACCAGCTCCCAGTCGAAAATGCGCCCATATTCGGAACCGGTAGCAGCGCGCAGTTCGGTTCTGCCATTGTCCGTCTGCAGCAGTTTGACCTGCTCGCCGCGGTGGGTCATGAGCCCATGTTGCAGGTTGATGCCCGCAAGGGCCGCTGGAAGCTGGCGCAGATAGGAAGCCGGTGCCCCAATGAGGCTCGCTACCTGGCCGAAGGACCAGTTGGTCGGCGCCAGGGGGCGATCATCGCCGGGCGCCATCAGCATCAGGCGTTCGGGGTTGTCGCTTTTCGCCTCGACCCGGATGGCGCGGCTTTCGACGATGCGGGTGGTCGCCCGGTCCGCGCGGCCACGAACGGCATCATAGAGGCTGGTCAGCGAGAGATATTTCTCATCGTCGGGCCGGGAGAACCATTCCGACGAAACGCGGCTGCTCATTCGGCCGCGCGAGACATCGATGCGATAGGGGGCGGATACGGGGGGCGCTTCGTTCATGCGGGCAAGGGTCGCCATGGGAACCATCTCCTTGAGATAGAGGAACGACGGGACGATCCACGTCTCCCGTCACATTCACGCCCCTCCCTTCCCTTTCTGGCGTCTCGCGATCCCGGCTTCGCAACAGCCTGATTTGACGCTAGGATAATGGCCGCGTTCCAAATCCTCCTTCTGGCTCATTCACCGATCGCCAGGAGGCCATTACAGTGACGACGTTCGGCATATTGGTCCGGCTGACGCGGCTGATGCTGTCTGCGGACCTCGGTGCCAGGCAGAGCCTGATAGAGGCTTTTGCCCTGGAAGCCCTCGTGATCGCGATGGGCGTCGCCGGTCCCTATGCGCTCAAGCTGCTGATCGACACGCTGGCCGGACCAGTGGGACCGCCCATGCAATTGTTGTCGTACATCCTGCTGTTCGTGGGATGCTGGGCGGGCGCCTCCATCCTGGAAACGGCCAGGCTTTCCTGCACCGCAAAAATGGTCGATGCACTGGCGCGGCAGCTTAAAACCCATGCGCTTGGCGCCGCCCTGCCTCAAATCACGGCGGCGCGCGACAGCCGGAGCGGACGCGTTCCCGGCATGCTGGAGCGATTGCCCTATAGCCTGACCCTGGTCGTGGAAGGATTGATCTGGCGGCTGGGGCCTGTCTCCCTGCAGGCTCTTGCCAGTCTCGCGGTGATCGCCAGCCTGATCGAACCTCGCTATGTCCTGATCCTGGGCGTGACGCTTTTGGGATTCCTCGGGGCGACCTGGATGGGCGCGGCACGGCACCGTGTGCATGCCGATGCAACCAATGCGGCGGCATCGCATGTGTCCCGCACGATCGGCGACATCGTGCGCAATGCCCGCCGGGTCATCCTCAACGGCGCTCTCGATCGCGAACTCCACTATGTGGGCAGGACATTGAGCGCGAAGCGGCAGGCCAATGTGGCCATGTACCGTTCGCTGACTGTCATGGCAGCGCTGCAGTTCTGCATCGTGGGGGCCGGGCTTGTGGCGTTGCTCATGCTGGCCGGTCTCGATGTCGGCAAAGGGCGAATGACGGCAGGCGAATTCGTGTTGTTGCAGACCTACGCCTTTAGACTGACGGTTCCGCTGAGTTCGCTTGGCTATATCCTGGCGCAGGCCGGTGTCGCGATCGCCAACATTCGCGACGTTCTGGCATTGACGAATGCCGAGGATGAGCGGGGTTCCTGGCAGCCTGACCGCTTTGCCGACGCCGATCTCGCCGCTGAAAATCTCAGCTTCCGCTATGATGATGGCTTGCCCGCCCTCGCCGGGATTTCACTGCACATCGCGTCAGGGCGCTTCGTCGCCATTGTTGGCCCGAACGGTTCGGGAAAATCCACGCTTGCCCAAATCCTTGCCGGCGTGCTCGCACCTGCCTCGGGAAGGGTTGAGATTGCAGGGGTCGATATTGCAACGATCCCCTGGAGCGAGCGTCATCGCTATATTCTTTATGCGCCGCAGTTCATCGGCCTGTTCAACCGATCGCTGCGGGAGAATATCCTCTATCCCCCGGCGAACCAGCCCATCAGCGACGTCGAGGAACTGCTTCATGTCTGGCGCTTCCACGAGCCTGGGAGACCGATCGACTTCGATATGGAATTGGGGGAACAGGGTGAGCGCCTGTCGGGAGGCCAGATCCAGAAGCTGGAGCTTGCGCGCCTGGCGGGGGTGGACGTGCCGGTCCTGATCCTGGATGAAAGCACGTCCGCGCTCGATCCCCGCAGCGAGGCAGATGTGATCGCGAGGCTGCGGTGCAGGACCAATATCGCAACGACGCTCATCATGATCACCCATCGCCTGGCGACAGCGAAGGGTGCCGATCAGGTTCTTTTCATGAAAGGCGGCAGGCTGGTCGGCAGTGGGACGCATGCGGAGTTGATGCGGCGATGCGCGTCCTACCAGGCTCTCTGGCTCGCTCCGCAAGAATGAGGTTGGCAGGCGGCTTTCGGCAAAGCCTTGCATGTTTTACAAAATTGCATATATGTTCAACGTGAGGAGTTTTCGATGGCGACGAAGCACGAAGATCATTTGTCCCAGAGACATGAAGCGGTCGTGGCTGCGGCGAAGGCGGCTGGCTTGCTGTCAGGCACCAACAGCGCCGTCGGCGCGCGCGTGCCGCGTGAACTCATCGATCGTGCCAAGATGCGCAGCGGCATCGCCTCGACCACGGATCTCGTCGAATATGCTCTTGCCAAAGTGGCGCTCGAGGATGATTTCGGCGCGAGGCTGGTAGGCCGGAAGGGTTCCATTCCTGCGGATATTGCGCTTGGGATTTGATCGCAAGGCGTCGCTACGCAGGATCAGGCCGCAGCGGCTCGCAGCAAGGCTGACACGGCGGTCCGAAGAGGAATTGCCGCTCGTTCGCAAGGCAGCCGTCGTCGGCCGGGAGCTCCTGCTTGACACCTGTGTCTACATCGACGTGCTTCAGGGCAAGACACCTCTCGAGGTAGATCGCTTACTTGAAAACCGGATCGTCAACCATTCGAGCGTGGCGCTTGGCGAAATGACCCATCTGATGGGTGCACTCGATCCGGCTGACAAGCGCACGGCGTCTGTTCTCAAGATGCTGGGGCGGACAATCGACGATATTCCCGAGCATCGCCTGAGCGTACCCTCTTCGCGTGTGTTCGGCGAGGCAGGCATGCTGGCAGGAATGGTAACACGCCTTTCCGGTCAACCGCATTCCATCGCGCTGCTCAACGATGCCCTGCTGTTTCTTCAGGCTGCGGCGACAGGTTGCGATCTGCTGACAGGAAACCGGCGTGATTTCGATTTTCTGGATCAGCTCATGCCGGGGACGGGCCTGATCCTCTACTGACCGCTGGTTCCCCTATTCGTGTCACACCTCATCGCGCAGAATGGAGTAGACGTCCTCTCCATAGAGGCGGGCGGTCTGGCAGCTCGCATCCCAGAAATGCGTTCCGACGCGGAGGCGCGCTGCCACCCAGAGTCCGGTGTCGAGGGTGCGCCAGATGCCGATGGCGGTCCACAGCCCGTGCGGAGAATATTCAAACCAGAGTTGACGACCGAGCTGGCCGCATTTCATCTGAAATGCCCAACCGCGACGGTGGCGCTCGGCCCTGACGTCATTCCCCGCATATAGTCCGGGCAGGATGCGTTCCATGCTTTCGCCGTGGCGGATCATCGAGAGTCCTCGGTGGATTCAAGCGGCTCGGCCTGGAAGATGTCGGCTGCCCACTGCGCGATCCACGGTTCGGAAATTTCATCGTGCGACAGTTGCCCCTCTTCGATTAGCGCCCGGATTTCGGCGCGCGCCTGTGCAATCGCCCTCTCCCATGGATCGCGTGGCAGTCGGTCATCGGGGCCGAGCGGCAGCTCGCCCTGTATGGGCGTGGGAGCGAGCGCAGACCGCGCATATTGGCGGCGTGCCCATCGTTCCATATGATCGGCGACGAAGGCGTCGGTTTTGGAGATGCCGCGCTGGCGCGCCTCAATCCTGCTGGTGAGGCCGAATGCCTGGCTGTCTGTCGACGCGACACGATGTTCGAGCCCGCTGAGCTTGCTGAGGGCCGTGCCTTTTATGCCGAACCCGTGAATCATCGTCCTGCTCCCGAGAATGCGATCGAGATGCTCGAAGATAGCGATCACCCCATCGCTGCCGCCTACGGGTCTGCGGCACATGGAGCCGATGCCGATCAGAGGTACGACGTCGATGATATCGCCCAGCGCATCGATGCAATTTTCATAATCGCCTGCGACCCGGCCTTGTATTACCGGCATGAAGCGATGGGCAATGGCGCGGTCATGAGCGCCGCGCCAGCAATCGCGGTTGACCCGGATGGTTCTCGAAATCCGGTCGCGCACCTCTTCGCGATCGGGTGCGATCTCGGGTTCGACGCAATAGTCCATGCTGGCGAACCAGCGGAACGGATAGCTTGCGGCGAGATCGAGATAATCCTCAGTTGCCCAAGGATATGCGCGGTATCGCGATAAAGCCACGAATCCCGCGCTGTCCAATGCAATGCTGGACAATCCGCTGGCATTTTTCAGCAAATCGAGGCGCCACCCCTGCCATTCGGGCCAGCCCTTGCTGCGATTCCAGCGCGAGAGCGCGTTCGCCGATATGAGTGTCGGCACCTGCATGGTACGGGCGCGGTTCAATATCGGCCCCTCGCGCAGGTGCGGAAGGCCGACCATTATCTCGATCGCCATGAGGCTCAGGCGACGTGCCAGCAGCACCAGCGCTCTGCGGCCTGCCGAGCGCTGAGCAGGCCATGATGTCCGCTGCACCATCTGCGGAAAGATGGATCGACAGCAAGGGCGGGGTCGCCGAGTTGATCGATCACATCCTGGACGAAGACGTCGGCTGGATCCTCGCCGAGCCCGGCGCGCGCGGCGGTGATGGCAGTCTGAAGCCGCGCCGCCATCTTCTCGGCTTCCTCGATAGAAATATCCTCTACAGCGCGCATGCCGCCTCGTGGTCCGCAGATGGCAAGCGTTATGACTGTCATCCCGGCCGGCGTCCGGCTGAGTGCGGTGATATGGACATGATGGAACATACCGGTCTCCAGATATGTGAAATCTTGGACGGTCAGAAAAGGCTCAGCTGTTGCGGCATGGCCGGTGGCGAAGCCCGTGGCTCGCGTGACGGTGAATCTGCATGGTTGATCGGGACTGGCGCAGGCGGCGCTTCGACAGCATGGACAAGCGTCTCACCGGCAGGCTCGTGGCGTCGTCGATCAGCGAGCCGGGCGTTCCATCCGCCCAGAATATGGGCAGGTGTGTACCAATGCTCGGCCGTTTCACCCGAGAGAGAGTTTCCGACCATGAGATGCGCCGGCACATGCAGCAGCGAGAGCTGGACATAGGCCATGTGGATCGCGCGCGGGTCGATATCGATCGCGGTGACATGAAGATGGCGTTGATAGTTTATACCAAGATCGCGCATGGCCTCAGCAAGCGCGATCACCATCGACCCCGCCCCGCAGGCCGGTTCCATGGCGGTCACGAAGCCATAGTCCCCGATGATCGCTTTGACGCTTTCGCAATCCCCGATGGTCACCTGGGCCATGAAGCGACTGAGGGTATAAGGCGTGAAGAACTGGCCGCGCGCCTTGTTGTGCAGCTCAAGGTCGTGAAACAGGGCGCCCAGCACATCGCCATGGCCGACTTCGAGCGCCTGCACCAGTTCGGCGAGGACTCGGGGAAACAGATCGATCACATCCGGCCGGTAGTGCCCGACAATGTCGAGATAGCGCGCCTCGCGTGGCTCGCACTGCCGCAGATCGACGCTGTTGGCCATGGCAAGTGCTATGGCCTCCATACAGTGGCCGAAAACGGTGTAGAGATCGTGGCGCGGCTGGCTGCGGCGGAGCAGCGTCGCCATCGCTTTGAGATAGGGCTCATGCATCGGAGCCTCCGGATCGATGATGGCGCGTGGGCGCGGGCGGATGGGCCAACCGCAGCAGGATTTTCTGCGCGGCGCTTTTTTGTGAGCGCCCGGAATATGCGCGGACTGAAGAGTGCAGGCGCGGATATGGACCTGCTCAGGCGGCCTTCAGGCGAATCCACTCGTAGAGCAGGTGGTCATCTGGACTATATTCCGAGCCGATGGCGATCCGGATGAGACGGCCGTCACAGGCAAAGGCTGATGCCCGGGGAAAGCTGAGGTAGGAGCGTCCTTCAAGGATCAGGTCGCCGGAGCGCACCTTGGTGATTTCGCGGGTCGTGCCGAGCAGGCGATGACCGGCCGGTGCGTCGATCAGTTTCAACTGGTCGCCGGCTTTGATCCGCTTCTTGAATGCCGCCAGCGATATCACCGTATCGACCGGATTGCGGCTACCGCTGCGCTTTGCCAACGCAGACCAATAGGCCTGGGCGATACGGACTTCGCAATAGAAGCTGCACGACCAGAAATCCTGCAATGGATTGGTCCGGGTCGAACCGAACCGTTCCATCTGATCGCGCACCTCGACAATGAAGGCGTTCTGCGCGTCGCGGCCGGTCAGGTCGGTCGGAGCATCGAGGAGCTCCGCGATGACCTTGCGTCCTCCGGAAAATTTCTCCGTGCGGATCGCGAACGTGGTTTCGGTAAAATGCTCTGCCAGATGGCGTTCGATCCGCGACGCGAGCGATGGCAACGCTTCTCCGGCGCGGTAGAGGTCGCCTTCATAATGGAAGTTCCCGCGGTCGTCATGTTCGGTCTGGCTATACAGGCGCGCGGATGCGCCCGGCGCGGTGGCGTCGGTCATGATATTGTCCTTCTGGTTTAAGAAGATTTTTGTGGGTGAGCCGGTCAGGCCGGCGGCGGCACCGTCAGGGCATCGGTGTTATCGCCCGCTTCAATCCGGGCGAGCGTCCAGTCGAGATAACCAAGACGCGTGTCGCCATTCAGGACCTCGGCGATCCAGTCGACGGAAGGATGGTCGGGGTCGTCGATCCATGGATCGGGTGGGTTTCGGACTGGCGCGGTTGCGAATATGGCCAGTCGTCGCGCCAGCTGTTGCTGCGTGGTCTCGAAGTCGACATGATCGGCGAATATCGCGCACCACCCTCCCCCGAAGCTGTCGTGACGGGGACGTGAGCAGCTGTAGCTCCAGTCGAAGCCGAGGGGCTTGGCCTTCAAACTCTCCTGGCAACAATGGCGGATGAGTTCGGCGATCGGGCCTGGCTGGAAGTCCGTGGTTCCGTAGATCGAGACGACACAGTCAACGCCGCCCTCAATTTCGATCTCCGCGCCGAAATCGGGAAAGGCGGGATCATCGAAGAGCCCGAGCAGGCCGTTGAACGGATTGCCGAGGTCCGTCGGCATGAAAGCGGCCAGAAACTCCGCGCTCGGTTCACCCGGCGTGAAGTCACCCAGCAGGTCGGCAGCGTGCTGCCACGCCTCCTCGATCAGCGCGCTTTCGGCTGCCGTGCAAGTGAAGGCGAAAGATCCCTGGACATGGTGATCAGCCATGTTCGGTCTCCGGAGTAGCCGGATCGCCCGGATCGTCGTCGGCAAGGATCAACGGGGGCGGATTCATCCGCGCAAGCCGGTATTCCGCTTCGATCGCCTCGACACTTCCCAGTTCCCTGATGCGTTCAATCGGGAAGAGTTGCTCGTCCTCCTCGGTTGTCAGAACCAGTTGTGGTTCGCCATGGCCGAGGCAAATAACCCGAACAGACGGAAAACTGCCGGGATAGCCACCGGACCAGCGAACATAGTGGAGGCCATGAAGGCGACAGACATCTTCGATCTCTTTGAAACGACCATCGGCGACGTCATGATCCATCAGCGCGAGTGGCGTATCGGTGGGTAGATCTTCAGGACTGAACGGCGTGCCATCCCAATCGATCGCGGGATTATCGTTGCCTATAGCCTTGATGAGTTGAGGATATGTGGAGCGGGCAAGCACGCCGCCAATCATGATGTGGGCGGATACGCGGTCGGCCATGGTTCGCCTTTCATGGAAACAAGACCTTCAATCGGTCCTGATCTTCCCCTCTTCCTCCCCTTCTCATTTTCGGTCCCATGCGCGCGATGCACAGGGTGCTTGCATGAGCAGCGCTTTCCCGCTTAGCTGTTGCCCCCAAGTTCTTCCTCACAATCACCGCCATATTCATGGCCTTCCAATTCAGGGAGTTTTACGTGGCCGACACCGAGCAGCCCGATTCCATCGCCATGACGGTGCAGTTATTGAGCGCCTATTTCTCGAACAATCAGGTGCCGGCGGCCGACATTGCCGGGATCATCGAAGCGACCCGTGACGCGCTGGAACGGAAAGCCACGGTGGAGACGCCGGCGGCGCCCGAATATGTTCCGGCTGTGTCGATCCGCAAAAGCCTCGGTTCGCGTGAGCACATCATCAGCATGCTCGACGGCAAGCCCTACAAGACGCTGAAGCGGCATCTGGCGACAAATGGGCTGACACCGGAAGAATATCGCGAACGCTATAATCTTCCCAAGGATTACCCGATGATCGCGCCAGCCTATTCGGAGCATCGACGTGCCGTCGCGCAGCAGCTCGGGCTTGGACGGCGTATTGGCGCACAGTCGGCGGCTGAAGCGCCCGCAGTCGAAGCAGCGCCTGTTGCCGAGACAGAAGCGACAGGGGCTTCGGCGACTGTACCGGAGGTTGCACCGGTGACCGAGGCGGCCCCTGTCCCTGAGAAAAAGTCCCGGCGTGTTCGTGTCAGGGCTGCTCTTGCCGATCTGGGCGATGAGGCTGGGACCGCCGCACCCGAAACGACGCCGGAGCCGGTAGCTGCGCCTGCACAGCCCGAAGGGGCGGCCGCGGCAAAGCCGGCAGGCAAGAAAACAGCTGCCAGGAAATCCGCTGTGAAGAAGGCGCCGGCCAAGGCGAAGGTTGCGGCGAAAGCCCCGACGCCGGCGACCGCGGAGGAAGTTGCGGCAGCGCCGGCAACGGCGGAAGCTGCAAAGCCGGCGGCCAGAAAGAAGGCCACGACGAAAGCCTCAGCCGTGAAGGCCGCTCCACCCACGAAGCCAAAGACGCCTCGGCGGCGTGCCGCGGCGGCCAAGCAGGATGCCGGCGAGGCGGAGGTGCCCGCACCGGCGGAATGATGATCTTCGGCGAAGTGCGGCGGAAGCGCGCTGCACTTCGCCTGTCCGGTGCGTTACCGAGCCAGATCAGCGGCGCTCGGCGATAATCCTGGCAAGGATGTCCCGCGCCCGTTCCGGCGGCAGGAACAATCTGGTCTTGAATTGCACGACCTCGCTGAATGCGCCGCATGCTTTCAGCCAGGACCGATCTTCGGGGCGATAGTCCCGGATCTCGAGACGGGGACTGTCGTTGACATGAACCCGTGCGAGCCTTGCGGTTCCAAGTTCGGGGATCGGAACGCCGCTCCCAGCACGCGCGCCGGCGATAATTTCGTCAGGACCAAGGGCGATGCCGCCATCGAGCCCGAACTCCCTTTCAAGCCGTTCGAGGGCGGCAGGATGGATGATACGCCCGAGGATGGACGTGCCGGCGCCATCGTCGATCCGCCACACCCGCACATCATCCTCGGGCAGCTTGTTCCAGACCGGCAATAGAAGGCCCGTGGCGAGGGTGATCGTCTCGACCAGAAGATTCTTGCCGGCCTCACCGGCCTCCTGCTCCCAGAGGTGCTGGAATGTGTCACGCTCGATCTCGCCCCAGTGGCTGGCCGCCAGGGCTGCGACTTCCATGCGGGACTGGCCTGTGGGGCGAAGAAGATAGCATCGCTCGATCCAGTTGCCCTCTTCATCCTGCCCCGGCCATGTCGGCACGCGCAGTGCCACCCGGCCGGAGCGGGCATTGCGAAGCCAGGCGATATCGTCCGCATCCTTGCATTCGAGCTGGAGCATGGCCCAGCTGGTGATCGGCGGCCGCCGGTGCAGTTCCAGACGCAATAGCCTCGTCTCGGCCCCGGTCACGGGATCGGTGCGCAAGAGTTGATCGGACAGCAGATCCATGCGGTCGGCGCGGATGGTCTCGATGCCCAGGTCCAGTGTGCCTGCCGTACGCGCTGCTTCGACGCGATCCTCGACCAGTCCTAGAAACTCTTCGAATATTCTGTTCTGGGTGGCGATCCGCAACGCCAGGATCCGGTTGAGCCAGCGATGGATAGGCGGCAGGCGATCGAGCAGTTCCCCGCCCTCGTCGCACAGCTCAAGTCCCGTCATCGCCTGAAAGGCATCGAGCGAGACGCTGCGTAGCTTGCCCTCGTAGAGAAGATGGAACCATTGCGTGAGTGCGTCGCGAGCATAGTCTGATTCCAGATTGTCGGACGGATCGAAGAGATTCTGCGATCCAGTCTGGCGCTGCCCCCTGGTCAAGGCGCCCAAGGCTTCGAGACCCCGGATGATGGTGCTGAGGAAGCGGCGCTCGCCGCGGCAATCGGTGGTGAGCGGCCGATAGACAGGCGCGGTCATCTGATTGGTGCGATGACTGCGCCCGAAGCCCTGTACGGCCGAAAGGATGCGGAAGCCCAGCTCGAGAAGGAAATGCGCGCGCCGGCGGTGGGCGGTCGGGCAGTTCCGGTCGGAATGCATGGATCGGCCGGTGCTGCCCGCGAGCGAAAAGGCGGCGATCGGCTTGCTTCCGTTCTGAAATGCCTGGACTTCGAGGACATTGGCGCGGGCGCCACGCCTCTCGATTTTCTGTCTTCCGGTGACGT
Source organism: Sphingobium olei (assembly GCF_042678845.1). Taxonomy (NCBI): domain Bacteria; kingdom Pseudomonadati; phylum Pseudomonadota; class Alphaproteobacteria; order Sphingomonadales; family Sphingobiaceae; genus Sphingobium; species Sphingobium olei. Next base: position 732 of record NZ_JBHTLS010000097.1, on the reverse strand, counting down.
CGGTCACGATGCGCCGCGAACGTCCGGTGATCTCGGCGACGCGATCGGTTCCAAAATGCGCGATAAGGGCGTCCAGTGCGGTGGGTATCGCCGGAAGCGCGCACAGATCCTCGATCAGCGCGTCACGAGCCGCGATCGCCTGTCTGCACAGCACCGGATTGCCCTCGGCGTCGGTCATCGGTTCGGCACGCACGGCGCCGTCGTCTGCCCGGAAGACCCGCATCTGGCGTATGGGAAAGGCATTTTTCAAATAGTCGATAAGCGTCTCTTTGGGCGAGACCTGAACATCCAGCATGGCCCGCTCCTCGGCGGTGAGTTCGGAGAGCCGCCGGTCCATGATGGCTTCACCCGTGCTCGCAAGCTGCACCAGCACGGCGTTGTCCGACGCCAGTTCCTGTTCGATCGCCCTGATGAGCGAGGGGATTTTCAGGCTCACGAGGAGGCTGGAAAAGAACCTCAACTTGGCAGATTCGAAGGAACTGAGCGCCGATCCGCGCGCCCGGGCGTTCTGCGTCTTGCCCGATATCCGGTCGACGATGCCGATCTCGGCCAGCACTTCGCGAAGCCCGCGATGAATGATGCTTTATCGCGAGGAAGCGATAATGCTGTTGATTTCCACTGAGAAGTGACCCGGGTAGGGCGTAAATTTCCACTGAGAATTGACCCATGTTGAACTCGTCCCTGGCTTTGACAAGCGAGGGTATATGGAGTGTTGGACATGGCGTTATTGAG
>NZ_JBHTLS010000096.1:0-15650 GCF_042678845.1 Sphingobium olei | reverse complement strand
GTGGTAACTCCACCTTACCGATGAGCCCGGTGGCCACCGAGACCGAAATCGCGTGGGTGGGGCATGCCCCACCCACGCGATCGCCTCAATCTACACCGGAAATTACACCACGAGCGCGGACGCTAACAAAATCGGCGTGATTGGATTTTCCGCTGGCGGATACCTCGTTGCACAGGCAAGCAACATCTTCCAACCCGCCTACACGCCGGTTGATGCGATCGATAATGTGAGCAGCCGGCCGGACTTTGCCGTTGCTATGTTTCCGGGTCACCTGTGTCGCGCAGGCGAAACACTCGATCCCGGGATTAAGGTCAGCAAGGAAACGCCGCCAACCTTTTTATTGCAGGCGTGGGACGATCCGGTCGATCCGGTTTGCAATAGCACGGTCTATGCTCGCGCGCTCGACCACGCAGGCGTGAAGGCGGAAGTTCACCTCTTTGCGAAAGGCGGACACGCCTTCGCCATGAGGCCGCTCGGGCATCCGGTGGAGAAATGGCCATCGCTTGTCGAGGATTGGCTCAAGGATACAGGCGTAATGTAAGGAGGATCGGATCGACGATCCAAACGTCACAGCACAGTAGTTATAATGACCGACAATCAGGTGAAATCCGCCGCCTACAACCCCCTCAAAGATCATGAGGAAACATGCGCGCGCCGTGGATGACGCGCAGAATGCGCACAGTGTCGCCCTCGACTTTGTAAGGCGCGATATACGGTGTCCGGGCAACGACCAGTTCGCGCGTGCCCTCCACCCGTCCGGGTCGGCCGCTGTCGGGAAAATCGATCAGTCGGCGCGCCGCCTGTTCGATCCGCTCGTCCACGCTGGCGGCGCCGCGCGGGTCTTCCTCCGCGATCCACAGGAAAATGGCGAGGCGGTCGCTGGCCGCGCGCTGCGACCAGGCAAGTTTCATAGGGGCTTAACGCCGTTCACCGCTTTCTGGCGCAGTTCGGCAAAGGTCGCCGACACCTCTTCGTCGGACAGGTCGGGCCGCGCATCGTCCAGCGCCTCGCGCACCCGCTCACGGAACCATGCGTCATAATCGCGCTGCTCGATCAGCAGTTCCATCGGCGCGACGCCCTCGCGTGCTGTACGGGTCAACAGGATACGCACCGCGTCCGAGACGGTCAGTCCCATCTTCTCGAAGATTGCGGCAGCTCGCTCCTTCACGTCCGCATCGATTCGCGTCTGGATCAGCGCATTGTTGGCCATCGGCTCGGCTCCTTCACTTTCAATGTAATGCAATCGCATGACGATGGCCATCGCTGAGCGTCGTCTAGGGTGCGCAATTTGGCACAATGGGCACTGAAATGCTCAAAGCGGCACTTCAGTGCCTCACCCCTTGCGGCGTGGCATCGTCTGGCGCAGCGTGAACCTCTGGCGGGCAGGCCTCCAAGATTTGGAGCGAAGCCATGAACGATTCGACATAGCGATACGACCGTGCCGCAAGGCAAACGGCCCGATGGGCGCGCCATGCGGGACATGGTGGGACAAAATCTTCGATAGCCGCGCTACGCGGCAGCCCCATGCCGTTTTCCGCCGCTGATCGCCAGTTGCCGCCACACTCCGCCAGCGTCCTCCAATCCCCGCGCGGGTGGCCCTTCGTGGCCCCGGAACGGCTCTTGTCCGGTGGGCCATGCTGCCCGATGCTGGTCCACAGGGGCGCGTGCAACACCATGATTTGAAGAGAAAGCCCCATGAACAGCCCCGATCGCATCATTCGCCTCAAAACCGCTCTCGCCCGCACCGGCCTTTCCCGCACGACGCTTTATCGCAAGATGGGCGAAGGCACTTTCCCGCGCCAGGTCAAGATCAGCATCCACGGTACGGGCTGGCGCGAGTCCGCCGTAAATCGTTGGATTGCCGATCCAATGGCGTATCGAGAGGAAGGTAGCGTTTGATGACCATGAACGCCGTGCCCTCTTCGTCTGTGGCGAGGGCACGGCGTGGCTTCCGGTCAAGCGGTCTGCTTCTTCACTTTCCCGAATTGGCCGGTGAATACCTTCTGCCCGTCGCGCAGAAAATCGAGATGGTCGGACCAATGCTGCATCATACGCACCCGCTCGTCCCAATATTCCCCGCGTGTGTAAGCGCGGCGAACGGCGTTGTTGTCGCAATGGGCAAGCTGACGCTCGATCGCGTCAGGATGCCATAGCCCCATCTCACTGAGCAATGTCGCCGCCATCGCCCGGAAGCCGTGGCCGGTCATTTCATCCTGCGCAAAGCCCATGCGTCGCAAGGCAGCGTTGATGGTGTTCTCCGACATGGGCCGATCGACCGAGCGCAGCGACGGGAACAGGAAGCGGCTATAATCCGCATCATGCTCGATCGTGGCGAGAATCGCCAATGCTTGCCGGGAGAGGGGAATGGTATGCGCCCGCCGCATCTTGGTCTTGTGCGGCGGGATCGTCCAAAGCGCCTTGTCCAAATCAAAGTCGGCCCATTCGGCATGGCGTAGCTCGCCGGGGCGAACGAACACATGCGGGAGCAATTGCAGCGCCGCCTTGGTGTTGGAGAAGCCCTCGAACGCCTCAATGGCGCGCAACAGTCCACCCGCATTGTCCGCGCTGGTGATAGCAGCCCTGTGGACGGGCTGGGGCGCGATCAGCGCCCCGCGCAAGTCCGCCGCCACGTCGCGCTCTCCGCGGGCCGTGGCGATGGCGTAGCGGAATATCTGGCTGCATGTGCTGCGCAGGCGCTTGGCTGTCTCATAGCGGCCCTTACCCTCCATCTTGCGCAGCATGATCAACACCTCCTGCGCGGTGATGGTGGTGACAGGGCGCTTGCCCAGCGAGGCATTGATGAAGGCCAGCAGCCAGCGCAGCTTCTTCATCGTGACGGCGGAGCGGCCTTCGCGCTCGACCTTCACCAGCCATTCGTCGGCAACCACCTTGAAGCTGTTGGACGCCGCCACGGTAGCAGCAATCCGATCCAGCCTGATCTTTTCGGCAGGATCGTCCCCCTTCGCCAGCACCTTGCGGGCCGCATCACGCTGCTCGCGGGCATCGGCAAGTCCGGTGTCAGGGTAGACCCCGAAGGCCAGTGTCTTTTGCTTGCCAAAATGGCGGTAGTTCATCCGCCAGTAGCGACCGCCAGCAGGTGTGACATAAAGGAACAGGCCATCGCTATCGGTGAGTTTATAGGGCTTGGTCCGGCCCTTTGCGTTTTTGATCGCAGCGGCGGTGAGCGCCATGATGGTATCTCCTTCTCGGGGAGGGCCGCGCTACCATCAGACATACCATCAAGTTGCTGGTATCCGGTGGTCCGAGACCGCTCCGTATGGGATACCTATACCACGAAAAACCGCAGAAATCCGCCGTTCCTGGCACTTCCTGAAACCCTCTGGGAGAGGATTTTGGTGACCCCTACGGGAATCGAACCCGTGTTTCAGCCGTGAAAGGGCCGCGTCCTAACCGCTAGACGAAGGGGCCGTTCGTCGCGCCGCCGGGGGCAGCGCGGTGAAGCGAGGGCGCAATTACGAGCAGACGGGAGCAGGGTCAAGCCCCCGCTGGCAAGAAAATTGCGCGCCGGCTCAATCGGCCCAGGCCGCATCCTCCAGATGCAGTTCGGCGGCGGGCCGGCTACTCCAATCGTCGATCTTCGCCTTGCCCGCCACCCAGAGCCGCCGGTCGCGCGGCGCGCCGAGGATCGCCTGCCCAAGCGCCGTTTCTGCCCGGCGGAAAGCGATGGTCTTGATCGACCGGCCATCGTCGCCTGCCATCACCGCGCGTAGATGGCCGTTGCCCACGACATCGGCCTTCAACACCCGCATCGGTCCGGCCGCGATCAGCGGCGCGGGCCATCCTGCGCCATAGGGGCCGCCTTCATCAATCGCGGCGACGAAATCCGGGTTCACGCCCGCCGGTGCGAGCACCGCATCGATCAGCAGCGCACGATCGTCCCGCGCCTTCGCTATCGCAGCCGAAAGCCGGTCGTCCAGATAATCGGCCAGCGCGTCGACCCGATCCGCCGCCACCGTCAGTCCGGCCGCCATTGCGTGGCCGCCGCCCGCGACCAGCAGGCCACTGTCCTTCGCTGCCAGCACGGCCGCGCCCAGATCCACCCCCGATATGGACCGGCCCGATCCCTTCCCCACGCCCGCATCGTCCAGCGCGATCACGATAGCGGGGCGGCCCGCCTTTTCCTTGATGCGGCCGGCGACGATGCCGATGACGCCGGGGTGCCAGCCCTGCCCCGCGATCACCGCGACCGCGCGGTTACCTTGCGCCGCGAGCAGTTGCTCCGCCTGTTCCTGAACCGTCGCCTCGATTGCGCGGCGCTCTTCGTTATAGTGGTCGAGCTGCGCCGCGATGCGCGCGGCTTCCACGGGATCGTCGGTCGTCAGCAACCGCACGCCAAGGTCAGCCTGCCCCACCCGCCCGCCGGCATTGATCCGCGGGCCCAGCGCAAAGCCGAGGTCGTGGCAGAGCGGCGCGCGAGTCAGGCGGCTGGCGTCGATCAGGGCGGCAAGGCCGATGTTGCGCCGACGCGCCATGACCTTCAGGCCCTGCGCCACGAAGGCGCGGTTTAACCCCTTCAATTGCGCCACATCCGCCACCGTGCCGAGCGCGACGATGTCGAGCAGATCCATGAGCGGGGGCTCCGGCCGGTTCGCGAACCAGCCGCGCGCCCGCAACACGCGCACCAGCGCAGCGGCCAGCAGGAAGGCGACGCCGACCGCCGCCAGATGGCCGTGGCAGGCAGCGTCGGGATGTTCGTCCAGTCGATTGGGGTTCACCAGCGCAAAGGCTTCGGGCAGTTGCGTCGCGCATTTGTGATGATCGACCACCACGACATCCACGCCGGTCGACCGCGCCATCGACAGCGCCTCGAACGCCTGCGCGCCGCAATCGACCGTGACGATCAGCGTCGCCCCTTCTCCCGCCAGCCGCACCAGCGCCTCGCCGGACGGGCCATAGCCTTCCATCAGGCGGTCGGGGATATAGGGTCTGGCATGCAGGCCCAGGTCGCCCAGCAGCCGGATCAGCAGCGCCGCGCTGGTCGCACCGTCCACGTCATAATCGCCGAAGATGCGCACATCCTCCTGCGCCTGCACCGCGTCTGCCAGCCGCTCGGCCGCGGCGTCCATGTCGCGGAACAGGCTGGGATCGGGCATGAACTGGCGGATGGTGGGATTGCGGTGCGCTTCCACCGCCTCGCGCGCGCAGCCTCGCGCCAGCAGCAATTGCGTCACCAGATCATCGGGCCTGCTTGTCGGCTCCCGGCCATCTGCATGCGCCCCGCGCCAGCGCCACGGCTGGCCGCTGATCGACCGCGAAATGTTGAGGGCGAAGGTCATGATCCTGCTTTAGCGGCCGGCGAGTCCGGTGGGAAGCCGGGCAAATCATGTCGGACACGGAACCACCCAACCCGTTCTGCGTATTGGCTTCTTACCGGGCTTTCAGGACGTGCGCGGTACGAAAAGGGGCAGCGCAGCGTGGGCAGGGAACGACAGGCACTTCATGTCCGGCGACTGTTGGGCTTGCTGTTGCTTGGCGCGTCCCCGCTTCCGCTCGCGGCCCAGACCCAGCCTTCCTCCTCCTCCACTGCTGCTGGCGATACCGATGAGCCGATCGTCCCCAATGACGAGTTCGACGCGCGCATGCCCAAGGTCGAGGGCGGCAACCCCAGTGCCCCGCTCCCATCGATCGACAGCTGGATCGACCAGCAGATGCCGTCCCAATCGGCCGCTCCGACAGCCTTGCCCCCCGCGATCGAACCGGCCGAGGAACAGGAACTGGCCCGGCCGCTCCCGCCACTCGACAGCGTCACCGTCCCCGCCACCGTCGCGGCGGACAGCGACCCCGACGCCAAGCTGCCCGAAATCCGTTACGCGACGCAGATCGAAGGGTTCGGCAAGACGGGCCTTGAGGACGAGTTCCGGTCCGAATCCGCGCTGATCGACGGTAAGGGCCGCGCCGACACCGCCACCATGGTGCAGCAGCGCGCCCGCGAGGACGAAAAGCTGGCAGTGCGGCTCCTCTATTCCGAGGGCTATTATGATGCCACCGCCCTTTCCAGCCTGGAGCAGGGGCCCGAAAATGCCCTGAAGGCAATCGTGTCCGTGACGCCCGGCAAACGGTACAAGATCGGAAATATCGTCATCACCGCCGATCCGACCGTCCCGCCCGATCTGGTGCGCAGCAGCCTACCGCTGAAAACGGGCGACTATATCGTCGCCGTCAATGTCGAAAGCGCGGAGGCCAATGTCGGCGTTCGGCTGCCCGAAAACGGCTATCCCTTCGCCAAGGTTGGACAGCGCGACATATTGCTCGATCCTGCCACCGTCACCGGCGACTATACGCTGCCGGTCGATGTCGGGCCGCGCGGTTCCTTCCGCCGGATCACGACCAGCGGCGCAAAGCAGGCGTTCGGCGCCGACCATATGGAAGTGATCAGGCGCTACAAGCCGGGCGAGCTGTACGACAGCCGCAAGGTCGACGATCTGCGCAAGGCGCTGGTGGCGACCGGCCTTTTTTCCAGCGTGGCGGTGGAGCCGGTGCGGACCGGCGAGCCCGGCCCCGACGGCACCGAATATGTCGACTTGGCCGTCGAGCAGGAGGCGGGGCCGCCGCGCACACTCGCGGGCGAGGCGGGTTACGGCACCGGGCAGGGGTTCCGCGCCGAAGGCACATGGACGCACCGCAACTTCTTCCCGCCCGAAGGCGCATTGATCGCCGGCGTCGTCGCGGGCACGCAGGAACAGGGCGTGTCCGGCACCTTCCGTCGGTCGAACGCCGGCAAGCGCGACCGGACGTTCCAGACGGGCATCACGCTCAACCATCAGAATTACGACGCCTATGAAGCCTTCACCGCTGGCGTGAACATCGGCTGGTCGCGCCAGTCGACCCCGATCTTCCAGAAGCGCTGGACCTACAGCTATGGCGCGGAGATATTGGGCACCAACGAACAGGTGGTGGTCGATCCCGCCACTGGCGACAAGACGCGCCGAACCTACCTGATCGGCGGGCTGCCGGTACAGATCGGCTACGACCGGTCCAACGACTTGCTGAACCCCACCAAGGGTTTTCGCGCCAACCTGCGCGCCGAACCCGAAGGGTCGCTCCAGGGCACTTTCTCGCCCTATCTGCGCGCGACCTTCGACCTTAGCGGCTATTATCCCGTGTCGGACAGCCTGGTGATCGCCGGGCGCGCCCGCGTCGGCACGATCAGCGGCGTTGCGCGTGACGATGTCGCTCCGTCGCGGCGCATCTATGCCGGCGGCGGCGGATCGGTGCGCGGCTACGGCTATCAGGAACTGGGGCCAAAGGACGTGAACAACGATCCGATCGGCGGCCGATCGGTCAACGAATTCGCGGTGGAAGGGCGCTATCGCTTCGGCAATTACGGCGTGGTCGCCTTCGTCGATGGCGGCCAGGTGTATGAAAGCCAGATCCCGAAATTCAGCGACATGCGCTATGGCGTAGGCATAGGCGGGCGCTTCTACACCAATTTCGGCCCCTTCCGCGCGGATGTCGCCATGCCGATCAACCGGCAACCGGGCGAATCCAAATTCGCCATCTATATCGGCATCGGGCAGGCCTTCTGATGGCGCAGGACGACACCCTTCCCCCGTCCGACACCGTCGTGATCCGCGCAAAGCGGCCGCTCTGGCAGAAAATAGCCATCGGCTTCATCGGCCTTCTCATCGCGCTGCTGTTGCTCATCGGCGGTCTGCTGCTCGGCCTCAATACCCAACAGGGCAAGCGCTTCCTGATTGGTCAGATCGCCGCGCTCCAGCTGGAATCAGGGATGAAGATCGAGGTCGGCCGGATCGAAGGATCGATCTATAGCGACATGGTCATTCACGACCTGGTGCTGCGCGATCCAAAGGGGGTGTTCGCCGTATCGCCGCGCGTCCATGTGACATGGAAGCCCTTCCGCTACGTCAACAACCATATCTCCGTCAGCCTGCTGGAAAGCCCGCTGATCGTGCTGGCGCGCAGCCCGCAGTTCAACGTGACGCAGAGCGATCCCAACGCGCCAATCCTGCCCGATCTTGACATCGACATCGACCGAATGAAGATCGCACGCTTCGTGCTGGCGCGGCCGGTCATCGGGCAGAAGCGAGAGATCGCGATCGACGGCGTCACCCATATCGCGGATGGCCGCGCGCAACTGTCCGCCAGCGCTATCGTGGATAGCGGCGATCGGTTGCAGGCGAAGCTCGATGCGGTCCCGGCACAGAACCGGCTCGACATGAGCGGCACGCTGACCGCGCCCAAGGGCGGCGTCATCGCCGCGATGTCGGGCCTGACCGACGGCATGACCGCGACGCTGGACGGCAGGGGAAGCTGGCAAGCGTGGAACGGAAGGATCGTCGCGCGATCGCGCAAGGGCGAACTGGCGAACATCGCGCTTGCGGCGCGCGACGGCAATTTCACCGCCAAGGGTCCGGTGCGCCCCGGCCTGGTCTTCGCCGGCACGGTCGACCGGCTGACCGGCCCCCAACTCGATGTCGATCTGTTCGCCGGCCTGAACGAGCGCCGCGTGAACCTGAAAGGTACATTGCACTCGCCCGCCCTCGCCGCCGACGCCAAGGGGTTGATCGACCTCGGCCAAAGCCGTTTCAGCGCACTGCGCATCAACGCCGCGCTGCTGACGCCGGGCGCAATCATGGAGAAGGTGAAGGGCCGCGACGTGCGCGCCTCCGTCATCCTCGACGGACCGATGGCGACCCCGTTCATCGATTATGACCTTAGCGCCAGATATCTCGCCTTCGACGCCACGGGGCTCGAAAATCTGAAAGCCAGTGGCCGGGCGGTGATCGATGCGGACCGCATCCGCATTCCCGTTAACGCCACCGCCAGCCGGGTGACCGGCTTCAATGCGGCGGCCGGCGGCCTGCTCAACAACCTGCGGGTGAAGGGCGATTTCGCCTATGCCGCAGGCAAGCTCATCAGCGACAATCTCAAGATCGACAGCGACCGGGTGGACGCCACCGCCATCGTCCTCGCCGATCTTCAGAACGCCATCTATCGTGGCGCGCTCAAAGGCCGGGTGAATGATTATCGGATCGACGGCGTCGGCATCGTCAACCTGACGACCGATGTCGACCTGGTTCCGGGGTCCAAGGGCGGCTTTGGCCTGTCCGGTCGGTTCGGCGTGCGGACCGCGCGGTGGGAGAATGCGTCCGTCCGCGATTTCCTGGGCGGCAACGCGGTCGCCAGCGGAAGCATCGGCATGACGCCGGAGGGCAAGTTCACGCTGGCCGGCCTCAAAGGCGCGGCTCCCAATTTCACCATCCATTCGGGATCGGGCAGCTACGACACCGATGGCCGGATCGCCTTCGATGCGCGCGCTTCCTCCAAACAATATGGCCCCCTGGCGCTGACGGTGCGCGGCACGATGGAGCGGCCGCAGGCGGTGCTGCGCGCGGCGCGGCCGAATGTGGGCGTGCAGCTGACCGATGTCGTGGCGAAACTGAATGGCGAGGCGGCCGGATACCGGCTGGAGGCGACGGGCGGATCGCCCTACGGTCCCTTCTTCGCCAATCTGCTGATCCGCACGGCGCGGGGGCCGCTGACCATCGACGTTACCAAGGCGCGTTTCGCAGGCGTGGACATGAACGGCCGCATCCAGCAAAGCGCGGCCGGCCCCTTCACCGGCCAGCTAGCCCTGAACGGCTCGGGCATTACCGGCGCGGTGCGGCTGGGCGCGGTGGGCAAGGCGCAAGGCGTGAACGTGAACGCGACGGCCAGCAACGCCAAATTGCCGGGCGAGGCCGATGTCGTGATCGGTCGCGCCATCCTTACCGCATCCATGGTGCTGACGGACCAGCCGCAAATCCGCGCCGACATGCAGATCGCCAACGCGGCCTATGGCGACTATATCGTGCGCAAGGCGCGCGGACGACTGGACTATAGCGGCGGGCGCGGACGCGCGCAGCTGGTCGCGGATGGCTCCAGCGGCGTCCCCTTCTCGATCGCAGCCAACGCGGCTCTGCGCCCCAATCTCTATGCGGTCGCATTGCAGGGACGCGCGGCGAACATCGATTTCCGCCTGGCGCAGCCGGCCATCATCCGCAGCGAGCAGGGCGGCTACCGACTGGAACCCGCGACGCTGGTGCTGCCGCAGGGCCGGGTCGATCTGGCCGGACGCTTCGGCGGCACCACTGCGATGCAGGCGCGGTTCAAGGATTTCGACCTCGCCATCCTGAACGTCGCCGCGCCGGGACTGGGCGTCACCGGCCGGGCGACCGGCGCGCTCGATTTCACCCAGGTCGGCAGCGCCTTTCCCACTGCAACTACGCGCCTTGCCGTCAGCGATTTCCGTCGCTCCAGCCTGACAACCGTGTCGAACCCGGTGTCGATGAATGTCGAGGGCAAGCTGTCGGCGGCTGGCGGCGACATGCGCGGCCTCATCCGCCGGGGCAATGCGACGCTGGGCCGCTTCGTCGCCACGCTCGCCCCGCCCGGCGCGGGCGCAAGCTGGGCGGAGCAGTTGCAGAACGCGCCGCTGGGCGGCGGCATCCGCTATGCCGGGCCGGCCGACGTGCTCTTCTCCTTCGCCGGTCTTGCCGACCAGCAGCTGACCGGCGGCGTCGCCGTCGCGGCGGATTTCGGCGGCAGGCTGAGCGCGCCTCGGCTCAACGGCGTGATTCGCGCCAATACGCTGACCTATGAGAATGAGACATTCGGGACGCGCGTGACGCAGATGCGGCTGGACGGCCGTTTCACCAACGACCGGCTCGACATCCGCGACTTTTCCGGGCGCGCCGGCGATGGCACCGTGCAGGCGTCCGGCACGGTCGGGCTGGCGGCGGATAGCGGCTTCCCGATGAACATCGCGGTGAAGCTCGATCGGGCGCGGCTGGCGCGTAGCGAGGCGATCACCAGCGTCGTCAGCGGCACGATGGCGATCACCAACAGCACCTCTGACGGCGGTCTCATCAGGGGCGACCTGTCCCTGCCGGAGACCCGTTATCGCGTCGCCTGGCAGGGCGGGACCGAAATTCGCCAGCTCACCGGCATCCGGCGCAAGGGCGACAATGCAGATCCGCTCGCGGCGCGCACGGCCGCGCGCCGGGCGGCGGCCGCGCCCGTCCTATGGAAGCTCGATATCCGGGTCCGCGCCGACAATGAAATCTATGTGACCGGCATGGGGCTGGATTCCGAATGGAAGACGGACATGCGGGTGACCGGCACGACCGCTGCGCCCCGCGTGACCGGCCGGCTGGACGTGCTGCGCGGCCGCTACAGCTTCTCGGGCCATCAGTTCAACCTGGATGAAGGCGTCATCACCTTCAACGGGCCGATGACCAACCCGACGCTCAACATCCAGGCGACGACGCGGATCGACACGGTCAGCGCTGGCATACGGGTATCTGGCAACGCGCAGCAGCCCGACATCGCCTTCATCTCCACGCCGTCGCTACCCCAGGACGAGATATTGGCCCGCATCCTGTTCGGCGACAATGTCGCGAACCTGTCCGCCGTGCAGGCGGTGCAGCTGGCGGCGGCGCTCAATGGGCTGCGCGGCGGCAGCGGCGGCCTCAACCCCATGGGCAAGCTGCAGGGCGCTTCGGGCATCGACCGCATCGGCATCGTCAGCGGCGATGAAGCGACCGGACGCGGCACCTCGCTCGCGGTCGGCCAGCATATCTCCAACAATATCTATGTGGAGGTCATCACCGACTCCAAGGGCTTCACAGCCACGCAGTTGGAGATCGCGCTGTCCCGCGCGCTCAGCCTGCTGTCGCGAACCGGCACCAATGCGGGATCGTCGGCGAACCTACGCTATTCGAAGGATTATTAAGGCGGCGCGTCAGTCGGCGGCGGTCACGCTGATCGACTGCGCATTCATCGTCGCGCCGCCGAAGATGGTCATGAAGGCGATGTCGGTGGCGTCCCGCCCGACAGCGATGCGCACCATGTGATCGACGGGTGCCAGCCCGGTCGCATCGATGATGTGCCACGCTCCGTCCAGCCAGACTTCGACCACCGCGTGGAAATCCGGCGGGTCGAGGCCGAGGGCGTACACGGACACGAGGCGCGCGGGGATGTCGCGCGAGCGGATCAGGGCGGCGGTCAGATGCGCGAAGTCGCGGCAGACGCCCTGCTGCGCGACGAACGTGTCCGCCGCCGTCGTGCTGATGTTCGAACTTCCCGGCGCGTAGACGAGGTTGGCATGGACCCAATCGACCAGTGCCTTGACCAGCGGCCCGCCATCGAGATCGGGAAAATGCCCGCAGACGAAGCTGACGAAGCGATCGGCTTCGCAATAGCGGCTGGGCCAGATGAAGGGCAGCACCTGTTCCGGCAGGCTGGGCAGCGGGCTCTTGCCGAGCGTCGCGAGATCGACGGCCGGCCGCTCGACCTCCACCACGGCGCGGTAAGTGCTGAGCATCCGGCCCGTCCCGGTGCGGGTCCAGGTCCGCCGGCCCACGCCGCTGCCGCCCCGCTTGTTGGTAAGCGGCCCCGCATTGTCGATGACGTGCGACTGGCTGACGACCTGCTGGTCGGGCAGCGACGCGGCCTCGACGGCCAGCAGCACGTCGGTCGGTTCGGCGAAATCATAGTCGAGTATCGCTTCGATCGCGACGCGCATGGGTTGAGATCCCGGATGTAAGAGGAAGGACCGATTCGCGCGGCCTGACATGCAGCATCGGGCGGTGGCGGGGCGTTGGCAAGCGGCGTTTGCCGGCCAGAGGCGCAAAGGCGCGATATCGGCAGAGCCTTCAACCGGATCATACCTGACGAGCCGTCCGCATCCGCTCGGTCTGCTTGTCGGATGCCGGCACCTTGCGGCTGTCACGCCCCTGTTTATCCGCCTCATCGTCAGGTGCGCGGTCTCACGAAGTAGGATTTCCGCAGCTTAACTTCGCATATGTCCCGCAGAATTTGTTCTTTCGTTGCGCGGCTACGATCCTATCGGAAAGCGCCCTTACTGTGTCCGAACGGTAAAAGGCCCGCTGCGCGGAGACGCGCGGCGGGCCTTTTCGGTGCGTGATGCGCAAGGCGGGCTCGAGTTCCAGAAGCGCGCCCGGATGATCCGTCCGGACGCTGCCCATGGACTTATTCGCCATCATCCTCCGCATCGGGTCCGGTCATCATGCCTTCGGCCACCTCTTCGGTTCGGCCGCGGATCGCCTTTTCCAGCTTGTCCGCCATTTCGGGATGTTCGCGCAGGAAGGTCTTGGCGTTCTCCCGACCCTGCCCTATGCGGACGGAATCGTAGGAGAACCAGGCACCCGACTTTTCGACAAGCCCGGCCTTCACGCCGATGTCGAGCAGTTCGCCGATCTTGGAAATGCCTTCGCCATACATGATGTCGAATTCGACCTGCTTGAAGGGCGGCGCGACCTTGTTCTTCACCACCTTCACGCGAGTCGCATTGCCGACGATATCGTCGCGATCCTTGATCTGGCCGGTGCGGCGGATGTCGAGGCGGACCGACGCATAGAATTTGAGCGCGTTGCCGCCGGTTGTGGTCTCCGGATTGCCGTACATCACGCCGATCTTCATGCGCACCTGGTTGATGAAGATCACCATGCACTTGGACCGCGAGATCGATCCGGTGAGCTTGCGCAGCGCCTGACTCATGAGGCGCGCCTGCAGGCCGACATGGCTGTCGCCCATCTCGCCTTCGATCTCCGCACGGGGCACCAGCGCGGCGACCGAGTCCACCACCAGCACGTCGATGGCGTTGGAGCGGACCAGCGTATCGACGATCTCCAGCGCCTGTTCGCCGGTGTCGGGCTGCGACACGATCAGTTCGTCGATGTCGACGCCCAGCTTCTTGGCATAGACGGGATCGAGCGCATGTTCTGCGTCCACGAACGCCGCCGTGCCGCCGCCCTTCTGCGCTTCGGCGATCGCGTGGAGCGCCAGCGTCGTCTTGCCCGAGCTTTCCGGGCCATACACCTCAATGATCCGCCCCTTGGGCAGGCCGCCGATGCCGAGCGCGATGTCGAGGCCGAGCGAGCCGGTGGAGATCGCCTCGATCTCAAGCTTCTCCCGGCTGCCCAGCTTCATCGCGCTGCCCTTGCCGAAGGCGCGGTCTATCTGCGCCAAGGCCGCGTCCAATGCTTTCTGTCTGTCCATGTTTCCCGTCTTCTTGGAATCGATGAGTGAGAGCAGTGCAGTCATCGGCCAGTCCTTCAGTCAAGCGGAGCGTGTGAATCTCCGGCGCCTGGCCATGATGTATCCTGTTTGTTCCACCAGAACAAGAGGGGAACGGAAATTTCCTATCAGGACGGCAAAATGCCGCTTCAGCCGCCCAGAACCTTGCCCAGCGCGCGTTCCACCGCGCCGATCGTGAACGGCTTGGGCAGGGTCGGCCGGTCCGCATGGCTGGCGGGCAGATCGTCCGCCATGCCCCCCGTCGCGAAGACGAACGGGATGTCCGCCTGCGCCAATATGTCAGCGACGGGCCAACTCTTTTCCCCCTGCAGGTTGCAGTCGACCAGCGCCGCGTCGAACCCGCCCTCCCGGGCATGGGCGCAGGCTTCCTCCACCGTCGCGGCAACCGCGTGCAGCCGATAGCCCAGCGTGTCGAGATAGTCTTCCAGCATCATGCCGATCATCGCTTCATCCTCGACGACCAAAATGCTCTTGCTGTCCGACATGGTGCAAATCCCCGTTTTCGATCCCGAATCGCTAGCCGATAGATAGTCCCTTGCCCAGACAATTCATCTTGACGGAGGTTGTGGGAAGCAGGGGAAGACGGCTCAGCTATTGGGCGACATAATCTGCGGCTGACTTGTTGGAAAATGTTGCTGATATGTTCTCACCACGATAGCATATCGGGGTGGCGCAATGGATATTTCGTCAGACGCTTACAGGCGGACCTATACGGTTTGGTTGCGGACAGGCCGTTGGACGGTCGAGCCAGTTGATGACGATATCGAACGCAAGTTCAACCCCTATCATGATCCCCGTAACGGGCAATTCACCTTTGCGCCTGGCGGTCCGCACTCGCTCAGCCAAGTAATAGTCTCACATGGGCGGCGAAGCGCCAGCGGGTCCAAGCCATTGTTGCAGAATGAGACTGGGGAGCAGAACACCAGCGGCGGCACATCCGTCCTGGACGCAGTATATCGCCCGGATGAAACCCAGGTCGGGCCGGTGCCCGCCTCATTTCCGCGCGTGCCGAGGAGCATGGGTAGAAGCAATGCGCAAGCCTTCCATGATCCCATGACCTTGCAGCAGGCAATCCCAACGCTGGAGAGCCGACCTGCTGGCGCCATCGTCGCACTGGCGGACAATTTATTTGACATCACTGGTCCTGCTCAGGAAATGACCACGCAGTTGGCGAGAGAGCGGTCAAATCAGTTGATCGAACAAATACGCGCAATCGATCCCGACTACCGTTTCGAGAGCTTGGGTTTTCCTTATACTCCGGAAGGTCAGTTCAACCAGATCAACGATCTGCGTTTTGCACGCGCAGTAACGTTTCTGCGGGCAAGAAATGAGATCCGGCCTCTGCAGCTAGAAACATTACGATTGCTTCAACAGCGGGTCGATAACGCGTATTCAGAAGGAGTGAAGCTCTTACGTGAGGGTAAGTTGAAGGTTCGGCTATCTAGGTTTCGTGGACAAAGGTTGACAGCAGGATCGGGCGTTGATTCAAGGCTGCCTTTTGGAGGTGGCGTTGGGCGAGCGTATTGGGCTGACGGAGGACGAGTGGGGGATCATCGGCACATTACTGC
>NZ_JBHTLS010000095.1:0-15169 GCF_042678845.1 Sphingobium olei | reverse complement strand
TTTCGGGAAATATGACTCAAGCCGCGCCATCTGCTCGTCCGTCAGCCAATACAGGTCGCTCATGCTCAGTCTCCTTACGGAGCATGAATCAGATCACGCCTCTCACATCAATGGGTCCTGACCCTAGGTAAACGCATCACATCCCGACCTCGTCCTGCTGGTCGGTGACTTCGTCACTGGTCATGACGCACGAGGCGCAGCCGAGCGCTCCGCCGGTCTCACTCGCCCCTTGCCAACCTTCGCGCCCCGCTCGGTATCGTGACGGTTCTCGGCAACCATGACTACTGGACGGCGCCGCGCGGAGTGCGTGAGGCGCTGAACAAGGCCGGTATCGTCGTCTTAGAAAACCAGGCTGTCCGACGTGGTCCGCTCGCCATCGTCGGCATCGGCGATCGCTTTTCCACCCACGATGACACGGTCTCATCGTTGACGGCAGCACGCGGCATCGGAGGCGTGCCGATCGTGCTGACCCATTCGCCGGACATCGTGCCCGACCTTCCCGCTGGTCTTCCGCTCGTACTTGCCGGGCATACCCATTGCGGCCAGGTCGTCCTTCCTTGGATCGGGCCGCTCCTCATGCGCGCGCCCAAGGATCATTGGCGGCAGCTCTATAAGGGGTCGAATCCGGCTGAGGGCGAAATGACACCCTAAGCCTCGGCACCCTTCGGCCAGAGGTATTCGCCGGTGAGGAGGATGTGCGCCCACCCGAGCGGTGAGATATGGGCCAGCAGGTGGTCGGGCGTATCGAGCCCTTCGCGTCGCCGGGCTTCGACGGCATGGCCGAGATGCAGGGTGTTCCAGTAGACGATGACGGCGGTGAGCAGGTTGAGGCCGGCGATGCGGTAATGCTGCCCCTCTGTCGTACGGTCGCGGATCTCGCCCTGGCGACCGATCCGTAAGGCGTTCTTCAGCGCGTGGTGCGCTTCGCCCTTGTTGAGGCCGACCTGCGCGCGGCGTTGCATGCCGGCATCAAGGATCCATTCGATGATGAATAGCGTCCGTTCGATCCGGCCGACCTCGCGCAGTGCGGCCGCCAGATCGTTCTGGCGCGGATAGGCGGCGAGCTTGCGCAGGATGCGGCTTGGCGGGACCTGCCCTGCGCTCATGGTGGCTGCGCAGCGAAATAGATCGGGCCAATTGGAGACGATCAGCGCTTCGCGCGCCTTCCCGCCCACCAGCGGACGTAACTCGCTCGGCGTAGCGGCGGGATCGAACACGTAGAGCCGTTTGGACGGAAGGTCGCGGATGCGCAGCACCAGGCGGTAGCCGAGCGTGGCGCTGATCCCGAACAGATGGTCGGTGAACCCGCCAGTGTCGGCGTATTGCTCCTCGATCCGTCGCCCGGCCTCATTCATCGTCA
The DNA here is from genome assembly GCF_042678845.1 of Sphingobium olei. Classification (NCBI taxonomy): domain Bacteria; kingdom Pseudomonadati; phylum Pseudomonadota; class Alphaproteobacteria; order Sphingomonadales; family Sphingobiaceae; genus Sphingobium; species Sphingobium olei. Next base: position 13,809 of record NZ_JBHTLS010000095.1, on the reverse strand, counting down.
GCCCGTCGAGCAAGTATGGGGCTTCGCTGACGGTCGCAGGGATGGTCCGCGATGCAAACGGCGCGAAGCGGTCGTTGACGTGGGTATAGGCCTTGATGCCGGGATCGTTGCCATAGCGAGCGTTGACCGTGTTCATCGCCTCGCCCTGTCGCGCGGCGGGGTAGAATTGACCATCGGCGGATGCGGTAGTGCCCATACCCCAGACCTGCGCCATCGGCAGATCGCCTTGTGCGGCGACCACATGGGTCAGCGCCTGATCGATCGCCTCGCGTTCGACGTGCCAGCGCGCGAGCCGAGAGAGTTGCCAGTAATCATGGGTGTTGGAAGCCTCGGCCATCTTGGGCAGGCCCAGGTTCAAACCCTCTGCGAGCAGGACATTGAGCAGGCCGGTCCGGTCGTCGCACGGAACGCCGGTGCGCAGGTGCGTGAAGGCCTCGGTGAAGCCGAGCGCGGCATCTACTTCGAGCAGCAGGTCGGTAATACGGACGGACGGCAGACGGCGGTAGAGATCGAGCACCAAGTCATCGATCCCATCCGGCGCGTCAGCGGTGAGGCGATCGATGCGCAGTGTGCCGTCCTCGATACTGCCTTTCGGGATCGTGCCGTTACGCGCGGCGCGACCGAGCCGGGCAAGGCCATCGGCAAGACGGGCTTTGCGATCGGCGAGCCAGACATGCGGATCAGACGGTACGGCCAGCTTCGCAGCATGCGCGACTTCCATCGACACCAGGACGTTGCGCAGGTCACCATACCGATGCGAGCGGTCGAGCCAGATGTCGCCCGAGCGTAGCGCGTCACGCAGGTGGAACATGACCGCGACCTCTCGGAGACGGGCATCATCGTCGCCCTTCGCTCGCTACTGTCTCCGCCATTTGGAATGCGGCCGCAGGAAATCGTCAGTCGCCGGGGGCGTGCCTTTGGTGGCGATGGCGGTCACCGCGTTCAGCAAGGGCCGGGCGACCGGCGCGCCTTCGAGGTCGAGGCAGCGTAGCATTCGCGGGGCATAGCGACGGAAGCGGTGATAGCCCTGATCGACATGGGCCAGCGGATCGTCGCCCAACGTGTCTGTCAACGTCCGGGCCGTAGCGGTGAGGCGGGTCAGATGCTCCCATCCCGCCGCACGCGCGATCGCATCGTCAAGCGACGCACCGTCGCCATGCGCTTCGAGCAGCGATCCGCCGAGCGCCGCGAAGCCCGCCAGCGTCGCAGTGACCCCACCCCTGCTGTCTGCGACCCGTGTGTCATGCAGTTGCTTCGCCTCGCGCCAGGTGCGGCCAACGATCCGGTCATGCGTCTCGATCACCGCATCCGCAGTCGCGGTTGCCCACTCAATGATACAGACCGCGAGGATGGCGCGACGCCGGTCGGCACTCAGATCACGCAGACCATCGGCAAAGTACCGTTCGCCCTGTCGCCGCAACCTGGCGACGCGATGCGGTGGGACTCCGGCAAGCAGGCCGGCATCGAGGTCCATCGCACGCAGGAACTCCAATCGATCGAGTAGCCGGTTCGCCGCGGCGGAATTGTTGCCCGGCTCGATCCGGCGCAGCCAGATGAAACGGCTGATCGTGCCCGGCAGCATTTCAGTGGTCAGCTCGTCGAGCCGAGCGCAGGTCGCGGAACTGAGCCGCTCGGCGATCCGCCGTTCAATCCGGCGTTCGGCCGCGACGAGCGCATCCGCGCACAACCGCTCGATAGTCGTGATCGCGGGCAGGATGGTCATAGTGTCACGGCAGCGAGCGATGAAACGCCGGGCGAGATCGTCGTTGGAGCGTGCCTGTTCGGCTTCGGCGAACAGCCATTCACGAAAAGCCTGCGCTCGCGGACCCTGTCCGGGAAACGTCCTGTACCCATATACAGAGCGCAGCACCTCCATGTGCTGCTGGCGGGTTTGGCGCCTGACGGCGTAGCGGACGAGCGTATCGCCGGCGATGCCAAGTTGAGCCCCCAGGAAGGTGGATACCGCGAGCGGGATCACTTCGCCGGGCACCAGCATCCGGCCCGGATGGCGCAGTGCGCAGAGTTGCAGGGCGAAGCCGATCCGGTTTTCCGGCCGACGCCGCCGGTCGATGTGAGCCAAGTCGTCATCCGCCAGAATGTAATGCCGCAGCAGCGACGCCTCGTCGGTCGGCAGGTCAAGCAGCGCCGACCGCTGCCGGGCGCTCAGGATGTGGCGTCTCGGCATGTGGCAGTGTCCCTGTTGAACAGAAGTCTGTTTTGGACAACACTCACCCCACGCAAATCAAGGGTTTTTGAAGCCTGATTTCAGGAAGGTTCAATTGGGACAACGCGCCGCCATCTACGCCAGGGTCTCGACCGCCGACCAGTCGTGTGAGCGGCAGCTGCGTGACCTCGCCGGTTTCGCCGAGCGTGGCGGCTATGAGGTCATCGACGTTTTCCGCGAAACCGCCTCAGGGATGAAGGCCAACCGCTCGGCGCGCGCCGAAGTGATGAAACTGGCGCAGGCCCGCCACATCGATGCGATCCTTGTCACCGAACTCAGCCGGTGGGGACGCTCGACCCAGGACCTGCTCGATACGCTGAACCGGCTGTCGGGTTGGCGGGTATCGGTAGTCGCGATGAGCGGCATGACGTTCGAGGTCGATACACCGCACGGGCGAATGATGGCTACGATGCTCGCCGGCATCGCGCAATTCGAGCGCGACATGCTGAGCGAGCGCGTTCGGTCCGGTCTCGCCGCGGCGCGGGCGCGGGGTCGCAAACTCGGGCGACAGTCCGGCGACCGCCCCAAGTCCGACCGGCTCGCCCCCAAGGTACTGGCGCTCGTTGCCGAAGGTCGCAGCTATCGTTGGATCGCGCGCGACCTCGGCCTCAGCAAGAACACCGTCGCCGCGATCGTGGGGCGGGCGCGGTTGGACACGGCCCCTGACATTGAAATAGCAGAGTAATCAGTTTTCACCTCCCGCCCCCGCCGAGAGGGCGCCAGTCGCCCCATATCGGCCTGTCGCTGAAGCTGCCGTACATTCATCGACCAGCAGATTGGGTGCCGCTTGTCGGACGCGACGCCAGTCTAACGGGCAAACCTGCTGAACAACCCCCATCCCGCCAAGCCGGCGGCTGTACCCAGCGTACCGGCAATCAGATAAGCACCGACCGCGTTGCTCGGGGTGAACAGTCCACCCGTGACATAGCCAATGATGACGGCGCTGCTCGTGACTGCGCCGTAAATAGCTGCAACCTTCCCATGGTGGTCGGTCGGCGTTTCGTTTTGCAGCATCGTGCGTACCGCCACATTGTGCACGCTGTTGGCAACTCCGCCGAATACGAAAACCATCCCGATCAACATGATGGTGGCCGCGCCGACCAAAGCGGCGCTGCCGATCACCAGCATGGTTACGCCAATCATAGTGGCCGCAACGAAAGCCAAAGGAGCAGGTCGGCGCATCGGCCGCGCACCTGCCGCGAGAGCGCCCAGGATCATGCCGGCGGCCCAGCAAGCGGTTACCAGGCCAAATGCGAGGGGGCCTTGCTTCAGCGTCACTGTGATCAGGAACACGAATGCTACATCTGCGATGGCAGAGGCAAAGACCTCCAAAGCCAGCGATCCTGTCATCACCGTGATCCGCCGGTTGCGGAGGATCGGCCAGTACTCGGCGAGCAATGTACGAGGTTCCTGCTCATCCGGCGCTATCGGCCGGCGCAAGCCGCTGGCCAGGATCACGGTGGCGAGCAAGACGTAGCTGGCAGCATCAATGAGCAAAGCACTGCGCGCGCCGATCCACGCAATCAGGATACCGCCCGCTACCGGACCTGCAAGCATCCCAACACCGCGCACAAGCTCAAGCACGGAATTCGCGCGGCTGAGCGGCATGCCAAGTGCTGTCGCCAGTACGGGTATAAGCGCGAAGGTCGCCGTTCCGCTGATGGCGAAGCAGATGCTGAGCACGCTTGCGCCAACGAGCGTCGGCAACATCGCCGTGTTGCCGGCAATCCAGGCGAGAAGCGCCGCTTGTGCTAGGCCGGTGACGACAAGTATTCTGCCAGCATCACGCCTATCGACAAAGCGACCGATGAACGGAGCAGCGATTAAACTAGGTAGCAGCTGCGCAATCAGCAGCATGGGCACGGCAAAACGCGTCTCGTTCTCGGCAGCCCGAAACATCAGAGTGATGAGGGAGATCTCGTCACCAATGGTGGAGACAGTTAAGGTCACCAGCACAAGCCAGCCCCAGCCCGATCTGATCCGTACAGCTACCGTCCCGGGTCCCTCCATAACAGGCATTTGTCTGAGGCCGGGTGCTGAAGCAACTTATTTGCCCGGCGGGCGCTCGACCGGAAGATATTCAGGGCAGTGCTTCCGCAAAGCCCGCTGCGTACAGAAAAACCGGGCGAACTCGAGATGGCAGCGAGTAGAGGATCGCTGTCGGAAAGCCACCAGTCCGTTCTCCAGCCAAACCCGGCCATTTCGCTTAGGGTGTCATTTCGCCCTCAGCCGGAACCGACCCCCGGATCATTGGCCTCGGTCGCGTCGTGGTCGGCCAGCGCCGCGACGGCTCGACTTTCCCGATGCAGCTGACGGCGGACAGTCAGGATTACCGATCGGGCCAGACGCGACTGGCAAAGATCATGGTGAGGCCGAGCGCAGCGATCCTGATGAATTGCACGTTCATCTTCACAAAGGCCAACGACTGACCGGCGGGTTCCTAACCCCAGCTCCCGGCCGCCAGCCATTTGAGCGCGGACAGGCTTGGCATGAACAGATATTCGCCGCCCTTCATGACATTGAAAGTCTGCACACCGTCGATGCGCTTGCGCGCCGACGCCTGCGGGATCGTGAACCGGCCGTCATCCTCATGCAGGCCAACGATCGGATCGCGCTCTTCGCCAAGGTCGACGAAATTGCCTCGGTTGATCCACTCCTGCTGCATGAACTCGATCGTGTCATAGGCACGCGCGCTGATGAAGATGAAGAACAGGCCGCGATCGCCTTCGGCATCGTCTTCCGGCGCGACATCCTCGGAATAGACCGGTCCGAAGGTCGAGGAGCGGCGGATGATCCGGTGGATGTTGACGTCGGTAAGCAGCGTCAGCTCGGAATCGCGGGGATTGAGTCGACGCATATGGCAGCCGAGCGGCACAACGCGGCCTTTGGGGTCTTCCTTGAACGTGAAGTCATTGTTGCGCTGCGGATCGGCGCCGAGGTCGGGATCGTCATGGTCGGGCGACAGCGTCAAGGGCGCGCCGGAGCGCCAGCGCCCGAACATCTTGGCGGCTAATAGCTCGCGTTCCTCCGGCGTCTCGCCATGCGCCTTGAGGAAGGCGTTGAAGCAGCCGACCCGGCTGTTGTACTTGCGCATAACGACGAAGGTGCCGTTCTTGCCGAGCGCGGCGGGCTCCGGCATGCCGAGAGGCTGGCCGTTCTCGCTCTCATAGCCGAGGATGAATTCGCCGGCCTTGATCGGCCGCTCCTCGCCTGGCAGCGGATCAACGCCGCTGCCCTCCACTGCGGGCTGGGAGATCGAATCCCGGAAGCCGAACGGGTTTTTCGCGCCATCCGGCGCACCGAAGCGATGCTCGCCGAGCAGGGTCACGCCGCTGCTCCGGTCGAGTTCGGCGCGCGCTGTCGCCAGCGCTTTGTCGAGCGCCGCATCATTCACGGCATAGATGGTCAGCGCGAGATGGCAGTTGCCCGGCTTGAAGACCTCTTCCCACTTTTCAGGCGCGTTGGGCCCGAAGTCGCGAAGCTGCTCCGCGCGTGCAGGCATGCCCTGCTGGAAGGGGAGCGGGAAGGTCTTGAGTTGTGCTTCCGGCAGGCCGAGCGCCTTCAGCCCCTCGAAGCTGAGTGCGGCCCCGATCCAGAAATCGAGATCGTCGCTCCAGTTGTCGGCCGAGGCGATATGCGGCGCGAGCCGGCCGAGGAGGTCGCGCGCGCCCTCGGCCTCGTCGAAATGGAGCATGGCATGGATGCCGACATAGGGCTCCGGCCGGCTTCGCAGAATCAGCGCCTGGATGTCGTGCAGGTCGAGCGTGACGCTGTCGCGCCGGAAGCGCTCTTTCAGTTTCTGAAGGATCGCCATTGCTCAGCTCACCTTGTCGAGAAATTCGTTGACGGCATGCTCCATGCGCTGGAGCCGGCGCACATCGACGACGGTCACCTGCGGGTTGGCGACGAACCAGCCGGCGGCGGTGATCTGATGCTCGGCGATGAAGTCCTTGACCTTGGGGCTCGCAATGCCCGGCCAGCCCTCGACCGAGGCGAAGAGCAGGTCCATCAGGTCGGGGATCTTGGTGGCGAAGTCGTTGATATAGGTGTCCCAGTCGCCATCATAGGCGGTGGCGAACAGGATGCGCGTGTCGTTGTCGAAGAAGACGAAGCGCATATTGTGCAGTGTGCCGACCTTCTGTGCTCCGTCGAAATTGCCGTTCACCAGCCCGAAGATGCGTTTCAGCCGGTCCGCGCCGCCTGGCTTGAGGTTGGCGATGGCGGTAAGCTCCGAGACATTGCCGGACTGAGCGCCGACACGGCCGGCGGAGCCGCCGGTGCCCTTGAGGTCTGGATTATGCTTCGTCACCATCTGCTCGAGGGCGAGCTTGGCGAGCTGCGGCGCGTCGCCGGCCACTTCCTCGATCCGGCGGCGGATGGCCTGAAGGCGGGTTTCGTCGATCTGCGGGGTTTCTTCGGTCTCGGCCATGGCTGGCCTCCTTTCGTAAGTTTGGTTGACGATCGGATCGTCAGTCCGGAATGGCGTCGATGTTCGTCGGCTCGACGCGCGGCTGCGCGTTCATTTCGTGGCGGTAGCGGGCGGAACGTTCATAAGCGGCGATGCGCACCCGCATGATCGAGCCGAGCGGCTGATGATCGCGGATGCCGTGCCAGGGGTTGAAGGACAGCACGTCATCGCCATAGACCCGCCGCGCTGGCGAATAGGCGTCCTGAGGGGGAATGCGCAGCGTGGCGATCGGCTGGTGCGGCGAGAGATCTTCCGGCCAGAGCACCGCCGCATCCTCGACCGGCATCCTTTCGAGATCGGTACAGAGCTGGGCGCGCAGTTGATACTCCGCGCTCTGATCGCGGAAATGCTCGACCACCAGATCGCGCATGGTGGCGTCCTCCACCGCGCCGACATCCTTGCCGGCGAGTGCCCGGACATTGTCGGAGAGCGGTGCGGCGCTGATCTTGGCGATGTAGTCGCCGAAGCGGATCGCCGCCATCGAGTGATAGGTCTCGCCAAGCAGATGGTCATTGTCGCGCGCGAGACCGCGCAGCGTGGCGCCGGGCTCGACGCCGACCGCTTCGACCGCGGCTTCCACTCCCCGCGCCACCCCGGCCATGGCGCGCTGGAGAACGGCCGGGTTCTGGGCATTCTTTTCCAGAAGGCCGATGAGCTGGCGATATTTACCGATCGTGCCGAAGCTCAGGGTCGGGATATTGACCAGCAGGAAATCCTGGTTGCGGCCCTGGTCTTCGGGGAGAAGCCGCTCCCCCGCCACGCCAATGACCTTGATCGCCATACCGCGCGGAGCCGGTATCGTATCGGAGTGAATATCTCCGGGCGCTGATGAGAGGCGGATCACCACGGAATAGGTGGCGGGACGAGCGAAAAGCCCCTGGCGCAGATGCTACGGCAGTTCCGGGATGACCAACTCACCCTTCAGGAACCCGTGGCTCTTGGCATGGGCGTCGCGCACCGCATGGCGGTGGCGTTCGAAGGCCTTACGGTTGGTGCTCGCCATGATCTCGAGGATTTCGGCGGTCAGCCGCTCCTCGTCTTCGCCGAGAACCTCCACGTCCGGGGAATAGCCAATGTAGGTTTCAGCCAAGGGCACTCCTTCGCGTTTTAATTTCGATACTGCGGACGATTTCGGGTCGAAATCGCCGTTGATTTCGGATATCAGTTGATATCTGGTTTTTACTGAGAACGCGGAACCGCCGAAAAGGTTTCGCACGTCTCGCCCGTTGGTTGGAGAACGAACCCATGCCGCTTACGCGCAAGGACACGCAGCGCCAGACGCGGGACCGGCTGATCGCCGCCGCACATACCTCGATCATCGAGGAGGGGGTCGCCGCCATGTCGATCCGCAACATCTGCAGCGCGGCCGGCCATTCGCAGGGTGCCTTCTACTCGAACTTCGCCAGCAAGGACGATCTGCTGGTCGAGATCCTGCAGAGCCATATCCAGGATGAGGTCACACTGCTTCGCGACCTGGTCGCGCACTGCTCCGGCGATGATATCGAGGCAACGCTCCAGGTGCTGGCCGCCCGGCTCGCGAAGCTGGCCGGTGAAGCGCAATGGTCGCTCCTCTCGATCGAATTGCAGCTTCACGCGCGGCGCGATCCGGCTTTCGCCGAGCGGCACCGGGAGGGCAAGGCGGCCTGCTATCGGATGTTCGGTGAACTCGTTGCCGATCTGACGCAACGCTTCGCACTTCGACCGGCCTTGCCGCCGATGCAGACCGGTATCGGTCTTTACGCGGTCTGGATGGGACTGGCGGTGCAGGGCGATGTCGAAGGCGCCATGCCGCGCGACGAGATGCTCGTCGGCTTCTTCCGCGCCATGGCAGGACTGGGTTCGTCGCATGAGGAGCAGGCGTATTCGTGAGCGGGATCGTGTCAGATCGTCGACGCATCGGCTGCGATGAGCACGGACACCCACTCGTCGGCGAGGTGGATGAGCATCGGCGCTTCCATATCCGCTTCCGCGCCCGGGACGCCGACATCGACGAACTCGGCCATGTCAACAATGCTGTCTGGATGACCTGGATCCAGGATGCGTCGGTGGCGCACTGGCTGACGGCCGCGCGTCCGCAAGATCGCGACCGGTTCGTCGCGGTCGTGCTGCGCCATGAGGTCGACTATCGCGGCAATGTCCGGGCGGGAGACGCGGTCAGCGCGATCACCTGGGTCGTCGGAGTGCCGCGCGGTGCGCGCTATGCACGATGCGTCGAATTCCATGATGAAGACGGGCGGACGCTCGTCGCCTCGCTGACCCAGTGGGCCCTTGTCGATCGGGAAACCGGCAAGCTGGCCCGCGTCCCGGTGGAGGTGGCGGCTCCGTTTCTTGGTGACGATACCGCGCAGAAGGAGATTGAATGAGCGATATCAGGAAAGTGGCGGTTCTCGGCACGGGCGTCCTCGAGAGCCAGATAGCCTTCCAGACCGCCTATAGCGGCTTCGACGTTACCGCCTACGACACCAGCGAGGAGGCGCTTGAACAGGCAAGGCAGCGTTTTGCCATGCTCGTCGAGACCTATGGCAAGGAGGTGGCCGGTGCGGCCGACGGCAAGGCCGCCGAGTCCCTGCAGCGCATCACCCTGTCCGCCGATCTCGGTTCGGCCGTCGCGGACGCGGACCTCGTGATCGAAGCGGTTCCGGAGCTTCTCTCGATCAAGCAGGCGCTCTACGAGAAGCTCGCGGGGCTTGCGCCGGAAAGGGCGATCTTCGCTACCAATAGCTCGACCCTGTTGCCGAGCGACCTCAAGGCCTTCACCGGCCGCCCGGACCGGTTTCTGGCGTTGCACTTCGCCAACAGCATCTGGAAGTTCAACACCGCCGAGGTGATGGGCACCGACGACACCGATCCGGCCGTGTTCGATGCCCTGATCGCCTTCGCCTCGGCCATCGGCATGGTGCCGATCCCGGTTCGCAAGGAAAAGGCAGGCTATGTCCTCAATTCCCTGCTGGTGCCGTTCCTGAACGCGGCGGCCGATCTCGCCGCCGGCGGCTATGCCGAGCCGGAAGATGTCGACAAGGTCTGGCGGATCGCCACCGGCGCGCCGATGGGGCCGTTCCAGATCTACGACATCATCGGCTTGAACACCCCCTACAACATTCTGTCGCATGGCGATGAGCACGCCCAGTCGCTCGCGGCATGGCTGAAGGAAAACTACATCGACAAGGGCAGGCTCGGCATCGCCTCGGGCGAAGGCTTCTACAGCTACAAACCCTCCGCAGACTGATCCCAACAAGAAGAACAGGAGTTCGCCATGCACTATAGCAGTGGAAACTATGAAGCCTTCGTGCGTCCCCGCAAGCCCGAGGGGGCCGACAAGAAGACGGCCTGGTTCGTCGGCTCGGGGCTGGCGGGGCTCGCCGGCGCCGCCTTCCTGATCCGCGACGGCGGCGTTTCGGGCGATCGCATCACCATATTGGAAGAGCTGGGAATCCCCGGCGGCGCGCTCGATGGTCTTGATGTGCCGGAGAAGGGCTTCGTCATTCGCGGCGGCCGCGAGATGGAGGAGCATTTCGAGTGCCTGTGGGACCTCTATCGCTCGATCCCCTCGCTGGAGATCGAGGATGCCAGCGTCCTCGACGAATTCTACCGGCTCAACAAGGACGACCCCAACTTTTCGCTCCAGCGTACGACGCAGAACCAGGGCCAGGACGTGCCCGACAAGGCGCTGCTGACGTTGAACGACAAGGCCCAGAAGGACCTGCTCTCCGTTTTCCTGGCGACACGCGAGGAGATGGAGAACAAGCGCATCAACGAGGTCTTCGGCGAAGATTTCCTGAAGAGCAATTTCTGGCTCTATTGGCGCACCATGTTCGCCTTCGAGGAATGGCATTCGGCGCTGGAAATGAAGCTCTACCTGCACCGCTTCATCCATCATATCGGCAGTCTCGCCGACTTCTCCTCGCTCAAGTTCAATCGCTACAATCAGTATGAATCCATGGTCCTGCCGCTGGTGAAGTGGCTGACCGATCACGGCGTCACGTTCCGCTACGGCGTCGAGGTCACCGACGTCGATTTCGACATCCAGCCCGGCCGCAAGCAAGCGACCCGCATTCACTGGAAAGAGCGCGGCGTCGAAGGCGGCGTCGATCTCGGGCCAGACGATCTCGTCTTCATCACGATCGGCTCGCTGACCGAGAATTCCGACAATGGCGACCACAGGACGCCGGCGAAGCTCAATGAAGGACCGGCGCCGGCCTGGGACCTGTGGCGCCGCATCGCCGCGAAGGATCCGGCCTTCGGCCGCCCCGACGTGTTCGGCGCCCATATCCCGGAGACGAAATGGGCCTCCGCCTCCATCACTGCCCTCGACGCCCGCATTCCGGCCTATGTCGAGAAGATCACCAAGCGGAACCCCTTTACCGGCAAGATCGTCTCCGCCGGTATCGTCACGGTGAAGGACTCGGCGTGGCTGCTGAGCTGGACGGTTCATCGCCAGCCGCATTTCAAGAAGCAGCCCAAAGATCAGATGATCGCCTGGTTCTACGCGCTCTTTGTCGATTGCCCCGGCGACTTCGTGAAGAAGCCGATGCAGGAATGCACCGGTGAGGAGATCACCCAGGAATGGCTCTATCACCTCGGCGTGCCGGTCGAGGACATTCCCGAACTCGCGGCATCCGGCGCCAGCACCGTTCCCACGATGATGCCCTATATTACCGCCTTCTTCATGCCGCGCCAGGCGGGTGACCGGCCGGACGTGGTGCCGGAGGGCGCGGTCAACTTCGCCTTCATCGGCCAGTTCGCGGAATCGAAGCAGCGGGACTGCATCTTCACCACGGAATATTCGGTGAGGACCCCGATGGAGGCCGTCTACACCCTGATGAATGTCGAGCGCGGCGTGCCGGAAGTCTTCAACTCGACCTACGATATCCGTACGCTGCTGGCAGCGATCGGTCCGCTGCGGGACGGCAAGGGCATCGACCTTCCCGGACCAGCCTTACTGCGCAAGCTGCTGATGAAGAAGCTCGAAGGCACCGAGATCGCCAAGCTGCTCGAAGAGTTCCATCTGATCGAGGAGTGAACAGAGACCGGAAGGCACGCGCGGCGTGTGAAAGGTGATGAATGGCCGACGACGATCAGAAGAGCGAACGCGCCGCCGAGGTGACTGGGGCGCACGGCCATCATCACCATCATGAGCCGGACGGCGTAACGCCGTCCGGTCACGTCGACCATGATCCGGTCTGCGGCATGGTGGTCGATCCCGCCAGGACCGCTCACAAGGCTGAGTATGAAGGCGAGCGCTACGTCTTCTGCTCGGCCGGCTGTCCGTCGTCAGAACATTCGGCACAACTCGCGGCGTAGATTAGCGGAGTGCGGACCTCGTCAGGGGGTTGATGTTAGGCGGCGAACTTGCGGTGCTGCAAGCGCCGATGTTCGATGGTCTGTCGCTTGATCCTTTCGCGCAGTTTGATGATTGCCGGAGCCCTGCCGAAGTAGGCGTCGGCAGGCGTCACGTTGGCCAAGCTCTCGTGGTATCGCTGGTGATTGTAGTGCTCGACGAAGGCCTCGATGTGGGCTTCGAGGTCGCCGGGCAGGAAGTAGTTTCCAGCAAGATGCGGTTTTTCAGGGTCTGGTGCCAGCGCTCGATCTTGCCCTGGGTTTGGGGATGACACGGGGCGCCGCGGACATGGCTCATCTTCCGGGCCTCGATGTATTCCGCCAGCTCACCCGCGATGTAGCTGGGACCATTATCGCTGAGTAGCCGGGGTTTGTGCAGCACCGTGGCGCTGTCGCAACCAGAAGCCGCCAGGGCGAGGTCCAGCGTGTCGGTGACGTCCTCGGCTCGCATGTTGGTGCACAGCTTCCAGGCGATGATGTAGCGCGAGAAGTCGTCGAGCACGGTCGACAGATACATCCAGCCCCACCCGATGATCTTGAAGTAGGTGAAGTCGGTCTGCCACATCTCGTTCGGCCGCGTGGTTTTCGTGTGGAACTGATCGGCAGCCTTGATCACGACATAGGCCGGGCTGGTGATCAGGTCGTGGGCCTTCAACAGGCGGTAAACCGTGGATTCCGACACGAAGTAGCGCTGCCCATCGGTGAAGCGCACGGCCAGTTCCCGGGGGCTCAGCTCAGACTGTTCCAGCGCCAGCTCGATGATCTGGTCGTGGATGCCCGCCGGGATGCGGTCCACACCCGGCTCGGCGCCGATGGCCGATCTTCCAACGCCTCCGGCCCGCCTTCGAGGTAGCGATCATACCAGCGGTAGAATGTCCGACGAGGGATGCCGAGTTGGTCCAGCGTGCGCTTGGCCGACAGGTGCGACTGCTCGACGGTTCTGATGATCTCGAGCTTCTCGGATGCGGGATATCTCATTCGTCGTTGCCCCCATCCGCGACCATGCTTTTTTTGAGCAGACGGTTTTCCAGTGTCAGATCGGCCACGCATTCCTTCAGGGCCCGGGCTTCGCGGCGCAGGTCCTGGACATCTCCGGTGGTCGCGGCACGGGCGGTGTCGCCGGCCAGGCGGCGCTTGCCAGCTTCCATGAACTCCTTCGACCAGGTGTAATACAGGCTCTGGGCAATGCCTTCCTTGCGGCATAGCTCGGCGATGCTGTCTTCCCCGCGCAGGCCATCCAGCACGATGCGGATCTTGTCCTCGGCCGAAAAGTGGCGCCGGGTCTGTCGGCGGATGTCCTTCACTACCCGCTCTGCTGGGGCCTTGGCGGGCGATTTTACATTGGAGGATCTGGGCTTCATCTTCGTTCCTTCGTCACTACGACGAAGCCCAGATCCTCCTTAAATCACAACCTCAAATCTGTGCCATTGGTGCTGACGGCGGACACTGCCTGACCCGTGTCGCCCAAGTTCCCGGGTCTTGTAATGGCAGGTTCAACTGAAATCAGCCGCGCGCAATTGGACGTTGAATGGCTGGCTTTGGTCGGCTGCCGACTTAACGTGCGTGTCAGCTATCCTCGCAACCCGGCTCCGATCCGGACTGTCTCCTACCGGCCAATGTACGACAAACAGGTGTTTTCCGACGCCCTCAGGCCTTAGACCCCATGACTGCCCGAGCCTCGGAGGCTCGAATCTGAGATGCTGATGATGGATTTTTCAGCAGCGGAGGCGAGTCATGACGGACGCAGTGAAATACGTTGGTCTGGACGTGCATAAGGAAA
>NZ_JBHTLS010000094.1:0-14682 GCF_042678845.1 Sphingobium olei | reverse complement strand
CGGTCGGGCTCCGCCCTCCCTACGCCACGCGCAGCGCAAGGAGCGTTCCTCGACCGTCGTGCCATACTCGAAAGGGGGTCCCTTTTGCGCGCCGATCGGGGGTCCCGTTTGGACGCCGATTGACAGGCTTGCTTTGCATTATTTGGTGCCGAACCTCTGCGGGTCAATTGACCAACAGAGGACCCGCCAATGCTCGATAACCATCACGAACTTATTTCCGCACTCAATTCCTCGCTTCTCAGTCAGGGATACAGCCCGGTCGTGGTGAGGAATTACTGCACCTACGCATCTGGATTTCTCGATTATCTGGTACTGCGGGGCGTCCCGGTCGCAGACGTGATCGACGTGCAGGTAGAGCAATACCTGCGGCACGCGATCGTAAAGTTCGAAAAGGAGCGTGGTCGACGTCCCAGCGCACGCTGGTACAAGGTTCCGCGTTCCGGGATTCATGCGTTGTTGCGACTTGCTCACGGTCAATGGCCGCCAGCAATCGAGCCTATCTGCGCGGCCGATGTGGCCCGATTTGCAGTTTGCGACGAATACGAAATCTGGCTGCGTGAGGAACGCGGGTTGGCTCGCTCCAGCGTCGCAGCGCTGATGTGGGAAGCCCGGAACTTTCTTGCCTGGCAGATCGATTGCGGAAGCGGCGGCTTGGCGGGTCTGAGCATCGTTGACATAGACCGTTACATGGATCTGCGCGCGCCGAAACTGACGCGCGGCTCGCTGAAGTCTGTCGCGGAGCGGCTTCGCTCGCTGCTGCGATATCTCCACATCATGGGTTGCGTCACAACGGACCTATCAGGGCATGTGATTGCATCGTAAACTTAACCGTTGCGAGGCGAGCTGGGATGCAGGGTATCTGCGGCAGGTTATAGTCGAGCGATTTTTGCCCATTGGTCCATTGCAGCGGCGTGCAATTCGCGATGATGGCCGGAGGAGATGTCGTGACGGGGAATATGAAAGAGGTTTGCAATCGGATCGTGGATAGAGACGAAGCGCTGCAAATGTCGGGTCGATTTGAACCGCTTCATGATCCGCTCTCGTCGTCGGATCGGTTGATGGGAATTTTCCGCCCGATTGTTCAGGCCTTTGTGGGAACGATGCTCCACACCCGGCATGATCTCTCGCCTTGCCGCGTCATAGGATCGAAGCTTGTCGGTGATCATTACCCGTGGCGCCCGGCCCTGGCCCCTCAACAGCTTGCGCATCAGGCGCGTTGCCGCCTTGGCGTTGCGGCGACTTTGCACCAGAACATCGAGAACGAAACCATCCTGATTGACGGCGCGCCACAGCCAATGCTTTTTGCCACGGATCGAAATGACGACCTCGTCGAGATACCATTTGTCGCCGAACCGGCCGGACACCCGTCCGCGGATGTCGTTGGCGAAGGCGCGACCGAACTTCTCCGCCCATAGTCGGACCGTCTGATGTGAAACGATGATGCCACGGGCCGCCAGCATGTCCTCGACCATTCGCAAGCTCAGTGGGAAGCGGAAATAGAGCCACACAGCGTGGGCAATGATTTCGGCTGGAAAGCGATGGCGTCGGTAGAGGGGATCACGGTCTGTCATGCCCCAGCATCGCCCAACAAGCTCCAAATTCCGTTAAGTTTACGATGCCGTCGAAGGAGCTTCTGGAGGCCAAGAGCGAGATCCGTTGACCGCGGTCGCAGTTGCGGAGAACCGAGGAGGAGCAGGATCTACCAAAATACGATCACCGGGCTTTGGTTCTCGACCGAGTGATGCTTGCACCTCGCCCGGCGGATGCTCTTGATGGTCTCTTAAACCGTTGTTGTTTGCGGTCCGGATTTCTGTCTCATCTCGTGATAGCTTGTCGGCGACGGGGTTTCATCTCGCCGGAGATACTCGCTCTACGCCCTCCTTTTCCTTAACATCGTGGCGGAAGATCCTCACGATCTGCCGGCCGATATCCTCCGGGCTCATGCCGCCCTGGCGGTACCAGCTGCTGACATTGTTGAGCAATGTCAGCAGCAGCAGACGGTAGACGCCGCGGTCGAGCGCCGGGTCGAGCGGCAACCCCGGGATCAGCTCACGGAATATCGCTTCGAAGGCATCGCGCTTCGCCACCAGCCGCTCGCGTATTTCCGGCGGCGCGGAAGCGAAATCATTCATCAACGGCATGGTCAGAGAGTGCGGATCGAGCTGGATTTCCAGCATCGTGACGCAAGCCGCCTCGAGACGCTCCCACGGATCTGTCTTGCCCGCCATGGCCGTCGCTATCCGGTCCCCGGCCACCTGCAGCGCCATGTCGTGGATGCGAACGAACAAGGCTTCCTTGGACTTGATGTAGTGATAGAGCGAACCGCCCAGCAGGCCGACCTTCTCGCCGATATCGCGCACGGAGGTCGCCGCATAGCCCCTTTCGGCGAACAAGCCGGCGGCGGCCTCGAGGATTTCACAATGCCGCTCGCTCAACTCGCCGCCGACCATTGCGGCGGCAAGACTGTCACGCAGGGTAGAGACCCCACCTCCCGCGTCCTTCATTCTGGTTCTCGCTTCCCGTTTCACTTGTAGGCCGGCCGCGCGAAGCGCCGACCGACATCGTTTCACAAGCCTTACCTCACCGGCATCATGCCGGTAAAGATTCAGCTTGCCAATTGTAACAATCGTTTGATACAGGATTGACAGCGTCAAGAGGAGGAGACCGGGTGAGCGACAATCTGCGCGAATCGATGGATTTCGACATCGTCATCGTCGGTGCCGGACCCGCCGGGCTTGCCGCCGCGATCCGCCTCAAACAGCTCGCCGATGAAAAGGGCGCGGATCTCTCCGTGGTCGTCGTGGAGAAGGGCTCCGAGGTCGGCGCGCATATCCTCTCTGGCGCGGTCATCGATCCCTCCGGCCTCGACCGGCTTCTGCCCGAATGGCGAAAGGATCCGGAACGCCCGCTGAAGACCGAGGTTTCCGACGACCGTTTCTATTTTCTCGGGCCGGCCGGCCATATCCGCCTTCCGAATGCCTTCATGCCGCCGCTGATGAGCAATCATGGCAATTTCATCGGCTCGCTCGGCAATGTCGCCCGCTATCTGGCGGCGCATGCGGAAGCCCTTGGCGTGGAGATCTATCCGGGCTTCGCCGCGACCGAAGTGCTCTACGACGAAAACGGCGCGGTCGCCGGCATCGCCACCGGCGACATGGGCATCGATCGCGACGGCAAGGCCAAGGACGACCATACGCCGGGCATGGAATTGCGGGCGACATACACCCTCTTCGCCGAGGGCGCGCGCGGCAGCCTGACCAAGCAGCTTCTGGCCCGCTTCGATCTGATGGAGGGCCGCTCGCCGCAGAAATTCGGCATCGGCATCAAGGAACTCTGGCAGATCGACCCGCAGAAGTTCCGCCCCGGCCTCGTCCAGCATTCCTTCGGCTGGCCGCTCGACCTGAAGACGGGCGGCGGCTCCTTCCTCTATCACTTCGAAGACAATCTCGTGACCGTCGGCTTCGTGCTGCATCTCGATTACAAGAACCCCACGCTCTCTCCCTTCGAGGAATTCCAGCGTTTCAAGACCCACCCCCTGATCCGCGAAACCTTCGAGGGCGGCAAACGCATCGCCTATGGCGCCCGCGCCCTGACCGAGGGCGGCTGGCAGTCGGTGCCCAGGCTCGCCTTTCCGGGCGGCGCGCTGGTCGGCTGCGCTGCCGGCTTCATGAACGTGCCGCGCATCAAGGGCAGCCACAACGCCATCCATTCCGGCATCCAGGCGGCGGAGGCGGCCTTCGCCGCGCTGAAATTCGGCCGTGCTGCCGATGCGCTGGACGACTACGAAAACGGCTGGCGCGCCTCCGTCATCGGCCGCGACCTGAAGCCGGTGCGCAACGTCAAGCCGCTCTGGTCCCGCTTCGGCACGGCCCTCGGCGTCGCGCTGGGCGGCATCGACATGTGGCTGCAGACGCTGACCGGCCTCTCGCCCTTCGGCACGCTCAGGCACAGGAAGGCCGATTTCGAAAGCCTGAAACCGATCTCGGAGGTCACCCCGATCCGTTATCCCAAGCCGGACGGCGTCCTGACCTTCGACCGGCTGTCCTCCGTGTTCCTGTCGAACACGAACCACGTCGAGGATCAGCCGGTTCATTTGCGGCTCGCCGATCCGTCGATCCCGATCGGCCGCAACCTGCCGCTCTATGGCGAGCCCGCCCGGCTCTACTGTCCGGCCGGCGTCTACGAGGTGGTCCACGACGACGCGGAAAACCACGCCGAACCGCGCTTCGTCATCAACGCGCAGAACTGCGTTCACTGCAAGACCTGCGACATCAAGGATCCCGCGCAGAACATTACCTGGGTCCCGCCCGAAGGCGGCGGCGGACCGAACTATCCGAACATGTGACGCCCCCGTCATGAAAAGGAAGATCTGAATGAGCACGGCCTATATCGTCGATTACCTCAGAAGCCCGTTCACACCCGCCTATCGCGGCGCCCTCGCCGGCACCCGGCCGGACGACCTCGTCGCCGGCGTCATCAAGGCGCTTGTCGACCGGTCCGGCGTCGATCCGGCGGAAATCGAGGATGTGAACCTCGGCTGCGCCTTCCCCGAGGGCGAGCAGGGCCTGAACATCGCCCGCTGCGCGGCGCTGATCGCCGGCCTGCCGCAATCGGTCGGCGGCTCCACCGTCAACCGCTGGTGCGGCTCTTCCATGCAGGCGATCCAGATGGCCGCCGGCGCGATTGCCATGGGCGCCGGCGACGTCTTCGTGGCGGGCGGGGTCGAGAACATGAGCCGCGTGCCGATGATGGGCTTCAACCCCATGCCCAATCCCGGCTGGAGCGACGTGCAGCGCCTCGCCTTCCTCAACATGGGCCTGACGGCGGAAAACCTCGCCGACCGCTATTCGCTCTCGCGCGAGGAGCAGGACGCCTATTCGCTGGAAAGCCAGAAGAAGGCGCTCGCCGCCCGCGCCGACGGCAGGCTTGCGGCCGAGATCGCGCCGGTCGGCGACGTGACCGCCGATGGCTGCCCGCGCGAGACCGACGCGGCGAAGCTCGCCGGCCTCAAGACCGCCTTCAAGGCCGGTGGCTCGGTCACCGCCGGCAATTCCTCGCCGTTGACCGACGGTGCCTCGGCGACGCTGATTTGCTCCGAGGCCTTCGTCAACAGGCACGGCCTCAAGCCGCTCGCCCGGATCGCCGGCTACGCGGTCGCGGGTTGCGCGCCCGAGATCATGGGCATCGGCCCGGTCGAGGCGACTCGCAAGGCGCTTTCTCGCGCCGGTATCAGGAACACGGATCTCGACGTCATCGAGATGAACGAGGCCTTCGCTTCGCAGGTTCTCGCCTGCTGCCGCGACCTCGACATCGATCCCAAAAGCCTCAACCGCGACGGCGGCGCGATCGCGCTCGGCCATCCGCTCGGCGCCACCGGCGCCCGCCTCGTCGGCAAGGCATCCACCCTGCTGAAACGTGATGGTGGCCGCTACGGCCTCGCCACCCAATGCATCGGCGGCGGTCAAGGCATCGCCATGGTCGTGGAGGCCGCGTGAGATGACGAAGATCACCAAGGCCGGCGTCATCGGCGCCGGTGTCATGGGTTCCGGCATCGCCGCCCATCTCGCCAATGCCGGCATCGAGGTCGTGCTGCTCGACATCGAAAAGAAATTCGCCGACGGCGGCGTCGCCCGCCAGCTGAAGGCGAACGGCTTCATGGACAAGAGCTTTGCCGGCCGCATCACCACCGGATCGACCGGCGACGATATGGGCCTGCTCGCCGACGCCGACTGGATCGTCGAGGCCGTCGCCGAACGGCTGGAGATCAAGCAGGCCCTCTACAAGGCGATCGACGCGGTGCGCAAACCCGGTTCGATCGTCTCCTCCAACACCTCGACCATCCCGCTCGCCGCGTTGACGGACGGCCTGCCGGAAAGCTTCGCCGCCGATTTCCTCATCACCCACTTCTTCAATCCGCCGCGCATCATGCGGCTTCTGGAACTTGTCTCCGGCCCGAAGACCCGGCCGGACGTGACCGCGAAAATCCATGACTTCGCCGATCGCGGCCTCGGCAAGACGGTCGTCGTCTGCAAGGACACGCCCGGCTTCATCGGCAACCGCATCGGCAATTACTGGATGGTCGTCGCCCAGAACGAGGCGATCGCCATGGGCCTCGACGTCGAGGAAGCCGATGCCATCATCGGCAAGCCTTTCGGCATTCCCTCGACCGGAATCTTCGGCCTGCTCGATCTCGTCGGCATCGACCTGATGCCGACCATCCTGCGCAGCCTGCAGAACGCCCTGCCGAAGACCGACGCGATCCACGACTATGACGCCGAGCCGGCGCTGATCGCGAAAATAATCGCGGAAAACCGTCTCGGCCGAAAGAGCGGCGCCGGTTTCGTCCGTCTTTCGGCCGACCGCAAGACCCGCGACATCACCGACCTTAAGACCGGCGACTACCGGCCGATGAAGAAGGTCGCCTCCGAAAGCCTGGATGCCGCGAAGGGCGATGCGCGCGCCTTGATGGAACATCCCGGCCCCGGCGGATGCTACGCCTCCGTCGTCATGGAAAAATCGCTGGCCTATGCCGCCGCCCTCGTTCCGGAAATCGCCGATCGCCCCGACGCGGTGGATGACGCCATGCGCACCGGCTATGGCTGGAAGCAGGGACCGTTCGAACTGATCGACCGCCTCGGCGCCGGCTGGCTGGTGGACCGGCTCGAGGCGCGCGGTCTCACTGTTCCCGCCTATCTGGCGCTCGCCGCCGCAAAGGGCGGATTCTACAGCGTCGTCGATGGCAGGCGGAGCTGCCTGTTGCCCGATGGCGCCGTTCGCCCGGTCATGCGCGGCGAGGGCGTCATCACCATCGCCGACGTGAAGCTTTCGAGCAAGCCGGTGGTCGACTATGGCTGCGCCGCGCTCTGGGATCTCGGCGACGGTGTCGCCTGCCTCGAGTTCCGCACCAAGATGAACACCTTCTCCGAAGCCCTGCTCGACGCGATCGATGCGGCGCTCGGTGAGGTCGGCAGGAGCTTCAAGGCACTGGTGATCGGTTCGGATTCGCCCGTCTACAGCGCCGGCGCGGATCTCCGGGTCTTCCTCGAAACCGTCGAGACCGGCGGTTCCGAAGCACTCGGCAAGTTCATCGACAAGGGGCACCGGACCTTCATGGCTGTCAAATACGCGCCCTTCCCGGTCGTCGGCGCTCCCTCCGGGCTCGCCTTCGGCGGCGGCTGCGAGATCCTGCTCCATTGCGACGCGATCCAGGCCCATGCCGAACTCTCGATCGGCCTCGTCGAAACCCGCATCGGCGTCGTGCCGGGCTGGGGCGGCTGCAAGGAAATGCTGGTCCGCCAATATGGGCTCGCCGGCGGCACCAAGGGACCGGTCGCGCCCGCGATCGCCACCTTCAACCTCATCGCCCCGGCTCAGGTCTCCGGCAGCGCCTTCGAGGCCCGCGGCCTCGGCTTCCTCAGGGCGACCGATGGTGTCACGATGAACCGTGACCGCCTTCTGGCCGACGCCAAAGAGAAAGCCCTGTCGCTGGTGGACGGCTACGTCGCGCCGGAACCGCCGCAATTACCGCTGTCCGGTCCGTCCGGCGCCTCGGCAATGCGCAACATCGTCGAGAGCGAAGCGCTCGCGGGCCGCGCCACCGCCCACGACAAGGTCGTCGGCGCGGCGCTGATCGATGTCTTGAGCGGCGGACCGAACGCCGACCCGTTGAAGCCGACGACCGAGGACGAGATCATCGCCCTCGAACGCCGGGCCTTCATTGCCCTCTTCGAGACGCCGGAAACCGTGGACCGGGTGAAGCACATGCTCACCACCGGCAAACCGCTGCGCAACTGATCGCCAAGGAAGAACAACGACATGGCATCCTACAATCCCCCGATCGACGACATCGCCTTCCTGCTGAACGACGTGCTGGATTTCGACGGCCAGATGCAGACGCTGCCGGGCTACGAGGAAGTGAGCGCCGAACTCGCCGTCTCTGTGCTCGAGGAAGGCGGCAAGTTTTGCGCCGGCGTGCTGGAACCCTTGAACCGCCCGGCCGACGAAGAAGGCTGCAAGCTCGAAAACGGCCTCGTCTCCACCCCGAAGGGCATCGCAGACGCCTACAAGGCCTTTGTCGAGGCCGGTTGGGCCGGGCTGTCCGGCGCGCCGGAATTCGGCGGCCAGGGCCTGCCGCGCGCAACCCAGATCCTGCTCGACGAGATGCTGTCTTCCGCCAATCTCTCCTTCGGCCTTTTCCCGGGCCTGACGCGCGGCGCCGTCGAGGCGATCGAGCATCACGCCAGCGACGAGTTGAAGGCGAAATACCTGCCGAAGATGATTTCCGGCGAATTGACCCGGGGCCATGGCGCTGACGGAATCTTCCGCCGGCACCGATCTCGGTCTGCTCACGGCCCGCGCCGAGCCCGTCGGCGACGGCTCCTACAAGATCAAGGGCACCAAGATCTTCATCTCTTCCGGCGACCAGGATTTCGGCGGCAACATCATCCATCTGGTGCTCGCCCGCCTGCCCGACGCACCGAAGGGCGTTAAGGGCATTAGCCTGTTCCTCTCGCCGAAATTCCTCGTCGAAGACGACGGTTCCCTCGGCGCCCGCAACGGCATGTCGGTCGGCTCGCTCGAGCACAAGATGGGCATCCATGCCCAACCGACCTGCGTCATGAACTATGACGGCGCTATCGGCTGGCTCGTCGGCGAACCGGGCCGCGGCCTGAATGCGATGTTCACGATGATGAATGCGGAACGCCTGTTCGTCGGCATTCAGGGTCTCGGCATCGCCGAAGCCGCCAATCAGAAGGCCGCCAGCTACGCCCGCGAACGCCTGCAGGGTCGTTCGCTCGACGGCAGTCGCGGACCCGTCCCGATCATCGAGCATCCCGACGTACGCAAGATGCTGCTGACCGGCCGTTCCTTCATCGACGCCGCCCGGGCGCTGGCGATCTGGACCGCCATGCAGATGGATATCGCCGCCCGCCATCCCGATCCCGCCGAACGCCGGCGCGCCGACGGTTTCGTCGCCCTGCTAACGCCGGTGGTCAAGGCAGCCTTCACCGATTTCGGCTTCGAGACCGCGGTGATTTCGCAACAGGTCTTCGGCGGCCACGGCTATATCCGCGAATGGGGCATGGAGCAGTTCGTGCGCGATGCCCGCATCACCCAGATCTACGAGGGCACCAACGGCGTCCAGGCCATGGATCTCGTCGGCCGCAAGCTGCCGATGGAAGGCGGGGAACTCGCCGGACGTTTCTTCGATCTGGTCAAGCAGGATCTGCAGGCGGCGTCACTCGTTCCCGCCACAGAGCGGATCGTCGCCGCCACCGCCTCGGCGCTCGACCGCCTCGAACGCACGACCGAGTTGCTGCTCGCCGGCAGCGGCGATCCGGCCGTGGCCGGCTCGGCCGCAACCGACTATCTTCGCCTCTTCGCGCTCACCGCCTTCGGCTGGATGTGGGCGAAGATGGCCGCCAGCGCCGCGGCGGCCGATACGCCGCCGAAGGTCCGCAAATGCGCCGTCGCCGATTTCTTCGCCGATCGCATGCTGCCGCAGACCCTCGGCCTCGAAACCGCGATCGCCAACGGAGCGACCTCGATCATTG
Source organism: Sphingobium olei (assembly GCF_042678845.1). NCBI lineage: Bacteria > Pseudomonadati > Pseudomonadota > Alphaproteobacteria > Sphingomonadales > Sphingobiaceae > Sphingobium > Sphingobium olei. Next base: position 5,128 of record NZ_JBHTLS010000094.1, on the reverse strand, counting down.
CCCTGAACCAAGACCTTTTCTGATCCGTATACTCCAAGGGAGGAAGTAGCATGCTCGGAATGATGATGAACTCGCCGCTGCTGGTGTCGACCATCCTGCGCCACGCGGCGACCTATCACGGCACGACCGAAATCGTGTCGAAGACGGTCGAAGGACCGATCCACCGCTATACCTACGCCGATCTGTCGAAGCGCAGCCAGAAGCTCGCCAACGCGCTGAAGCGGCTCGGCCTCGAATTCGGCGACCGCGTCGGCACACTCGCCTGGAACGGCTACCGCCATCTGGAACTCTACTACGGCGTCTCCGGTTCGGGCCTCGTCTGCCACACGATCAATCCGCGGCTCTTCCGCGAGCAGATCGGCTACATCATCGAGCATGCGGGCGACAGCGTGATCTTCGCCGATCTCACCTTCCTGCCGATCCTGGAGGCACTCGCCGACCGGCTCTCCGGCATGAAGGCGATCGTGATGATGACCGACGAGGCGCACATGCCGAAGTCGGAAGCCCTGCCGAACCTTGCCTGCTACGAGACCCTGATCGCCGGTGAGTCCGACGAATACGACTGGCCGGTATTCGACGAGAACACCGCCTCCGGCCTGTGCTACACCTCCGGCACGACCGGGGACCCGAAGGGCGTTCTCTACAGCCATCGCTCCAGCGTGCTCCACGCAATGTCGAGTTCGATGCCGGATGTGCTCGGCCTGTCGGCCAACGACGTGCTCTCGCCGATCGTGCCGATGTTCCATGTCAATGCCTGGGGCGTCCCCTTCTCCGGCCCGATGGCCGGCGCCAAGCTCGTCATGCCCGGTCCGAACCTCGACGGCGCCAGCCTGCATGCCCTGTTCGAAGCCGAAGGCGTCACCTGCACCGCCGGCGTTCCGACCGTCTGGCTCGGCCTGCTCGACTGGATGGACGCCCACGGCCAGCGCTTCACCAGCCTGAAGCGGGTGGCGATCGGCGGCTCGGCCTCACCGCCGATCATGATCAGCCGCTTCCACAACATGGGCGTCAAGGTCCGCCATGCCTGGGGTATGACCGAGACCAGCCCGATCGGCCTCGCCGCCTGCCTGATGCCGAAGCATCAGTCGCTCACGCCCGAACAGAGGCTGATGCTCGAGGCCAAGCAGGGCCGCCCGGTCTACGGCATGGAGTTCCGCGTCGACGGCGCCGACGGCAAGCCGATCACCCGAGACGGCAAGGCCTTCGGTGCGATGATGGTGCGCGGTCCGTGGGTCGCCGCCGGCTACTACAACACTTCGGAAAGTGCCGCACACGAAGTTCCCGGCTGGTTCAACACCGGCGACGTCGTCACCATGGACGAGGACGGCTTCGTCCAGATCGTCGACCGCACCAAGGACGTCGTCAAATCCGGCGGCGAATGGATCAGTTCGATCGAACTGGAGAACATCGCTCAGGCCCATCCGGCGGTGAAGGAGGCGGCGGTCGTCGCCAAGCCCGATGCGCGCTGGGGCGAGCGCCCGGTCCTCGTCGTCGTCCTGAAGCCCGGCGAGAGCTTCGGCCGCCACGAGATGGTCGAGCACTATACCGGCAGGATCTCCAAATGGAGCATCCCCGACGACGTGATCATCGTCGACGAACTGCCGCACACGGCGACCGGCAAGCTCCTGAAAACCGCGATCCGCGATATCGTGCTCAAGGAATATGCCAGCGTCACCCCCGACGACAGCATCATCGGCTAGGCGCGCCATGACGAACGATGTTCAGAGCCTTTACCTCGAGGACATTGCGGTCGGCCAGACCTTCGAAAGCGCTCCGCATGTCCTGACGGTCGAGGAAATCAAGGATTTCGCGGGCCGCTACGACCCGCAATTCTTCCATCTCGACGACGAGGCGGCGCGGGAGAGCCTGTTCGGCGGCCTCGCCGCCAGCGGCTGGCACACCGCCGCGACGACGATGCGCCTGCTGGTCGAAAGTGTGCCCTTCTTCGGCGGGCTGATCGGCGCCGGCGGCGAGATCTCCTGGCCACGCGCGACGCGACCGGGAGACGCCATCCGTCTGCGCAGCGAGGTCACAGCGGTCACGCCATCCCGCTCGCGCCCTGAGCGCGGCATGGTCAACATGCGTTGCGAGACGGTCAATCAGCACGACGAGGTGGTGCAGGTCTTCACGCCGAAGATCGTCGCATGGCGGCGAACCCTGCTTTGACGGACTCCACCAAAATCTGGAAGACAGCTCAGCGTCTCAGGTCAGTCTCTATACGCGGCTGCCCGCTTCGTGCATGATCTCGGTCTTTGCACAGACCTTGAAGCTGCAATCAACCACCCGCCTTACAGGTGCTAGAGCCCGTCCACTTTAATCCGGGTCATAGCCGCAGGCAGCGAAGTAATTTTCGCATTCTTGGGCGGTGAAGATGTTGACGATTTCGCCAACCGTGTTCCATAGACCTTCTATGGAGCGCTCGGCCTTTGCCCTGAGCATTGCCTTCAGCTTGGCAAAGGCGTTCTCGATTGATGGGATGGATGGCTCCTGCTCCCGGCGTCGCATTGCGCCATAGTCGGGAAGTCATCATCCCGTATAAGAGGAGCCATCCATGTCCGAGCTTGCCACAGTCGGTATCGATCTCGCAAAGAGCGTCTTTCAGATCCATGGTGTAGACGAGAGTGGACAAGTTCTCGTGCGCCGCCAGCTTCGCCGCGGCCAATTGCTCGCGTTTTTCCAGAAGCGTCCACGATGCCTGATCGGCATGGAGGCTTGCGCAGGTTCTCATGACTGGGGCCGCAGGCTTCAGGAGATGGGGCATGACGTTCGGCTGATGCCGCCGTCCTATGTGAAGCCTTACGTGAAGTAATGGTCAGGTGAAGATTACTTTACTAATCATCAGGTGACCATAATGCGAAGGAACGCACGCGGGCCGCCCAGTTGTCGGCCGTTCGCGCAAAATTCCTTCGCATTATTTCAGAGCGTGTCCAGCCAGGCGAGCAGGCTCGTATCGCGTTTCCACGATGAAGAGTGCGCCGTCGCCACCGGCACAGCGACCTGTTCCAACGCCTTTCGCTTTGTGTCCAGATTGGCCTTCGCGTAGTGATTGGTGGTGTCGAGGCTCACATGCCCAAGCCAACTGCGGATGACCGTGATGTCTACGCCCGCCGATACAAGGTGGACGGCGGTGGCGTGACGGAAGCTGTGCGGCGTTACGTGCTTCGTTTGCAGCGGCGGCATGGTCGCAGCCGCCGCCTTCACATAGGCGGCAAGCTTGAACCGGACGCCCGAGGCGCTGAGCGGCTCTCCGTAGCGGTTGACGAACAGCCGCTGGTCTTGTGCCCGTGGCTGCCGCTCAAGCAGCTTTTTCAACAACATCACGGTTTCCGGCCAAAGCGGGCAGAGACGCTCTTTTCGCCCCTTGCCCGTAAGCCGAACGCAACTCGGGCTATCGAACCGGATTGCCTCAGGGCACATATCGAGTGCTTCCTGTATTCGCGCCCCGCTGTTGTAGAGGAACGAGAGCAACGCATGGTCGCGCATGCCTTCGAGGGTTGACTGGTCTGGCTGGGCAAGAATCGCTGCCACTTCCAGCGGATCCAGATAGCAAGGCTCAGATACCGGCGCCCGCTTGATCGGGATGTTGAGGATTTCCACGCACTGCGCGATTAAGGCAGGATCCTTGGTCGCCACAAAGTTGAAGAAGCTGCGGATCGCAGCAAGCCGGCAGTTGCGGGTGCCGATCGTGCCGCCACGGTCGTGCTCGGCGTGCCTCAGGAACGCCGCGACTTGCGCGGCGGTCAGATCGGCGAGCGAGATTATAGCAACTTTCTTTTTCGCGCGGTCAGCGACAAACCGGAGGAACAGTCGCCAGGTGTCGCGGTAGGAGCGGACGGTGTTGACGGACGCATTGCGTTGCTCGACAAGCCATTCGTAAAAGAACGCGCGCATCAGTTCCGGGAACGGATTGGCTTTGCTCATGACCGCACCTCCCGTTCGAGATTGAGGCATGGCGCGCCCACGGCCCTGAACCGTTCGTTTGCGAGATGCAGCAGATCCTGCGTGACGGTGATGTAGACCAGAGTGGAGTTGATATCCCGATGGCCGAGGTAGGTCGCGAGGAACGGCAGCCGCTCCTGCGGGTTGATCCCCAGACGGTACCATTCAAGGATACGGTTCACGACCATCGAGTGCCGAAGATCATGAACGCGAGGCCCGAACTGCCCTTGCAGTGGTTTCAATCCGGCGCGACGTACGACGTCTGTGAGCAACCAGGTGATCATTTCGGGCGTGTAGCGGGATCTGCCCTGGACGTGCCAGAACAGAGCAGAGTGCGGGTCCTGCGATGCGCCGACCTGACGCCGTGCAGCGATGTAGGCCCGGAGTTCCATCATCACACTGTCAGGAAGTGGCAGAATTCGGGTCTTGAAGAACTTGGTCTGCCGAACCGTGATGGTGCCGTCACCGGGATTAACGTCACCAAGATCCAGCCTGGCCAACTCTCCCCGCCGCAGACCCGCACAGTAGGCCAGCAACAGCATGGTGTAGATGCTCAACGGACGAAGTGTTGCCCGCGGAGAGGGATACGAACGGGCAATGTCGAGCATGCGCCGTACGTCGACAGGAGAGTAGATATGAGGCGTTCGCCACTGCTTGCGGACCTCTTTTTGGGGTCTCGGATCCGGTCGACGCCGAGGAGCTGACGGATCGCACCGCCGCTGGATTTTGGCAAAGAGGCGCTCAAGGTTTTCGCGCTCATATGCATGGTTACGCGTGCCTTTCGTCGCCGCCCATCGATCGATCATGACGCGCAGCGGCTCGGTTTCCAGTTGCGGGTTCAGTTGCAGGAACCGGTCGAACTGCAAAAGCCGCACCGGTTGCGAAGTATATTTGTATCCCCTACGGCGCATCATGGCGACATGCTCGGCCATAACCTCGCCCAGCACACTACCGAACGGTTTGGGCTGGCGCAGTGTGGCAAGAGCCTGTTCTGGATTACACGATATCAACGCGCGCCAGATCGGCATGCTCTGCTTTATATGACATGCCTGACGCAGACCTTTGAGGTGGTCCCGCCTTTTTGGACAGTTTGGCGGCGAAGTTAAGCTCATCCCTGTTGTGATTATGCCGCCAGTTTGGTCATCAGATCATGGGGGGCATGCCCCTCATGATCTGTTTTGTCGATCCG
>NZ_JBHTLS010000093.1:0-14025 GCF_042678845.1 Sphingobium olei | reverse complement strand
CGGTCGGGCTCCGCCCTCCCTACGCCACGCGCAGCGCAAGGAGCGTTCCTCGACCGTCGTGCCATACTCGAAAGGGGGTCCCTTTTGCGCGCCGATCGGGGGTCCCGTTTGGACGCCGATTGACACTTATGCCAAAGTAGTGCTAGCCCGAACTTGCTGCGGTCGAGTTCGCCGAAATAGGCTTCGTTTTCGAGCGGGACGCCTGCCAGCGCGCCATCGGGAGCAAATGACCAGCCGTGGTAGTTGCAGGTGAAGGACCGGGCATTGCCGCGATCGGCGCGGCAGATGCGGTTGCCGCGGTGAGTGCAGGTGTTGAGGAAGGCCTTTACCGAGCCGTCCTTCTGCCGGATGACGATGACATCGTCTTCGCCCATGTAGGTGCGGAAGAAGTCATTGGGTTGCGGAATCTGGCTGGTGTGGGCAAGGAACAGCCAGCATCGGCCAAAGACGCGCTCAAGCTCCTGGCGGTAGACGGGCTCGCTGGAATAGATCGAGCGTGATTGGCGGCCTGTGCTCGTATCGACCAGATCTGCAACATCCATATTGCCCTTCTCCTCTCCTCCGTTGGACCTCCCGGCTTGGAGCGGGCGGTTCCACGTAGTCATGAATAAAGCAAAGATCATGCCAAGGTGAAAAATGGCGCAAACATGCTCGAAAAGGGGGATCGGCTCACGCTCGATTGCTTGCAGGGATTGTCATTTTCGTCAATTGTTCAGAAAATCGTGGTGCAGGATTGACATATTGGTAAAAGGGATGGCGATGAAACAGCTTCCCGGCTACGCCGACCTTACCAAACGCTTGCGCTTTTCGCCCGAGCAGGGCCGCATCTGGCGCGACAGCGAACGATGCGTGCTTTTGAGCCAATCGGCGCTGACCACGCTGCGCAGCCAACTGGTGGCGCAACTCGGACTGGCGCGGGCGCGACGCCTGTTCTGGGACATGGGCTTTGCGGAAGGGCGAGGTGCGCGGTCGAGGCGAAGGAACTGCGCCCCGATCGCGGGTTTCTCGAAGCCTTTGCGGTTGGCCCCCAAGCCCATGCGCTGACCGGGTTTGGCTGGACCGAGATCGAGACCTTGGACAGCGATTCGGCGAGCGGCCATTTCCACGGCAGCTTTGTCGTCCACGATTCGATCGAGGCCGCGGTCCATCTGGCAACGGATGGCGTCAGCGCCGATCCGGTCTGCTGGTTGCAAACCGGCTTTGCGAGCGGCTTTGCCAGTTCCTTCGCGGGCCAGCCGATCGTCATGCGGGAGATCGAATGCCAGGGGATGGGAGACGGTGCCTGTCTGCTGCACGCCAGACCAGAAGCGGAATGGCCCGAACTCGACGACGTCGAGAAATCGGTGCCGCCGCTGATGTTGGCTAACTCGCAGGCCGATCGGCACGAATTCGTCCCCGGCGTTTCAGCCGGGTATCACGCCGTCCGGAACATGATTGAACGCGCCGCCGCGACCGATGCCAGCCTACTGTTCCTGGGCGAGACCGGCGTCGGCAAGGAAGTGTTCGCCAAGATGGCGCATCGCGCCAGTCTCCGGAAGGGTGCGCCGTTCGTGGCGCTCAATTGTGCCGCCATACCCGAAGGACTGATCGAGGCGGAACTGTTTGGCGTGGCGAAGGGTGCCTACACGGGCGCGGTGGCAAGCCGACCGGGACGGTTCGAGCTGGCGCATGGCGGCACACTGTTCCTTGACGAAATCTCGATGCTGTCCCCGCTGGCCCAGAGCAAGGTTCTGCGGGTCATTCAGGAGGGCGAATTCGAGAGAGTCGGCGATACCAGGACCACGAGGGTCGATGTGAGGTTGCTCGCGGCGTCCAACATCGACCTGGAAACGGCAATGGAAGCAGGCCATTTCCGCGCCGATCTGTTCTTCCGGCTCGCAACCTTGCCGATCCAGGTTCCTCCCTTGCGCCAGCGCCGCGAGGACATTCCCGGCTTGATGGAACACTTCCGCGCGAAGTACGCACAGCGTCATCGGCGCAAGGTCGCCGGATTCACGGCGAGATCGATCAATGCCCTGCTGATGCATGAATACCCCGGCAATGTCAGGGAACTCGAACGAATGGTGGAACGCGCTGTGTTGCTGGTGAACGATGGCGAGGCGATCGACCTTCGGCACCTGTTCCTCGGCTCGGATCGCGCGTGTATCAGGGTCGGTCTGGCCTTGACCAACGATGGACGGGTGTCTGGTGCCGAGGTTGGTGGAGAAAAGGCTCAGTCGATAGGTCACTTGCTCGGACTGCTGCGACAGAACGGGGAAGGGCTGAAAGCCGTCGAGAGCATGATCATAAAAGCCGCGCTGGAAGCTGCGCGGGGTAATGTCGCTCAGGCAGCTCGAGACCTGGGCCTGACCCGGCGGCAGCTTGCATCGCGCCTGGAAAAGATTGGACGGTAGCGAGAGCCTTGGTATCCATCACTTGAAACGAATTGTATAATGTGCAACAGAAACCAGTGAATTGGGGCTGCCGTGAGCAGCCCGGCAAACAGAAGGTGGGGAGAGAACCAAGTGCGCTCGATTGCGATTGTTGGTGCGAATCTGGCGGGTGGGCGCGCAGTCGAAGCCCTGCGGCAGGCAGGGTTCGACGGGCGGATCACCTTGATCGGCGAAGAACCCTGGCGTCCCTATGAACGTCCGCCGCTGTCCAAGGAAGTGCTGTGGGACCCGGCCAACGTCCCGGACAATTTCTTCCTCCAGGACGATGCCTGGTACGATGACAACCGTATCGACATGCGGCTGGGCACCCGCGCCGAAGCGATCGACCTTGCGGGCGGCGGGGTGCGTCTGTCGGGCGGGGAATTGGTTCAGGCGGACCGGATCCTGCTCGCCACGGGCGGCCACGCCCGCAAGCTCAACCTTGCCGGGGCCGATTGCGCCAACGTCCACTATCTGCGCACCCGCGACGATGCGACCCGCATGGCCCTCGACCTGCGCGAAGGGGCCGGCATCGTGATCGTCGGGATGGGCGTGATCGGCGCCGAAGTCGCCGCCAGTGCGGTAAAACTCGGCTGCAAGGTCACCGTCGTCGAGCCGATGCCAGTGCCGATGGAAAGAGCGCTCGGCCGGCGCTTTGGGCAATGGCTGGGCGAGGAGCATCGCAGGCGGGGAGTAGCGACCCATTTCAACTGCGGCGTGACCGGCTTCAGGTTTGCCGGCAACCGTGTCAGCGCGGTCGAGGCAGACGATGGCACCGTGATTCCGTGCGATGCCGTGATCGTGGGGGTGGGGATCGTGCCGGCCACCTCGCTGGCCCGCGATGCCGGGATCGAGGTCAACAACGGGATCATCGTCGACCGTCGCTGCCAGACCAGCAACCCGGCGGTATTCGCGGCGGGCGACGTGGCCGAGCAGGACGGGTTTTTCGGCGGACGGTTCAGGCAGGAAACCTACCAGAACGCGGCGGACCAGGCGCAGGCGGCTGCTCTGGCGATGCTGGGGCAGGAGGTCTCCTACTGCAAGCCGATGTGGTACTGGAGCGACCAGTTCGATCTCAACATCCAGTTCTGCGGGCAGATTCCGCTGGAACCCGAGGTGGCGATCCGCGGCGAGATGGACAGCAACGCCTTCGTCGCCTTCTTCCTGGCCGGCCAGGCGATCGAAGGTGTGCTGACAGTCAACCGCGCGCCCGACATGGGGGTGGGAAAACGGCTCGTTGAACGCCGGGCCCGCGCCAGCGCTGCGAGCCTGGCCGACGCCGGTGTGTCCTTGCGGGATCTGCTCAAGCAGGCGAGTTGATTAGCCCGCGGTGCGGTCAGCCGATGCCGCCCCCGGCGACGAAAAGTGTCTGGCCTGTGACGTAGGACGCATCGTCGGAGGCGAAAAAGCAGATCGCCGCGGCCAGTTCCTCGGGCTCGCCAAAGCGGGCCATCGGCGTATCGCGCAGCGTCTGTTCGATCACCTGGCTGAAGCCCAGGCGATCCGCTTCGGTGGGCGCAGCCGGATTGCGGGGGGTGACCCTGGTCACGTTTACTCCGCCCGGCGCGACGCAGTTGACGCGGATGCCGCTGGCTTCGAGCTCAAGTGAGAGGGCTGCGGTCAGCGCGGCGACCCCGCCCTTTGCGGCGGCATAGGGGACCCGGTTGACGCCGCGTGTCGCAACCGAGCCGATGTTGACGATCGCACCCCGCCCTGCAGTCCGCATGTGGGGCAAAACCGCGTGGCAGCACCACAGTGTCGGCCACAGCGACCGGTTGATTTCCGCGGTGATTTCCTGCGGGGTGTAGTCCCAGTAGGGCTTGGCCCAGATTGTGCCGCCGACGTTGTGAACGGCGACGTCGATTCGCCCGAATCGGTCAATGACCGTCTGATACAGTTCAACAGCGCCTTCGCAGTGTTCCAGGTCCACCGCGACTGCCAGGGCATTGCTGCCTTCCGCCTGGAGCTGTGCGGCCGAAGCCTCGGCCGCCTCCGCTGCGCGGTCGGCGATGACCACGCTGGCGCCTTCCTCGGCCAGGCGCCTTGCGGTCGCCAAGCCAATACCTTGCGCTCCACCCGTGACCACGGCCACCTTGTCATGGAATCGATTCAGCAAAGTCACGTCCACATTCTCCCCGTCGTCCGCCCCAGCGAACGAGACCTATTCGATCTTCGGCAAATCTTGCCATTAGCGGCAAGAGCCCGATATTAGGACTTGAAGTGACATAAGGAAAAGCATTACACAATAGCGAACGTCCCGCTCGAGGCGGGCAATTTCCATTGGGAGAGTATGAGTCATGGCCAAGCCGTTGTTGAGCGCCGCCGATGTCAAGGGCGCTTGGGCAATCATTCCGACCCCGTCCAAGGATAACGCGTCGGACTGGCGTGCGACCAAGACCGTCGATCTCGATGAAACTGCTCGCGTGGTCAACGGGCTGATCGATGCCGGGATCGACGGCATCTTGAGCATGGGAACGCTGGGCGAAGCCGCGACCATGACCCATGACGAAAAGCTGGATTTCATGCGTGCGCTGATCGACGCGGCGGCCGGCCGAGTCCCGGTTTTCGTCGGCACGACCTGCATCAACACCCGCGATACGGTGGCGCTGACGCGGGAAGCGCTCGCGCTCGGTGCCGACGGCACGATGCTTGGCGTGCCGATGTGGTGCGCGCCTAGCCTCGACGTCGCTGTCCAGTTTTACAAGGACGTTGCCGAAGCCGTGCCGGAAATGAACATCGCGATCTACGCGAACCCGGAAGCCTTCAAATTCGATTTCCCGCGTCCGTTCTGGGCTCAAGTGGCTGAAATTCCGCAGGTCGTGACCGCCAAATATATCGGCGTCGCCAACCTCTTGCCCGATCTGGCCGCGATCCGGGGCCGGATCAAGCTGCTGCCGATCGACTTCGACTATTATGGCGCGGCGCGGATGGATGATTCGGTCGACGCTTTCTGGTCGAGCGGAGCGGTCTGCCACCCGCTGGTGACGACCACCCTGCGCGACCTGGTCGCCCAGGCGCGCGCAAGCGGCGACTGGAGCGCGGCCAAGGCGTTCATGGGCCGCCTCGGCCCGACCGCGGCACCCTTGTTCCCGAACGGCAGCTTCAAGGAATTCTCGACCTACAATATTGCGCTTGAAAAGGCGCGGATGGACGCCGGTGGCTGGATGAAGGCCGGGCCTGTGCGTCCGCCCTACCATCTCTGTCCGGAGCCCTATCTGGCGGGCGCGCGCAAGTCCGGTCAGATGTGGGCCGAACTGGGCAAGGCGCTCGAAGCCGAAGCATTGGGGGCTGCTGCCTAGGAGGATTGCGATGACCGAAATTGGCTTGACCTGGCCCAAGAATTTCAACGAGGTTCCAAAGGCGGCGTTCACCCGCAAGGATATTTACGCCGAAGAGATGAAGCGCATCTTTTTCGGGCAGGAATGGCACCCGGTCGCGCATGAAAGCGAGTTGCCCAATCCAGGCGATTTCAAGACCTTCCGCTTGGCCGGCGTTCCGCTGCTCATCGCCCGCGACAGGGAAGGCGTGGTGCGGGTGTTTTACAACGCCTGTTCGCATCGCGGCAACCAGCTCGAAACCGCGGTGATGGGGAACAAGACCGAATTCGAATGCCCTTATCACCGCTGGCTGTTCGATGCGAAGGGCGATCTGGTCGGTTGCCCCAACCATCGCGATTTCCTGCCCGGCTTCGACAAGTCCGACTATCCCTTGGCGCAGCCCCGGTTCGACAGTTTCTACGGCCTGATTTTCGTGACCCTTTCGGCTGAAACCGAAACGTTGACGGAATTCCTCGGCGATTCGCAGAACACCTTGCGCGAACTGCTGGGAGGGGACGGCAGGCTCAAGCTGCTGGGCTATCAGAAGGTGCGCTACGACAGCAACTGGAAGTCCTATACCGACAACGACGGCTACCATGCGCCATTGCTCCACCAGGCATTCAAGTTGCTCAATTGGCAAGGCGGCAAGGGACGCCAGTTCGCCGCCACGAAACATGGCCACGTCTGTTTCGAATCGGCGTTGTCGGTGGTCAGTGGTCCGACGGTACTCAAGGACGATTCGCTGATCGCCTTCAAGGGGCAGGACCCTGCGGTCGGCTCGCGCATTGTTATGCTTTTCCCGACCTTCGTCTCGACCAAGCATCTCGATGTGATCAACCTGCGCTTCGCGACCCCGATCGACGAAGAGACGGTGGAAGTGCACTACGCCTATTTCGCGCACCAGGACGACGATGAGGACATGGTCCTCCATCGTCTGCGGCAAAGCTCCAACCTGCTGGGACCCTGCGGCCTGATCAGCATGGAGGACGCCTCGATCTTCCATCGCATCCATATTGGCAACCACACGCCCGGCAATGCGATTTTCCAGAAGGGCGTGCACGACCAGTCGAAGCTGGAGTCGGAGTTCCTCCAGAACGACGAGAGCGGCAATCTTCCCCGTTGGGAATATTACCGATCGGTGATGGGTTTTGAGAGGGCCGAGGCATGATGCAAACCGACACCACGCTCGAATCCGCGCTCGACGCCCTTTTGATGGCCGATGCAAGCGCGCTCGATAACAAGGACATGATGGGCTGGCTCGCTAACTATTCCGAGGAAGACGAGGCCTCCTACATCTGCCGTTCCGCCGAAAATTCGGAAAATGCTCTCGCCCTGGGGTTCATGTACGACGATTGCCGATCCAGGCTTGAGGATCGCGTCACTTTCGTGAACGATATCTGGGTCGGTACGTTCCAGGACTATCGCACCCGTCACTTCGTCCAGCGCGTCGCGTATCAACGCGCCGATGCCTCTACTATCTCGATGCGATCGAATTTCTCGGTCTTCATGACGCCCACCGATAGCGGCATCACCCAGGTTCTGGCTGCGGGTCAATATCTCGATACCATCCGTTTGGAAAAAGCCGGTGCGTTGAAGCTGCTGTCCAGACGGGCCGAGCTCGATACGTCCGTCCTGCCCCGGTATCTGGTATATCCGATTTGATATCGGCTGCTGAGCATTGCTGAAATTTCCAGCCGGGGCAGGACCTCTCTGAAAGATCGCAAAGCGATGATAATCGACGCCCATGCTCACCTTGTCGCGCCTGCAGCGCTTTACGCGCACAGGAGCAATCTTGTGGTTTCAGGGGGGCAATATGGCAGCAGCTATCGTGCGCAGGTGTCCGATCGTCTGCTGGAAGAAAGCGCGGATCAGAACGTCAGGATCATGGATGCGGTGGGGACTGACCTGCAGTTGCTTTCCCCTCGACCTTTCCTGACCTTGAATGGAACTGCCCGGTGGAATGACATCGTCGACTGGACAAGTGACACAAACGACATGATTGCCCGGACAGTTCGGATGCATCCGAATCGCTTCCGGGGAGTGGGAGCCTTGCCGCAGCAAGTCGATCGGCCGATCACCTCGTTGTTCGATGAAATCGAGCGAGTGGTGGATGAGCTCGGTTTCGTGGGAATCTTGCTGAACCCTGACCCCAGTGAGGGGATGAACGGATCGCCTCCGCTCGGCGATCCCTATTGGTACCCGCTGTACGAGAAATTGTGTGAGTTGGATCTTCCTGCCCATATCCATTCGGGACAATGCTGCAATGGGCGCGAGACCTATGATGAGCATTTCATCGCTGAAGAGGGACTAGCGATTACCTCGATCTACCGGGCCGACGTGTTCGACCGGTTCCCCGACCTCAAGTTGATGATTAGCCATGGCGGCGGTCCCATCCCCTACCAGATCGGACGGTGGCGCTCGCATCGGGAAATGGCCCGGGCCCAGGGGCGTATCGCTGCCGATGCACCCCAATTCGATGAAATTCTACGAAAATTCTGGTTTGACACGGTACTTCATAACCCGGATTCGCTCGCGCTTCTGTTCAAGACCGTGGGACATGACCGATGCTGTTTCGGAACGGAAAGGCCCGGATCGGGAGACGGCATCGATCCTGTTTCAGGGCGCCACTACGACGATCTCAAGCCCGTGATCGAGGCGCTTCCTTCACTTGACCAGGCTGCTCTAAACTGTGTTTTCGAAGGCAATGCCCGTCGATTGTTTTCCCGTCTCGACGTTTGATTACGTGCTTGGCGACGATGCAGATTTTCCGCGACTTCCGATAATTCAACAGGTCGCTCTCAAGGACTGGGGATCGTGACACGACGCAGCATCGAAGTTGAAGGCCTTCACCATTCCGGCAATCCGATCCCTGCCGCGAGCCGGGTGGACCGTCTTGTCGTGACAGGTGGGGTTTACGGTTTGGATCCGGCAACCGGCGAAGTGGCGGAAGACGCTGTCGATCAAGTCCGCCTGACATTCTGGCACCTGGACCGGATCTTGGCAGCAGCCGGCGCGCGTTTCGACGATGTTGCCAAACTGACCTTCTATGTGAAGACGAAAGAGCTTAGACCGGCAATCAACGAATTGTGGCTCAGGCACTTTCCAGATCCTTCGTCGCGGCCGGCTCGGCATATGCTGGTTTACGATGACCTCCCGGGCAACATCCTGGTGCAGTGCGAAGCGATAGCGATGGTGCCGGACAATGCCTGAAGACATCTCACCTACGTCTTATTTGGCAGCTACTCAGCGTGTCGCCGCCTTTGACACTTGCACCATTTCAGACGCGCTCGACAAACTCGGTCTCCGCGGAGTCGTCCCGGGTCTCGTCCGGTTGACCGCAAAGGGGCAGCGCATTTCCGGCAGGGTTGTGACCGTGAAACTTGGACCGCCTATCGAAGGACTGCCCAAACGGCACCTGGGTGCCTCTGCCATCATGGCGGCACAACCGGGTGAGATCGTGATCGTCGAGCATCGCGGAAGGACCGATGCCTCTGGCTGGGGCGGCTTGCTGAGCCGGGGAGCGGCTCGGAACGGCGTTGCCGGCGTGATCGTCGACGGTGCCTGTCGCGATCTGGATGAGAGCAGCGAACTTGGTTTCCCAGTCTTCGGCCGCGCCGTTGTTCCACTTACAGCGCGCGGTCGGGTCGCCGAGCATGACTGGAACTGCCCCGTTACAATCGGCAGCATTGTAGTCAACCCCGGGGACTGGGTTGTGGCGGATGGAAGCGGCGTCGTGTTCTTCGAACAGCAACACCTGGACGATGTGCTGGCGGAGGCGGAGCGCATCCTTTGCCGTGAAACAGCCATGATCGCTGCCCTTGAGCAAGGCGCTCCAATTGATCAGGTGATGGGCGCGAACTACGAAGACATGTTGAAATAGGCAGGGAAAGCGATGAGCAAGGAAACACTCGTTAGGCGGTTGAATGCAGTGGGTGTAACCGCCTTGTCCGATGCACTGGATCGCCTGGCGATCAGCGGCCAGGCGATTGGAATCCTGCCGGTAGCACGGGGGATGAAGTTTGCGGGACCAGCCTTCACGGTTCAGATGCTTCCGGTCGGACTGACTCAGGGAATAGTCGGAGACTATATCGACGACGTGCCTGAAGGGGCAGTGGTCGCAATCGACAACGGCGGTAAATTGGATCAGACCGTCTGGGGCGATATCTTGACCCGAGTGGCGCACAAGAAGGGCGTCGCAGGCACGGTGATCGATGGTGTCTGCCGAGACAGCGATTGCTGTGTTTCGCTGAAATACCCTGTATTCTCCCGCAGCGTCACAATGCGGACTGCCAAAGACAGATCCACCGCGCATGCTTATGATGTGCCGATTCAACTTGTAGAGGTGCGGATCGATCCCGGCGATTGGCTGGTGGGGGATTCCGATGGGGTCGTCGCGATTCCGGCGGGTCGGGTTGAGGAAGTCGTCGCGATCGCCGAAGAAGTGGAAGCCGCCGAAAGGGCAATTCTCGCTGCCGTTGATGCGGGAATGCGCCTGGACGAAGCCCGGCGCGCCGGTGGATATCACGCGCTTCAGTCGCGTGCGGTTTGATGCCTCCGAACAGGCCTCTTTCCAGACCGAGTGGCGACCGCCGTTCCGGTCGCGGCAAATGGCCTAACGGGATAATATTTGTACATTATGCAATGATGGGATATGAGTCGACGAGTTACAAACCGGCCTGATTCGTCAAGGCCGTGTGCGGGGAGCCAGAGGTCGGCTGATAAGGCGGCAACCTTGGCGTGGAGAGGGATTGCCAGTGGCTACGAGCGTTTTTCCGTCGAGCAAAAACGAATATTTCGAGCAATTGCGGCAGCCGCCGTTGCTCGCATGGCCAACGGCGATCCTGTTTGTCGTGTCGATGCTGGGGATCGGCACCGTCTGGTATTTGGCGTTGACAGAGCAAATTGCGCTTTGGCAAGGCGCAATCGCCAATGGACTGCTCACTTAACCTGCTGTTCAGCGTCGTTCACGATGCGTCGCATTGTTCGCTGTCGCGCGTCGGCTGGCTGAACGAATCGATTGGGGCGATCGGCCTGTTCTTTCTCTTTCCCTATGCGCCGATGGTGCTTTTGCGGTGGGTTCACAACAAGCATCACAGTTTTGCCAATGGCCCGATGGACCCGGATTTGTTCGAACACGAATCGCCGTGGTGGCAGGTGCCATTCCGCTGGACGTTCTTCGATGGCGCCTACATCTATTACTTCATCAAATACGGGCAGTCTGTGCGCAAGCGGCACGGAATGCAGCTTGTCGTCTTTTACTCCTTCCTGGTGGCGCTGTTCGCCGGAGCGCTCCATCTCGGCTACGGGCAGGAGCTGTTCATGCTGTGGTTTATCCCATCGCGGATCTCTCTGTTTATGATCGCGATCGTGTTCGTCATTCTGCCGCATTATCCCGCCGTGGTGGCCCAGGACGAAGATCCTTATATGGCGACGACCATGCGGTTCGGGCTCGAATGGCTGCTGACCCCGGTGCTGGTCTATCAGAACTACCACCTGATCCATCACCTCTATCCGGAGATACCCTTCTACCGTAACCGAACGGCTGAGGCCGCCTGCCAAGATGTGAGTTGAGCGGGTAAGAGACGTCGACAAGGACGTCGATATGGACGTCCTTATCGAGAGCGAGGGACGGCGGTGGAGATATTGGGCCGGGAACGGCGTCGTCGATGGACGGACGCAGAGAAGCTGGAGATTCTCGCGGCAGTGGGGGTGAACGGTGAGACGTTGGCGCGTGTTGCGCGGCGCTACGATGTGTCGCGAAGCCAGATTTATAATTGGCGCCGAGAGTTCAAGGAGCGAGGATTGCTGCCGGCGCCGGTTGGGTCAACCTTTTTGCCGTTCGACATCGGCGCTCCTATGCTGAACGCGCAACTCGCCCTCGAGGAGCAGACGGTCTCGCCCGCCATTGTCGAGTTATGTTTGGGGCAAGGACGGCGCCTTCGTTTCGATAGTGGCATCGAAGCCGCGACCCTGACCCGCCTCATCCGGTCGGTGGAAGCTGCATGATCGGACCGGGAACCGGAGTAAGGGTATATCTCGCCTGCGGCGTCACTGACATGCGCAAAGGGATTTCGGGTCTCGCCATGCTTGCCCAGTCCGTGTTGCGGCAGCAGGCAACCAGCGGTGCCGTATTCGCCTTTCGGGGACGGCGCGGTGACAGGCTGAAGCTGCTTTATTGGGATGGTCAGGGATTTTGCCTCTATTACAAGATTCTGGAGCGCGGCCGTTTCCCTTGGCCCGGGGCGACTGACGGGACGGCGCGCCTGACATCGGCCCAGCTCGCGATGTTGTGGGAAGGGATCGACTGGAGGCGCCCGGACTGGGGCGCGCCGCCGGCCCGGGCCGGGACTGTCAGGAATTTCGTGTGCGGCGAGGCATAATTGGCAACAAGGAGACCCAATATGTCACGACGGAAAGAACCCTCGATACCGAACGACATTCTCGACCAGCTGCTGGCCGGCACTGACGCGGCGGCGGCGCTCGGCCAGGGCGGCCTGCTCGATACCCTGAAGAAGGCATTCGCCGAACGGGCACTCAACGCGGAGATGGATCACCATCTTGGCCAGGAGGAGCAAGGGAACAACAGCCGGAACGGCTATGGCCGCAAGACGGTGACGACCGACGGGGGACGGATCGAGATCGAGGTGCCGCGCGATCGAGCGGGTAGTTTTGATCCGCAGCTGATCGCCAAGTACCAGCGTCGCTTCCCCGGCTTCGATGACAAGATCATCTCAATGTATGCGCGCGGCATGAGCACGCGGGAGATCACCGGGCATCTGCGCGACCTGTATGGGATCGACGCCTCGCCCGATCTGATCAGCACGATCACGGACGCGGTGCTGGAGGAAGTCGCAGCCTGGCAGCAACGTCCCTTGGACCCAGCTTATCCGCTGGTTTTCTTCGATGCGATCCGGGTCAAGATCCGCGACGAGGGGATGGTCCGCAACAAGGCGATCCATATTGCCCTGGGCGTCATGGCCGACGGCACCAAGGTCGTCCTTGGGTTATGGCTGGAACAGAATGAAGGGGCCAAATTCTGGCTGCGCGTCATGAACGAACTGCGCAACCGCGGCGTCGAGGATATCATGCTGGCCGTCGTCGATGGCCTGAAGGGCTTCCCAGACGCCATCACCGCCGTCTTCCCCGAAGCGATGGTCCAAACCTGTTGGTGTGGACGGCCTCCAAACGGCATCACAATGTGCCAGGTTGAGGTTGTTGCAAATCTCAAGGAGGAGACCGTCCGTGGAACATCTTATCCGAGTTGGCATCGACACGTCAAAGCACGTTTACCAGCTTCATGGCGTCAACGCCGCTGAGAAGCCCATCCTGCGCAAAAAGCTGCGCCTTACCGAGATGATGGCGTTTTTCGAGAAGCTGCCGCCAACAGTGATTGCTATCGAGGCGTGTGGGGCGTCTCACCATTTGGCGCGGCTCCTGACGTCGTACGGCCATGAAGTGAAGCTGATCGCGCCGCAGTTGGTGAAGCCCTATGTAAAGCGCGGGAAAAACGATGCGGCTGATGCCGAAGCCCTGTGCGAAGCAATGAGCCGACCCACGATGCGCTTTGTGCCCATCAAGACTTCTGAGCAACAGGCAGCGCTCATGCTGGTCGGCGTACGCGATCGGTTGATCCGCACCCGTACGCAGTTGGTCAACGCGATCCGTGGTTATGCTGCAGAGTTCGGGCTGATTGCTGCCCAGGGCAAGTGCCGGATCGTTCCGCTGCTCGACCGTATCGCGATCGACCCAACTGTGCCGGCGCTCGCGCGAACCCTGTTTGCCGCGCAGGCGAAGGAATATTCTCGGCTTCAGAACCAAATCGAAGAGGTCGAAGCGGAGTTGGCGGCATGGCACCGCGCCAACGAATGCAGCCGACGCCTGGCGGAAATCCCCGGTGTCGGTCCAATCGGAGCGTCGCTCCTCATGATGAAAACGCCAGCGCCCGAGCTGTTTGCCTCAGGGCGACAATTTGCCGCCTGGATGGGCCTGACACCAAAGGACCATTCTACCGGCGGCAAGGTCCGGCTTGGCGTTATAACACGCGCCGGTGACGAACTGCTGCGAAGTGTGCTGGTGGCCGGTGCCACCGCGCTTCTACGGCATGTTAGAGCGGGAAAGGGCAACAATGCAAACGCCTGGCTACTTGAACTGCTCAAGCGCAAGCCGCCAATGAGGTGGCCTCGCCTTCTTGGACAGGTTGGCGGCTAAATTAAGCTCATCCCGGTTGTCGTTCATGCCGCCATTTGAGTGATCAAATCCTGGGGGGCATGCCCCCCAGGATTTGAAGCGCCGATTTG
>NZ_JBHTLS010000092.1:0-14005 GCF_042678845.1 Sphingobium olei | reverse complement strand
TCTCGAACACCGTGTCCGAGCCACCTCCTCCTTCCCCACTCCCCTCCTCGGCCGTTCGGCCGAGCAGGCGCGCAAGCGCCCATCCGAGCGCCGCAAAAGCGGCCTCGGGACGAAACGCGTTGGGCGCGTGTGTTAGTTTATCGAGCCGAAGAGACGCCTCTTGGCCGCTGCCTGATGCAGGCCGTCCTTGACGCCGACCGTGGCGTTATGTCCGCCGCGAGATCGGCAGCCAGCCTCTCGGGAATGTCGGCATAGGCTTCGACCACCCTGATGGCGATCTCGGGGCTGGGCAGCTCGCCCGGCTGGGTGCCAAGCCAGATCGTCGCCTCGCCTTCTTCGGGTTCCTCATCGGTCCGCGTGAATATCTGGGCGAAGAAGGTCTGAAGGGGTCTGTCCCAGCCAACCACCGCCTTGATGACCCCATTCCCCGGTCTCGGTTTCAGTTCGTAGCGGCTCATGTCTGGCTCCGACGAATGCGATGATCGACGTGGCGGGCCGCACCCTCGGCGCTGCGCAGCGCCTTGCGGACCGCGGCGGCGGCGCGCGGGGCGCCGCTCTGGGCCAGAAGGTGGCGCGCGCTGCAAAGCTGGTCAACCGCCTCCCGCACGGCGTCGCGGTCGGCAGGCCCCGCGGCTCTGATGGGTCGCATGGGATTGGTCCCTTCGAGATTGATCAGGATGGCGGCGACCCCGGGACGGGCTCGATGCGGACATCGATGGCGTTCCGGCCGATGATGGCCGAGAACTGGCGCCCTTCGGGAACGAACCATTGGGCGCGGTAGGCGATGATCGCCCGGAGCCGCTCCACCAGCGCCGCGTCGTCTCCGAGCAACAGGCGGGTGGCTATTTCTCTGGCATCGAGCAGGAAGCGATCGTTCTGCGTCTCCCAACTGTCGGCCTCGCGATCGTCGCTCGCGCAGAAGCATGAAGCCTCGAGCAGGTCGACCAGCTCGTCCGGGGATACCGCGTCGCGCGCCGCGAGAAGGACGTTCGCTTCCTCGAAGCCCCAATGATGCGCCTCGTCATACTCGATTACGACGGGAGCCGCGACGGTCAGCGTCTCGCTTCTGGCGCCCCCGATCTCGACCACGAGATCGAGGCGGTCGACTGTCCCGCTTTCGAGTCCGGAGAGGGTCTCGCTGTCGAACAGATGGGTGGCGGCGTCGCGTTGGATCGCGAATTTGAGCGCCGTGATCCGGGGGAGTGCATCGTACCAGCCATATCCCGCCATCGCGTCGTCCGGATCGGCGAGGGAGCCTTCGAGGCGGCCGTCGCGGGCGAGCGCGAATGCCGCGCATTGTTCGAGCGGCGCGCCGAAATTCTCCATCAGGACGAGTTTGTCCGCCGGGATCAGGCCGGAACCCTCGCGTCCGCTGTTGAGATCGGCCGTCGCCGGGGCCCAGCCTCGCAGGAGCGCCGTCGCCTCGGGGAGATCGATGCCGAGATTCCGGGCCTCGGTCCAATGGGCGAAGGACAGGCGGTGGCTACCGAGCGACGCGATGTGGCGGAAGATGGTCTTGCGGACCAAGTCGCGGAGCGCCTCGAGTGCGCCGTTCTCCACCATTTCCTTGCGGGCTGGGAGGACAAGCTGCAGCGCAGGGGCATCGATGATGTCGATCCGCACCCACCAGCTGCGATCCTTCTCGTCGATCGATGGCAAGATGCAGGGAACGGTGAGGCCGTGGAAGTTGATGCATGGCTGACAGTGGGCGCCGCGTGTTCCGTTATAGACGCCGATGCGCACGCCGTCGGTCTCAACGGTGACCAGGGCGTCGGCCAGCCAGTCCAATTGGGCAAGCGCCGCGCCCTTGAAGCGGATCGGCGTCGGACAATAGCGCGCGGCCGCGTTCGCGCTGGCCTCCAGGGATTTCGCCCACTCATCCTCGAGTGGGAGACGGATCTCGGTGCCGAAGCGATGATCGCAGCGATAAACCGGGATAGGACCGGCCGTTTCCCAGTCGCCGGGCGCGATCGAGATCCGCCAGGCGTCTCCGCCGGCGCGCGGACGGGACCGGATTTCGACATGGCGCCCGGCAAGGCTGAACACGCCCATGCCGGCAGGGTCTTCGCGGGCCGCGATATCCTCATCCCATCCCGAGCGCCCGAGCGCGAGAATAACCGCGGGATCGGCGATCCCCGCGCCGTCGTCGGCGATGACGAGCCACTGCCGATCCTCGGCTTCGGCGACTTCGAGATCGACGGCCGTCGCGCCGGCCCGGCGTGCATTCTGGATAAGCCCGGTCAGTATGGAACCGAGCGTATTATTGAACAGGCGCGTCACCTTGGTGATCGCTGCGGGATCGACCTGGCTGTGGACGACGGTGGGAAGCGGCATCGGGGTCTCCTCGGCAAGAGCGAATGGCCCCCTCCCCGCCCTTCTCTCCTTTCGCTCGGGGCTGCGCGTCCACGGGCGGCGGTGGCGCGGCTGTCAGGCGCAGCGGCGCTCCTTCTCGGCCGGCGTCTCGATGTGGACATAGCGTTTGCCGGCCCGGCGGCGCTTGCGGATGCGACCATCGACGAAGGCCTCGGCCCAGCGGCCGGCTTCGTCGACGCGGGCGGCGATGGCGCATTCGTCGGCCTGTTTGAAGAGGGAATAGGCCAGCGCGTATTGCGCGCGCTCCGGCAGGCCGAGCAGTGTCGCGGTGATCGGCAGGGCGCTCTCGTAGAATTCGAGGATATGGCGGCCCCCGCCGTGGTGCATCAGGATGGCAAGGAGGCCCTTGTTTCCGGGACCGGTCGGCCGCGCGATCTGGATGTCATGCGACCCGTAGGTTACCCCGACCTGGGACGCCCCGCCCTCGCCGCGATGGAAGACGCGGTCCTCGCGGTTCGCCAGGGGATGGGCGAGAACCTCATAGCCCTCGAAGCTATCGACGCGGCGGATGCGGTTATGTCCGATGACGGTCATGACAAGATCTCCTCATGCCCCGGGCGCAGGCCATCGGGGTTGGATGGGCACGGAAAGTGGTGGAGTGGCCGGCGGGGCTTCAGTCGCCCCGCGGCAAAGGAATCGGGACGGCTTGGCCACTGGCGAGGTTGATGAAAGCGCCGGCGTGCCCGATCGACCCGCGGCCGAGAAGGTCGAACAGCAGTGCGAGCGCGTGGCTCGCCAGCACCCGGTTGACGAACAGGGACTGACGTTCGAGCGCCTCGGCGACCGAGCAGGACGGGGCATCGTCCTCGGCCAGGGTTTCGTCGGCCAGCTCGGGGAAGGCCTCGAGGACGGTTGGCGGGCGCGCCTTGACGTTGCCCTTCGGACGGCATGGGCAACCGATCAGATATTGTCCGTCGCTGGCGCGATTGCCGAGGTCCATCCAATAGGTCGGCACGACCCTGCCGTCGCTAAGCGCCGCGCCGAGCGCCCGGCGTGCCGAAGCAGTGTCGACGCACGTGATGAGGATGTCGGTCCCCTCCATGTCAACAGCATCGGGCGCTCGGCCATGAACGGCTTTCCAGGTGAGGCCGTGGGCAAGGTTGATCCGCTCCGTGAGCGTTCGCGCCTTGGAACTGCCGAGATCGCAGCGATAGAAGGGCTGGCGGCCGAGATTGGCCTCGGTCACGATGTCGTCGTCGACCACGGTGACCGCGAGCGACCGCGAGGAGATCGCGCGCAGAGCCGTGTCGAGCGAGGCAAGGCCCATCAGCATCTGGGCGCCGTTTCCACCGCATCCCACGAGGAGGATCCGGATCCCGCGATTGTCGAAGGTGGCGGGAAGAAAGTGGCGCTGGGGCTTGTCAGGCTGCATGGGGGATCTCCCGAAAATGGGCTGCGCGGCACGGGCAGGAACATGCCTCCGGCGCAGAGCCGGGCGGCCATGACCGGACCCGTCGGGTCGTCGAGCCGGCCGACGACGAGTGAAATTTTGGTGGCGTGGGCATCGTCAGCATCGTCGGTCGCGCTGAAATAGGCTGGACCGCGCCCGTGACTGTGCATGTCGCAGACGACATGCCAGCCAGGCTCGCATGCCGGGGGGCGGTAGACGAGGCGCGTCGGCGTCGCTTCATCGATCTGCGGAAAATGCACGGCGAATTCGGCCGTCGCCTCGTTCCACAGAATGAATGCGGCTGCCTCGTTGGGCAGGGCCGCGCGGAAATGGTCAAGGACGGCCGCGAGATGTTCGCCCGGGACCCGGCCGCAGCGCAATTCGGCCTTGGGGTCGCCTATGCTGCCGTAAGGGAGATGGGCGGCGAATGGCGGCGACAGAGGCGCATCAAGCGCCAGCCAGGGTCGGCGCAGAATGAGCATCGCGCCATCGTTTCCCACGGCAACTCCGTGTCCGGCCCGACTGCTGCGAAGCGCATCGAGCCCTGGCGATCGGCCCATGGACGGAACAGGATAGCAGGGGACGGCGTCAAGCAGCGCGGCCGCGGTCGGATCGTCGGCGAGAATGGTCATCTTGCCGTGGCCGCTGCAACCAGTCGGCCGACCGTGATGGCGTCGGCCGTTGGGCGAGCCTGTCGCTGACGCGCGGCGGGATGGAAGGGCTTGAGGCGCCGGACCGGGAAACGGCTGGCGGCGCGCGCGGCGAGATCGTCCCAGAGCCGGACGAGGCCGCCTTTGCCGGTGACGGTCCACTCCTGTCCGGGATTGGGGTGCGTCGACCAGGAATCGAACACGGCCCGCTCGAATTCCGGGATGGCGGCAACGCCGAGGGTCTTCGGCCTCGGGATATTGCCCCAGCAGAGCCCTCCTTCGATGAAGACGTTGAGAATGGGCGAATGCAGCACCGGCGTGTCCGCCGCCGGGCGCTCGCTGGCCGGAAGCGCGTAGACCCCGAGCCCCGTGCGCGTGGCAATGAACAGATGCGCGGGATAGGGCACGGCAACCGTCGTGCGCCGCGCCAGCGCTCGAAGACCGTCGGGCGGCGAGGACAGCGCGAAATAGGCGGGGCGAACCTGTGCCGGCGTCCACCAGGCGAGAACATCGGGATGGGAGACCAGGACGGTGTCGGGCAATATCTCGGGGATCGCCGTGCCGCCCAGCGCCTCGGCCCACTGGCGCAGCTGCGCGCGCGACAAGGGAATGCCCGCGGCGATCGTGGGGCGGCCGTCTCCATCGTGTTCGACGGCGTGCATGCTGGCGAACGCCACCATATCGTTCCTGAGCGCGCCATAGGCGTTTGGGGTCCGGGACGTTCCGGCCTGATAGAGCAGAATGGCGTTGGTCAGGGCGAGACCGCCGCCGGTGGCTTCGAAGTGGCTGCTGTGATCGGACATGAGGGCCTCACGGATTGGATGGGTCGAGACGGACGAGATCCTGGGCGGCGAGCAGAAACTGGACGCCGAGCCTGAGGCTCGCGAACCAGTCGTCGATCCGGCTGACCTCGGGCAACGGGCAGAGGCCGCAGAAATCCATGAAGCCCATTTCCATGCCGTGGCGCGCGACATCGTCGAGTTCGCGCGCGAATTCCTCGAAGGGAACGAGTGTCAGCGGCGGCAGGGACGAGCATTCCTCGATGCCCGGCACATATTCGTAGAGGGTGTCGCTATGGAAGTGCCAGGCGTTGCGCTCCGAGGCGAGGCGTTCGAGCGCCTTGTGCGCGTCGCGAAGCCGGCGCAGCGCGCGTGCCAGGGCCTTCGGGAGGCATGCGGGCTTCGCTGCGTTGGTGCCGATCATCCACTCGGGTCGGCGGGCGTTCATTTCCGAGGGGAGCGTCTGTTCTTCGATCTCTTCGGCACTGAGACCCTGATAGGCGGCCAAGCTCCGGCGCGCGCTCTCGTCGTCGATCTCGCCGTCCCAATAATACATCGAGATTTCCTCGAAGAGGTCCTGGTAGTCGAAGACCGGAAGGGCGGTGCCGAGCGTCTCACCGAGGGCCGCATAGGCGGCGGCGCGCCAGGGGATGGGTGCGTCGCCGGTTTCGATCCAGCCAAGATCCAGCTGACCCAGGCTCTCGCAGACAAGGGCGATTGCGGGCGGATTGTCGTCTTCGCCGACGAGGACGGCGACCCGCAGATCGACAAGCTCGATCGGCGCCAGGATTTCGAGAACCGCCGCATTGAAGACCTGCTCGATGCGCTTGCGGGCGCCAACGCGCGTGTACCGCCTGGGCGCCCCTTCCCGCGCCGCCACCCAGCGGCCCATCAGCTTGTGATGATTGCTGAGCGGCTGATCGAACGTGGCGGGGATGTCGGGGGAAAGCGCGACCGACCGCCCCGCGAGATCAGCCGAGGGGAGCGAGCCTGAGCCCGGCGGGGGGCTGAAGCGGCTCCGGCGCTTCGCCTTTGTGGTTGGCGGGGTCGAGGGGGATCCGCGCGTGGAGGGCCTGGGCCTGGGCGCTGCAGGGAGGCTGGGGGAAGCCGGTCGTGTTGCCATCGTCGTGCTCGATCCATTCAAGGAACGTCTTGCGCGGTGCGGCCGGAATGGCCGCGCTCTTGGAGGGCGGCATGATTCAGCCCTTGGTGCCGACGGCGCGCCGATATTCGATGAGGTGGGCGGTGCCCGACACGCCGGCATCGACGATCTCGGCGTTGAGGATCGCCGGGAAGAGCGTCGCATGGTAGGCGCGCAACGCCGCCGGTTCGTCAGCGAGATGCGGCGGGACCGGCAGGTCGATGCCGTCGTATCGGTAAGTCCGGGTCAGGAGGTTGATCTGCATGATGGGCCTCTCGAATTGAGATGTTGGGCAAATTGATGATGGTCAGTCCCAGAGGCTGGCCGGTTCGTCCGCCTTGGCATCGGCTGGCGGAGCGGCGGGGTTCGGAGCTTTTGTGGGACTGGCGGGCGCGGGCGTCTTCGGCGTCGCCGCCTTGGCCTTCGCGGCTTCTGCCGCGGCGGTACGTGCGGCTTCGGCAGCCTGGCGCTGCTCGGCGAGCTGGTCGCCGAGCGTCTTGCGGGCGGCGATGAGCTGGCCGAGCGCACCGTCTTCGCCCTTGGCGAGTTCGGCATCGATTTCCGCGGCGCTGGCGGTGAGCGAGATCGGGCGGGTCTCGCCGGCCTCGAGCTTGTGCACGGCGCCTTCCTGCCTGCGGGGGATCACGGTCAGGGTGACGGTATCGTCCGGGCCGGCGACGAGATCGAAGCCGAGCGAGTAGCGCGCGAGCAGCGGGAGCAGGTTGGTAATCAGCATGTGAGCGCTTCCTTGTCTGTGTGAGCGTTCGGGGGGATCAGGCGGCGAGTTCCGTGATCGCGGCTTCGGGCGGCGGTGCGACGTTCAACGGCGGCGGTCCGTATTGGCCGTCGAGCGTCATCGAACTGGGGAGGCGTCCGGCCCAGTCGAAGCCGGGCCGGTTGAGCATGCCGGCGATGAGGTCGGCCTTCTTGGCGGTGAGGAGCTTGGCGAAGCCCTTTTCGCCCATGTGCGCGACGAGGCCGCATTCCCGGGCGATGAACTCGAGTTCATCCTTGGTGTATCGCTCCAGGAAGGCCTTATCGACCTGCCAGACGTCGCGCAGGTCGACCGCGAAGGCCCGGGCAAGGTCGGCGACATGCGCGAAGGTGAGCACGTCCTTGGCATAGGCGGCGCCGACGGCGGAGAGCACATTGGCCGCTTGCGGCTCTGAAAGAGCGCGGATTTCCGCGATCTTGTCGCCATAGGGCAAGTCCGGGAAGGTGGCGCCGACCAGGATGCCGGCACGCGCCTTCAGCGTCTCGGCCTTGATCTGGGGAAGCGTGCCCGACATGGCGGCGACGAGAATGGCGGTATGGGCATGGACGGGATCGGCCGCGAGGGCCCGGGCGACGGCGGTGCGCCACTTCGCCTCGCGCAGGTCGCTGGTACGGCCGGCGATCGATTTGACCGTGACGGTCGGCTTGTGCGCGGCGGAGCCGCCGCTCGCCGAAGGGAGCGGGGTCTGCGGCGCCGGCGCGCGCGGTTCGGTGCGGTCAACCGGCGAGGCATCGGTTTCGGTCTCGGTGTCGTCGAGACCGTCATCATCATTGTCATCGCGCTCATCACCCTGCGGATCGTCGGTGGAAGGCGGAGCTGCAGCCCGTGCCGCTTTTTCGGCGCGCTCCTGCTCCTCGAAGCGGATCGCCTCGGCGGTCTGGGTCTTCAGTTCGAAGCATCCGGGATTGGTGCAGTGCCCGTCGTCGACATGCGTCTCGAACAGGGTTCGCTGGGAGGCCGAATTGAACGGGCAGGTGGTGCACTCGGTCTTGTCGAAGCAGGCGGCGGCGAGGTTCTGCGTCACCCGCATAAGCAATTCGCGCGTCGTGCCGACATCCAGCCCGGCGGCGAGGATGGTCTCGAGGGCCTTGTCCTGCTTGTCGCCGGGGACCGCCGCGAGCAGTTCGGCATGGCCGACCTTGATCCGGCGTTCGTCGAGCGCGAGCTTCACTGCGTCGGAGAGTTCGGCGAGCGCCAGGCGCCGGTCGAGCTTGCTCCGCGACCAGCCGAGCCGGCGGGCGGCCTCCGCGCGATCGTTCTGGCATGCCGCGAGATAGCGGACGGCGGCGTCCGCCTGTTCGGTTTCCGACGGATCGTCGCGGTCGTCATTCTCGGCGATCGCGGCGTCCAGCGCCTCCTGGTCCGTCATCTCGCGGATGATGACAGGCACTTCGCCATCGGGGCCGTATGCTTCCAGACCGGCGCGGTAGCGGCGCTCGCCGGCGACGATCGCATAGACCTCGCCCTTGGGGCGCACCAGGATGGGCTGCAGGATGCCGCGCAGGCGGATCGAGGCCACAAGCTCGTCATGCTTCTTGCGGTCGAAATAGCGGCGCGGATTGTCCCCCTTGGTGATGAGGGAGAGCGGCAGCGTGGCGCGGATCGGTTCGGCAGGGGTCAAGGCTGGTCTCCTCGGGGATTGGGGAAGGCAGGGTCCATCGAGCCCGCGCGCTCTCGGTCGGCGAGCCTGAAGCTCGCCCTCCCCCTCCCCTCTCGCTGCCCGAAGGGCCGGCGAGCCGGTGCGCTGATTTTCAAAGGGAAAGGGGTTCAGGGCGCTCGTCGGCGCTCAGTAGTCCTCGGCGAGCATCACGGTGAGGACGCGCCGCGTGATCGATGCGTCCGCCGGATCGTCGGAGCCGAACTCGAGCGCCATGTCATAATAATCGATCTTGAAGAGGATCCTCTGCCCCTGCAGGTCAAAGGCGCCGAAATCGCGCTCGGGTCCGTCGCCGGGCTTGAACGAATAGCGGCGGACCGCGGCGAGCAACTCGGCGTGGGCGAGGATCTCGGCGATGCCCTCGCCCTCGCCGGAAAGCCGGGCAAGGCAATTGCGCGTGACCATGATACGGGCATTGGCATCGAGGCCCTGCCGGCAGCGATCGTTCAGACGGGCGATGCGTTCGGTGGCGGTTATAGTCATGCGGCCTCCAGCAAGCCGGCGTTGAAGGTCTCGAGCCACTCCGCCATTGCCGGTCGTTCGGGGAGCGGGACATGCGCGGCGACGTCCTGAAAGCGGATGAGGTCGGCGGGCGCATCGCGGATGATCGCGTCGATGTCGGCGGCGGGGAGCAGCTCCTCGGCGCGGATGAAGTCGGTCATTCGGCCGGGCCTGGTCGAGGTCGAACGGCGCCACAGGCCTTCGACGGTGCGCAGGCGCGGGGCCGCGCGGGCTTCGACCAGGACGATGAGCCGAAGGCACCAGGCCGGTAGTGCCCGAACCTCTTCCGGTTTCATGGCGCCGCAGATGAAGCAGCTCGACTTGGGCGGCACAGGGAGGCCGGCGGCCTCGATGCGCGCGATGCAGGCGGCGCGGTCCCATTTCCATTCGCGAAGCGGGTATCGGCACTCGAAGAGATCATGCTCGATCGCGGACGCATGGGCATGGCGCAGGGTGTCCGCCGGCGAAGCATCGTAGCCGATCAGGCGGATGACTTTCTGGCCGCGCGCCCAGGCCGCCTTCGCGGGCTCCCACTGTTTCAGGAACGCATCCTGGGGCGCCACCTTCCATTTGAGAGAACATTAGGTCTGGATCGACCTGTCTTATTGGCTCCACAAAGCCCGTATTTCCGCCATTCCCGCTCCTCCTCCCCTTCCAAGACGCCCGATTAGGGCGTGACCGCCTTCAAGCAGCGGTAGGATCGGGCGCTTCGGCGCTGGTACGGATCGGAACGGGCCGGCGTATCCGATCGAGTTCCTGCACAAGTTGCGCGTTACGGCGTTCGAGCCGCTCCGCGCGCTGCTCGGCTTCGACAGCCCGTTTCAGCAGGCTGGCATTATGTGTCGCGAGGGCGATGTTCTTGGCTATCGCGTCATGAAGAGTGGCGCGTGTGCGATCGGCCTCGCCGGCCGCCGTTTCAGAGGCGCCCTCACGTTGCAATTGAAGCTCGCGCAGGGCGTCGAGAACGCCGGCATGGTGCGTGTAGATGATGTTGCGGCCGACCCCGGCTGCTCGTGCGAGACCGGCGACCGTTAGCGTGGCGGACGGGTCTTTGGCGAGGACGCCAAGGGCTTCGCGCAGGCGGGCATCGGTGTTTGCACGGCGACGGGCCTGCGGGGTGGATGGGTCAGATTCAGACGTCACCGGCATTTCCTTCGTCGAGCTGGTCGAGAATACGGCGAGATTCATGGATGCGGGCTTCGGCAAGTGCTCGGCTCTCGCCATCGAGGTCATCGCGCTGGATCAATGCGGTGTTCCGTTCAAGGCGCGCTTCCCAGACCGGCCTATGCCGATCGGTCACGGCGAAGTTGGCGCAAGTCGAGCAGGTGCTTTGTGTGCGAAGCACCGGGTTCGGCTCGCGCTCGCCGCCAAGGCAGGCGGATGTCTCCCGGCGGTAGAGGCAATAGCCCCAGTCGCACACGCCGAGGCGCATATCCGTTTCGGCGAGGATCTCGGTGATATAGCCATCGACGTCGCCCGACCGCGTGCGGCCGCGGAACGGCGATCGCTCGGAGAGCATCACGCCAGCCTTCCCGGCGACGTTCGGCGCCAGGAGCAGGTCTTCCAGCGCCTTGCGAGTTTCTTCGGCGGCCTGGTCGTCGATCAGCTCGGCAAGCTCGAAGTCTGTGCCGACATAGGCCCGGTCGGTCATCGCGCGGTGGACATGGCCGAGGTGGCGTTGCAGCGCCGTCAGACCGGTGCGATCGCGCCGTCCGATGAACCGCGAGAACGTCTTGCGGCCCTGATAGGTGGTTAGGCGCCAGGTGCCGCCTTGGTGGTCCGGCAAGGCAAGGAACGGCATAAGTCGCTCGTTCAAGCGGGTATTGACCATTGGTGATCTCAGTCGGGCGACGGGCATCATCGTGGGAAGCGGCGATCGTCCTCGGCCGAGCTGGTGGAGCCAGAGGTTCCTCTTCCCGCTAAGTTCGCGAAGCGGAGCGGAGAGACGTTCGAGGATGTGGATCGCCCGCTGGACCGGCTCGGGCGCGAGCCAGCGATGGATGTCCCCATGTTCCGTCAGCGACGTCTTCGTAATCGTGCCGACCAGATAGACGTGTTCCTCGCTGTTTCGATCGGCCGCGCGCCGTTCGAGGCAACCGTCCTCAAGCCTGAGTATTTCGGAGGCTCTCGCGCCAACGAGATAGGCGATGACGACGAAGCAGGCGTCGCCAAGGCGATCCAGCATGAACGTCAGGCGGCGCAGCGGCCATTCCGGATTCGGATACAGATCCGCGTAGGGGCATGGCTCGGCCAACATGGCGCGTCTGATATGCCAGTGGAGCCTTCGCCCATGGTGCTGTGGTCGGAACTGCTCATACAGATCTTCGAGACGGTCGCGCAGCGCGAGTATCTGGTCTGCTGGGTCACCGAGCAGTTCCATAGCACCGCTGATGAGAGGCACGGCGATCTCGTCTGGCGTATAGGGATGGTGGCCATAAGGCTTCCAGTGTCGCTTCCCGACCGACACGGCGCGAGGCGGTGCCGCCAGCGGCGCGTCGTCCAGCTTGTCGCGCTGCATGTGGAAGGTGCGGATCGTGCCAAGATAGCCTTCGGCGGTGCTGAGGGAAAGCACCGCGCCGTTCCTGCCGGGACGAGCGCGCAACATGGCCACGAACCGGTCGACGGCGTCTTGATCGAGATCCCTGAAGCATCGGACGTTCTCGGCTGCCATCCATCGAACGAGGAAGCGGGTGTGACTGAAGTGGCCATCGACCGTTTCCTTGCGAAGCGGCATCCGCCCTTCGGGTGGATCGGCCCGCAGCGAGAGCAGGAACAGTTCGGCGGCGTGCCGGAGCGGCGTCCACTGATCGTCACCGAACCGGCTCCCGTCCGGCATTTCGAAGCCCCAGTTGAACGTCGTGGCGGCGGGGACGCCTTCGTTCCCGAGCAATGGCGCCGGAAGCTGGGTAGGCGTGGATGTCGGGACGGAGGCCATGAGGCTATTCCAGGTCCGGCAGCGGCGGCAGGGCGGGCATGAGCCGTTCCGCGTCCGGCATCATCTCGGGTGGGAACGCCGGCAGCAGGTCTTGTGTCAGCACCTGAAGGCTGGGCGCATAGAAGAGGCTGAACCGGATCGGGTCGATGCGCTTCCGCGCCGCTTCAAGATGCATGGTGGCCTGGACGATACGCGCCAGATGATCCGGGTCGATCGGGACGATCAGGCCCGGACAGGCAAGGCGACCTCCCAGTTTCGGGCACACGCGGCCAGGCCGTGCGTGCCCGCCGTCGATCGGACGAAGGCAGTCGTGGCCGAACAGCGCCGTCACCCGGACGCTGGTATTCGGCCCTTGATGTTGTGAGTCATGGGAGGGCGTCTCGCCAGTGACCCATGTTATCATCAGCGACTGAAGCCGAGCGATTGTATCGCGTTCGAGGCGGCGGACGGCCTCGCCATCGACATAGATATCGGTGGTGGCGACATTCGCATGATTGAGGACCGCCTTGGCCGCCATGATATCGCCCTGCGACGCTGTGTAGTGGGCGCTTGCCATGCTGCTGCGGAACAGCTTGGGCGAGAAGTCTGGAAGCAGGGAACGGGACTTGCCGGGATGCGCATCGTTCCAGGAGGCGATCGCGCCATTGTGCCGCTCGTAGAAGCGCAGCATTGCCGATCGCAACGTGGCCTGCACGATATGACCGGCGTGATGCTCGCGCTCGAGGCGCCCTGTCGTCATGAGGAAGCGGTGCAGGAACAGCCGGTCGCGTTTGGACGGCTCCACATGCGGCAAGAGGGGTGCCGTCATCGCAAGGAGCTTTTCGATCAGGCGCGGCGCCGCATAGAGTCGGCGATTGTCGAACGAGCGCCGTTGCATGCGCTTCACCTTACCGCCGGCGCGGGGTTTCACCCACTCGACCATGACGCGATGCCGCTCGAGCGGATGCGGCACGAGGCAGTCCCGCTTGATCTGGCGCAGCGGACCGGCATTGGCCGCCGTCTGGATCAGCAGCACGATATAGAACGCAACCAGCGTGTCGGTCGTGAGGTGGAGATAACCCTCGAGCTCG
Organism: Sphingobium olei; assembly: GCF_042678845.1. Lineage (NCBI taxonomy): Bacteria > Pseudomonadati > Pseudomonadota > Alphaproteobacteria > Sphingomonadales > Sphingobiaceae > Sphingobium > Sphingobium olei. Next base: position 734 of record NZ_JBHTLS010000092.1, on the reverse strand, counting down.
CGGAACCCGCCTACCTCGGCGATCCTCTGCCGATCAGGCTTGTTAAGGTCCAAGCCTCGGTCGGTCGGAAGGATGCCGTGGCCAAGGCGGTGGAGCTTCCAGATCCAGCGATCACGTTCGGCGGTCCGGCCGCCATGAAGGAGCACATTGGGAAGACCAACTATAGCTTGCCCGTGCTGGAACTTGTCCCACGCAGTGTCGATCTCGGCATAGCAGACTGCCAGCAGGGCGCGCATTGCGGCAGGTGTCAGCCGGTCTTGCGGTAGCCTCTGGACGCCGGCGAGCGGGATCGCATTGTTGGGAACGGCGAAGCCCGGTGCGAACAAGCCTGGATTGTCCGCGATCGCGCGCTTGAGGACCGGCCGGATCATACCGAGCTGACCGGATTGTGAGCGGACGCCGCGCCTGCGCCCGTTGGTGGGCATCGCCAGCCAGGTGATGAACCGGCGGATCGTTGCCGTGTCGAGGTCTGCCGCGCGCCTGACACGCGCGTCTTCGCGCAGGAACCTCCCGAACACGCGCAGCGCGAACCAGTGCGCGGTGCGGGTCGCGGGGCTGGATGCTACATCATGATCGCGGAAAGCCCGGGCGATGGCGGCGCTGATATCTGAGGTGGTCCCGCCTTTTTGGACAGTTTGGCGGCGAAGTTAAGCTCATCCCTGTTGTGATTATGCCGCCAGTTTGGTCATCAGATCATGGGGGGCATGCCCCTCATGATCTGTTTTGTCGATCCG
>NZ_JBHTLS010000091.1:0-12496 GCF_042678845.1 Sphingobium olei | reverse complement strand
CGGATCGACAAAACAGATCATGAGGGGCATGCCCCCCATGATCTGATGACCAAACTGGCGGCATAATCACAACAGGGATGAGCTTAACTTCGCCGCCAAACTGTCCAAAAAGGCGGGACCACCTCAGGGTGGCATCATCGAGGATGTCGCCGGGCTGGGCGAGCTCGAGTACGAGGTCGAACGCAACCGGTTCGCGGCTGAGCCGTTCGCCGATCTCGTCGAACAGGATGGAAACATCCTGCGCGGCGAGATCCGTCGCAGGCTGGCCCTTCTCGCCGGCGACGGGCGCCCAGTGGAAGCGCGCAGCCGTGATCTTGCCGTCCGCATTAACCAGGTTGAAGGCATGGACCGCGTGGAAGGCCGTATGGGCGAAGCTCACCGGCGCCGGGGATTCGGCGCGCATCTTAAGCACCGCGGCGGCATTGGGATGGTCGGGCAGGATCGCCTTGAGGCCGTCAAGATTGGGCGGGCCGCCCGGCGTGAGCGGCGCCGCCGCGTCGACCAGCCTGACGAACTGATCGATCGAGCGGGCGATGAACAGCTTCTGGCTGAGCATCACCAGGTTGGTGACTCGCCCGTCGGGCAGGTAGAAGCGCGTCGCCATGCCCACGGTCGCGCTGAAATGGGCGAAGGGGTCGCCGCCGCCCTTGGAGAAGCGGACCGTGACGGGGAATTCTGCGCCCTGGAGATGGACCGCGCGGCTGTAGCGGGATGCCAGAGCATTGGCCTGGAAGCTACCGCGATAGAAGCGGCCGTCGGCGTGAAGCGTGCGATAGCCTTCGTGCTTTCCCAGCACCGCATGAATCTTGGTGACGAGCTCGCCGGCAAGTCGATACTGGCTGTTCTGGGGCATTCCGCTACTCCCCACCGGAATCGGTGTGCGGGAGCAGGCTAGGTGTGCGGCCCGCGCGAGCGAAGTGAGCGTACGATAGGGCTATGTTAGCGAGTTGCGCTAACGCTTCGTCACCTTATCCGCAGGGGTTCGGGGTCTTAGGCTGGATCTATCAGCCAAGGAGGTCCCCTATGTCGTCCATCCCGCCGCCTCGCCAGCCATCCAGATTGTCCGGCCGCGTCGCGGTCATCACCGGCGCGGGCGGCGGGATCGGTCTTGCCCTGGCGCTGGAGGCCGCGCGGCGCGGTATGGACATCGCGCTCGCCGATATCGGCGAAGAAGCGCTGCAGGCGGCAAAGGCCCAAGTGGAAGCGCTCGGCGTGCGAGCGATTGCCGTGCGAACCGACGTGCGGGACTTGACCGCGGTCGAGGCGCTTCGTGATGAGACCGCATCCCAGCTGGGCGAGCCCTGGCTGGTCATCAACAATGCCGGCGTCGCAAAGATCGCTCTGGCCTGGGAGACGAGCGAGGCTGACTGGCGGCGCCTGCTCGACATCAATGTCTGGGGCGTCGTCAACGGCCTGCTCGCTTTCCTGCCGGGACTGCGATCGCGGCAATCGGGTCATATCCTCAACACAGCTTCGGTCGGCGGCCTGCTCGCCATGCCCGCCAACGCCGCTTATGTCGCCAGCAAGCATGCCGTGGTCGGTCTGTCCGAAACCCTATTTCGCGAACTGGAAGCGGACGGCGGCGCGGTCGGCGTCTCGGTACTGTGCCCAGCGCTGGTGAAGACTGCGATCGCAGGCACACGCAAGGTCGACGGCAAGACCGTTTCCGCGATCGACTCGCCCCATGCGATGGAACCGGGGGATGTGGCGCGCATCGCGCTCGACGCGGTCGATCTGGGGCAGTTCTGGATTCTGACCCATGGCGAGGGCATCGCGGCATACATGCGCGCGCGCCTCGAGCAGATGATCTGCCAGCACAATCCCGACAAGACCAGCGTTGATCGCGCGATCCTTGAGACGGCGACATCGGCGACCGGCCTCGATTTCCTGCGTGACTGAGCGGCGCCGGCCGAACCGCTGCGTCGCGCGCTGTCGGGCGGACGCGCGAGATGCTAAGCTCGGCACGAGCAAGGAGCATCGATGAGTTTTGCGCCCGCCGAAGAATTCAGGTTCGGGCCTTTTTGCCTGTTGCCCGATCACTCGGTCCTCTTGAAGGATGGCGAGCCAGTTCGCTTGGGCAGCCGCGCCACGGAAATCCTGACCCTGTTGGTGCGTAATGCGGGCATGCTCGTCACCAAGGCGCAGATCCTGGAGCAGGTCTGGCCCGATACGATCGTCGTCGAAGCCAATCTCTCGGTGCATATGAGCGCGCTGCGCCGCGCGCTGGACGACGTCGATGCGGCCTCCCCCTATATCGTGACGATCCCGGGGCGCGGCTATCGCTTTACCGCCGGTGTCTCCGCCGACCTGCAGGAAAATCCCTATCAAGCCGTGGCGAACGCCCCGCCAAGTAATCTGCCGCTCCTGCTCACCAGGCTGATCGGCCGGTCCGAAACCCTTGACGCCCTTGACCGCCAACTCGCCGAGCAACGGCTCGTCACCATTGTCGGAACCGGCGGGGTCGGGAAGACGGCGCTCGCGCTAAACGCGGCCGAACGCCAGCTCGGCCGCTGGCGTGACGGGGTCTGGATCGCCGATTTCGCGTCGCTCGCCGACGCCGACCTCGTGCCGGCGGCGCTCGCCACAGTGCTCGGGCTGGAAGTCCGTTCGTCAAATCCGGTGCCCGGCTTGATCAGCGCGCTGACCGACAAGGAGATGTTGCTGCTCCTCGACAATTGCGAGCATGTGATCGAAGCCGTTGCGATGATCGCCAATGCGCTGCTCCAGTCTGCGCGCTCGGTGGCGATCCTGGCGACAAGCCGCGAGCCGCTCACTATTCCCGGCGAAAATGTGCTCCGGCTCGAACCCCTCAGCGTGCCGCCCGAGACCGAGATCGTCGGCGCCCGGGAAGCGCTTCACTATGCCGCGATCGAATTGCTGAGCGAGCGCGCACGCGCGATCGATGCCGTCTTCGTGCTGGGTGATGAGGATGCGCTCGCCGCATCGCTTATCTGCCGGAAGCTCGGCGGCGTGCCCCTCGCGATCGAGTTTGCATCGGCTCTGGTTCCGATCTTCGGGCTGCGCGGCTTGTCCACGCGCCTCGACGACCGCCTGCGTCTCCTGGGCGACGGCCACCGCAGCGCGCTGCCGCGTCACAGGACGCTGACCGCGGCGCTAGACTGGAGCTACCAACTGCTGGAACCGTCGGAACAACGCGTCCTGCGCCGGCTTGCCATCTTCACGGGCGGGTTCACCATCGAAGCTGCGACGGCGGTGATGGGGCCGGACGTCGATGAAACCGAAGTTGCAGAGATCGTGGCTCGCCTCGTGCGCAAATCACTCGTGTCTCCCGACATGCGCGACGCGCGGCTGCGCTTCCGTCTGCTCGAGACGACGCGGGCCTTCGCCCTGCTCGCGCTCGAGGAGGCCCGGGAAGGCGCGGCAGCGTCCCGTCTCCACGCGGAATATTATGCGCGCGTGCTGCACGGCGACGGCGAATTGTCTCCCGCGAGCGATGACTATGGCGCCTTTGTGCCCGACCTCGACAATATCCGCGCCGCGCTGCGCTGGGCGACCTCCGCCGGGGGTAACATTCCCACCGCCCTGGCGATCGGAGCGGGTGCGCTCCCGATCTGGTTCGGCCTGTCGCTGCTCACCGAATGCGGGACGCGCATGAGCGCCCTGATGGACGGGCTGGATCCCAGCCACAGACAATCCCCCCACGGCGCCGCGATCGACATTGCCATCCAAGCCACTGGCATATTTACGTTCGGGGCGCCAGATGCGAGTTACCGCGACTGGACCGAGCGCGAGCGCATGGCCGCCAATGAGAACGACCTGATCGAGCGGGTTCGCCTGCTGCTGGGTCGCTGGACGTACAATATCCGAATGCCCGACTACGAACTCGCGGACGAGCAATCCATGACCATGGAAGAGGTCGCCAGGTCGGGCACCGGTATGCCGGCAACGGGCGATGCGCCGCTGGCGTTCCTTGTCGATCCCGCCCATCTTGTCGCAACTGCGTCATGGGCACGCGGAACGACCCTGCACCATGTCGGCGACCTGGCTGCGGCGCGCACCTACCTCGAACGCTTCCTCGACCAAGAGACGCCGGCGATGCGCTCGTTCTTCATGGCGATCACCGGGTTCGATCGGCGCGCATCGGTCCTCGGCCTGCTCGGGAACCTGAAATGCGTTGCGGGCGACGTCGATGCGGGGCTCGAGGATACTTGTACGGGAATCGCGGAAGCCAGGACCACTGGCAAGGCTCTCCCCCTTTGCGAGGCGCTGCAGTGGGGCTGCTTTACGATGCTGTTGATGGCCGAGCCGGAGACCGACGTCGGATTGCTGATCGACGAACTGCTGCGGACGGCGAAGAATCATTCGCTGTACAGCCACTTCGGTGTCGCGCTGTGCCTGAAGGGGTACCAGTTTGCCGCCGCCGGGAAGCATGAGCGCGCCATCGATCTGCTTCGCCAGGGACTCGTTCAGCTTCGGGAAGCCCATTACGGACCGTTCGATCCCTTTTTTGTGGGCATACTTGGGACCAGCCTCGCGGCGGTCGGACAGGTGCGCGAGGCGCAGCGGAGCATCGAGACATTCGAGGAAGCGCGCGAGACTCATCACGGTTTTTGCGGTCCCGAATTGCTGCGACGAAAGGCGCTGCTCGCGGCGATTTCCGGAAATCCCGATCTCGCAGAAGCCGGGCTGAAGACCGCCCGCGATGACGCGGTCCAGCAGGGAGCGCAACTGTGGCAATGGCGAGCCGGATCGGATCTGGCTGCCTTGTATCAGGCGCGAGAGCGATTGGACCAGACGCTTCGCGAACGCGAAACATTGACGCAAGCCATATCCGGGCAGATTCAGTCGCGGGTCCCACGGCCACATTGGTAGTCAGGAAACAAGCGCGAGCGCCCTTCCACAATTCGCGCGACCGGTCAGGATCCAATCAGGCAATTGCGCCAGTACTTCGTTCGCGATGCGCGTGTCGAGCGTGGATCGGTCGTTGACCGGCAACAAAAGCCGTCGAGACCAGGTCATGCAACCGTGTGGATCAGCAAGTTCGACCGCCACCCGCACATTCTGACCCACGAGCCGCAACGTTCCGTGAAGAAGCGCTCGCACGTCGAGATCGCGCGCTGTCTTGGTCACGGTGCATAGTCTTTCTCGATACGGGAATATCGCAAGCCTGGAGGCGAGTCGCAGAGGAGTCTTTTCGTCAAGCAGCGCGATCAGTTCGTCGGTGGCCGCGTCTGCCAACCCGTCGTCCTCCCCGATGGCCAGGGACCGGAACGGCATCACGGCAAGATCAATGGCGGGCTCTATCTCGCCGTGCCGGGCGAGCGACATGCGACCCCGCTCGATAGTGGGCTGGTAGCCGGCGGAGGGAAGGACAATGCGAAGTGGAGCGTCGTGTCCGGGGCCTTCATAGTGAGCGATCAGCTTGCGTCGCAGGCGGCGCGCCTCGACGCGCACAGTGGAATCGACGCGCGGATCGTAAGGCGAGGTCCGGCTGTACAATGCGTCACCGATCACGAGTTCCTTCAGAGTTGAACCGCGGCCAGCGAGCGTCTCTTCGACCAGGAATGCAAGGAGCGAAAACAACCGCTGGCTGCGGCGAAAGGTGCAACTCTGTCGCAAGGTGTCAAGGTGTGTTCGCGCCAATATGGCATCAGGCAACGGGGCGTTCTCCACATTTGCCTCCCTTCATCCCGCCTATCATGTCTTGGCAACCATGGAGATTTCATCTTTGACTGCGAAGCGCCATTTAAGAGTTCCAAAGAAATCCAAAGCGCTTAGCTGGAAGGTGCAACGGATCAATCCGGTCCAGCTTTTCAACTAAGGGATTGAGCTTGTTTGCGGGCACATCTTTCTACGAAGCTGCCCCGCGCCCTGTCAGATGAACCGCCGGCAGATGACGACAAGACCTGTTACCGCAGCATAAAACATTGGAACGGCGTGTAGGTCCGCGCCACGAACGTCGAGCCCATCGCAATCTGGACCTTTTGCCCTGGAATCCACGCGATGCTCCGGAGGGTTGGCCCTTTCAACGTGACGAGCCGAAGGCGATTGGCCGGGTCGTCGATTGCCGCGACGGTTCGTGCGTTTCATGAACAGACCGATCAGCGCCTTGTTCAGCCTTCTGGTGACGGTATTGCTCGACGAGCTGGCGAACGCTCGGCGCCTGGGCGGACAAGACGGGCATGAGCGCGCGCAGCTTGGAACGGCTCATAAGCCGTGAGACCGGCATGAGCTTCGGGCGCTGGCGTCAGCAGCTTGCCGTGATCCTCGCGGTGCAATGGCTGGTCGGCGGCGCCTCCATTCAGCAGGTCGCGGCGGACCTCGGCTATGAGAGCATGCCGAGCTTCGTATCGATGTTCCGCAAGGCGCTTGGCACTTCGCCAGGTCGCTACATGACGGAACGCCATTTCGGCGGACGCCGGACTGCAGGTCCCGACGGCAAGGAGTGAGGCGGCGCAACCGTGATTCCGGGCCTGTTGAGTATGATGCTTCAGGCAACGCCTGCCATAGGCGCTCATGCCGGGCGCCACCCGCATACAGGACCCTATGGCTGGCAAATTCAAGTGGCGGCCAGAATCCGAGCCAGAAGCGTCTCAGCCGATGCCATCGGCACGAATATGCGGGTGCGGTACTGTATCACCTCGGTGAAGCATCCGATGGATTTGAGCCAGACCAGGCGGTCGTGTGGGCAACCAACGAGCTCGATGCGCGGCGAACCGTTGACCACGGAGCGCTTGATCGTGAGCGGGAACGGATGGGAGACGTCGATGCTCCGGCCGGCCGTCACTGCCCTGACCACAGCATCGGGCGGCAGCGTTTCGGACCGATCGATCCCGAGCTTGGTGAAGAGCTGGGGCACATGATCGTCGAATACGAGACGGCCGAGCCACGAGCCCCCTTCCCCATCGACGATGCGGTTGACCGCCATATGATCGCTCGGCAGTGCCGACCAGATCGGCAGCAGCAGGCCCGTGGCCAGCCGGATCGTCTCGCTGTCGACCGTCTGCCGGGCTGCGTCCACCTCCTGCGACCACTCGGCTATGAACTCGTCGCGCGTAACCTCCTCCCAGGAGGATTCGTAGAGATCGTCCTCGCGCATGTACTCGTTACGCGTCGGCCGCATCATCTCGACGCGTGGGATCGGCGTCCCCTCCTTCTCCTCCATGAGCGAGCGCGCACGCGTCCGCAGTGCGGCCTTGCCGGACTTGCGGTTGATCATGAAGCCGGCACTGGCATCGCCGTCGGCAATCCGCAGGATGCGCTCAAGCGAGACGGGATTGCGGCGCCGCGCGATCTCGATGGTGAGCAGATGCGAGGTTGCGCCCGTGCGCGGATCGGTCCGCAATACCACGTCATCGATCAGCGTCGCCTTGTCGACCAGGATCGTCTCGACACCGACATCGAGGCGGCCTGCCTCGCGCGCGGCCGAGACACGGGTTTCGATCAAGGACAGGAACTCGTCGAAGATGCTGTTCTGCAGCGCGATCGGCAGGGCGAGGATGCGATTGAGCCAGCGCTGGATCGGCGGCATTTCGTCCTTGAGGACGCCGTCCTTGTCGCAGAGTTCGAGGCCGGTGCGGTGCTGGAAGTCGTCGAGCGTGGTGCTCGAAAGCTTGCCGGCCGCGAGCAGGTCGAACCAGGAGAGGAGCGCCGCGCAGGCATATTCGCTTTCGAGGTTGTCGGCGGGGTCGAACAGCCCCTGCCCGCCCGTCTGCCGCTGGCCGCGCGTCAGCGCGCCGAGGCTGTCCAGCCGCCGCGCGATCGTGCTGGTGAAACGCAGCTCGCCCTTGCAGTCGGTCGTCACCGGGCGGAACAGAGGCGTGGTCGCCTGGTGCGTGCGGTGGGTTCGGCCGAGCCCCTGGATGGCCCGGTCGGCGCGCCAGCCGGGTTCGAGCAGCAAATGGACGCGCTGCTCCTGGTTCAGGACATCGAGAGAGGCATGGTAGCTTCTCCCCGTGCCGCCGGCGTCGGAGAAGACCAACATCCGCTTCTTGCCGGCCATGAAGGCGGCGGCCTCCGCCTGGCTGGTACGCGCTGAGCGGCTTTCCAGCTTCTGGCGGCCGTCGCTCGCCGTGATGAGGCGCTTGGTGCGGCCGGTGACCTCGGCGACATTGTCGTGCCCGAAATGCTCAAGGAGAGCGTCGAGCGCCGACATGATGGGAGGCATGGCGCAGAGCTTCTCGACAAGAGCTTCGCGCGCGGCTTCCGCCTCGGGATTGTAGACCGGATGGCCGTCGTCATTGACCATCGGCAGGGATCGCGGCGTTCCCGTGTCGTCCTTGAAGACCCGCATCTGCCGGGTCGGGAAAGCGCGCTCGAGGTAATCGATGATGTATTCTTTGCAGTCGCAGTTTATGTCGAGCGTGGCGGCGGGAAGCGCAGGTTTCCTTCGGTTTTCCATGATTTCACTCCAGATAAAGTGAGTGCCAGGGGGGTGTCCGGAGACGGGCTAGGCTCGCCTTCGAACGTCGGTGAGCATGGTGATCAGGGCATCGGATGGCGGCTTGAAGCGCCCGGGCTTGATGGCAGGTGCGCCGTGCGCCGCGAGAATCTGCAGCTTCTCCTCGGGATCGGCGCGCAAATAGGTCTCGGTGCTCTGGATGCTGGCATGGCCGAGCCACAATGCGACTTTGCGAATGTCCCCTGTCGCCGCGAGCGTGTGCATTGCGCAGGAATGGCGCAGCACGTGCGGTGTTACGCGCTTTCCAAGGATTGACGGCTGCTTCGTTGCCGCGGTCTTGACGTGCTCGGCCAAACGAAACGCAAATCCGTCGCGGGTCATGGGCTGCCCGTTGGCATTGAGGAATATCTCGGCAGCTTGCGCTTTGGGCCGTATCGCAAGCCACGCGCGCAATACGAACTGGGTCTCTTTCCAGAGCGGAAGGACCCGTTCACGCCGACCCTTGCCCATGATGTGCACGGTGGACAGGGAGCGGTCCGGGAAATCGCGCAGTTGTAGCGTTACGAGTTCCGACACCCTCAGCCCGCCAGCATAGGCCAGATGCAGCATTGCGCGATCGCGGGTGCCAAGGCGTGTCCGGGGATCCGGGGCATCGAGCAAAGCCTTGATCTCTGCCCGGTCGAGGTAGTCGATCAGCGCCTTGTCGGTCTTCTTGGTAGGGATCGATCTGACGCGAAGGGCCTGATCCAGGCAGGCCGGAATACGATACTCGATGTAGCGGAAGAAGGACCGGATCGCGGCGAGCCTGCCATTGCGGGTCCGAACACAGCTGCCGCGACCGTTCTCGACATGGTCAAGGAAGGCCATGATCATGTCGGTGCCGAGATCCTCGATCTCGAGATCGGTCGGCCGACGCTTCAGCCGATCGGCAGCGAACTCGACCAGGAGGACGAAGCAGTTGGCATAGGTCTTCACCGTGTGCGGACTGACAGCACGTTCGCGCGGCAGATGTTCACGCAGGTAGATCGAGAGATGCGGAGCGAGTGCCGTCATGCCGCTTCTCCCCGGTAAAGTTGCTCGCTGGCGGCAGCGATATCGCGCAGCAGCACCGGAGTGGCCTCGAGATACCAATAGGTGTTGGCGACCGACGCATGCCCCAGATAGACGCTGAGTGTCGCCATGTGGTGTGCGATGGCTTCCCTGTCGCGCGGGCACGACTCAAGCGAACGCACAGCGAAAGTGTGCCGCAGGTCGTGTAACCGCATCCCGGCCGTTCCGGTCGGTCCGCGGTATCCGAGCTGCCGGGCCAGCCTGACGAACACCACGTGGGCGCGCACCTTGTGTGGTGCTCTCCCCCGAATGGTCACGAACAGGTCATTGCCCGTGGCGCCAAGCCTTGCCCGGGTGGCGAGATATGCTTCGAGCGCCTGACGGGTCGATGGCTGCAGGGTAATCAGCCGCTGCTTGCCGAACTTGCCGTTGCGGACGATCAGGCCATCCTCGACCAGATCGTTGCATTGCAGAGCGAGGGCCTCGGAAATCCGGAGACCTGTCGCCGCCAGCAGGCCGAACAAATAATGGTACGTGTATGGGCTGATCGTGTCTTGGGACGCAACGTCCAACGCCGCGGTCATGATCGCCCGGACCTGTTCCGGTTCGATGATGGTCGGGGTCGGGCGTGGCCGCTTGCCCCGGCCGAAGACACCGGCAGGCGGAACCTCGTGAACTGGATCATCGGCTTGGATAAAGCGGCTGAAGTTGCGAACGGTGTCGAACCTACGGCGGGCCACATTTTGCGAACTCGCCGTGTGGCACCAGTCGTAGACCCGCTGGACTTGGATGTGTCGGTCGCCGAATCCTCCGGCGTAGGCGGCGTACAGGTGCAGCAAGCGTTCCTGTTCGGAGAACTTCCGTCCCAAGCTGCGATGGAGCGTGACGTATCTGGAAATGTGCATGTTCAGCATGACTGTTCTCCCGGCCAGGGCTGCGCGATCTTCATGAGCATCGGCAGATCGACCTTGGCGTAGATGGCAGTGGTCTCGGGCGAGCTGTGACGCAGGATGGTCCCGACGGACTCCAGGCCTGCGCCCGCTCGCAGCAGGTTGGTGGCAAGCGAATGCCGGAATATGTGCGACCCGGTCGGCACCCCATCGATCCCACCGCGGTCGCGCGTACGGGCGACGATGCCGGCGATCTCGGCGGACGAGCGGAATGGCCGGAACGGCGCTTGTGCGCGCAGGAACAGATGCTCTTCGACGGCCTTCGGGCGGGCTGCCGCAAGATATGCCAGGATCGCGTCGCCAACATCCTGCGGCAACGGCAGGCGGTCCGGCCGGCGCGTCTTGCCCTTGACCGTCAGGTGGCCGGATCGCCAGTCGATATCCTCAAGGCGCATGTCCTGAATATCACCAGCGCGCAGCCCAAGTCTGGCGAGCAAGAGGATGATGGCCTTGTCCCGGACCTCCACCGGACGATCTGTTGGACAGGCCGCAATGATCCTCTCGATCGTTGCCGGGTCAACGTGGCGCGGCAGCTTCGAAAGGCGGTAGCGCTGCACAGATGGAACTGCATGCAACAATGCCGGCCGGCACTCGCCACGCACGACCAGAAACCGGATGTAGCTCCTCATTATCGTGACGAGCAGCGATACCGAGCCCGGCGTCTCCTTGCTTCGTCGCTGGAATGCGCTCCTGAGTCCGGCGGCATCCCATAGCGAAGGCTCGCCAAGCATTGGCATCAGCCGTCTAATATCGGTCCGGTAGCGCCGGATCGTCTCGTCCGTGGCGCCGCGGTGTTGCTTGAGCCATGCCAGGTAAGCCGACATGTGCGGGTTATCGTCCGCCACCGGTTCAACCAATGGGATGGCGCCCCGGCCTCGCAGGAACTCGACGAAGTGCCGTGCGCATCGCCCCCGCCGCTTGGTGCCTGTTGCGACCAACTGGCCCCGCTTGCGCCAGACCGGGCATCGGCAATCATGCGCGGCGTACTCGTCGATGATCGTGTCGTCGATATCGATCCATTGGCGTCGCGTAACACGAAGCCAGGCCACGACATGCTCTGCCTCGGATCGATAGGACTGCGCCGGGCCCTCGGCGAGTTGCAGGCGATCGATCGCATCGGAATAGTCAGCGAGGTGCCGTGGCAGATCGTCGATCCCGTCGTCGACTTCGACGTAGCCTTGATCTTCCAGGAACCGGACGAAGCGCCTGACCCTTGCTGCTTGGTCAGCCTTGTAGTGCGCTTGCTGCGCCGAATACCGGTGGCACCGGCACCGATGCTTCTCGAACCGCCGGACAGCCTGATCGTCAATCGTGCGGATCGCGGTCCTATGCCGCTCCAGCCAATGCAGGAAATGGCGGACCGCCGCGCCATACAGAACCGCACAGCCTGACTTCTCGTCGAGGGACAGAGAGGAGAGGAATGCGGTGAGAAGAGCGCCGTGACTGGGCGGGTCTTCGACCCTGAGCGGGGCAGTCCGAAACGGCAGTGATGATCGTGTTCGCATGTTGGCTCCTTCGACTTGCTGAGGTCGACGGAACCGTAGTTATCTGGAGTGAAATCATGGAAAACCGAAGGAAACCTGCGCCTCCCGCCGCCACGCTCGACATAAACTGCGACTGCAAAGAATACGTCTAATGTTGAGCTCAACATTACAGGAACTCGCGGGGGCTGAGATCAATTTCCAGGTTTGCCCGTTCGTCGGGCGAGAGGTCGCCCAGCCGCCGATCCAGGATCGATTCCGCGGTCGTGACCAGCTGAAGGACCACCGACTGCCCCGCGGAGAGATGCCCCTTGGCCGCCGCGATCACGGTCGGGAGCTTCATGCTGAGCAGGAGCTGGCCGAAGAAACGCTGCTTGGTCGATTCGAAGCGCGAGCGCGCCGAAGCCTTTGCGCCGCTGTTGAGCGTCGCATTTTCGAGCCCGTCAACCACTGCGGTCAGTTCGAGGGCATGCTCCATGTTGCGGTGGATGATGCCTTATCGCGAGGAAGCGGTAATGCGGAGGAACGCGGCGTAGTCCTGCAAAGCTGCGGAACATTTCGCCACGTCCTTCACATTATTCTATAGGGTGTCGAGCCATCCCATCAGATTGGCATCTCGCTTCCACGAAGGTGGCACGTTGCTCGCCGCCGGG
>NZ_JBHTLS010000090.1:0-12326 GCF_042678845.1 Sphingobium olei | reverse complement strand
TAAGGTGGAGTTACCACACTTCACACGCCCACCGAGGAGTTGATCCCGATGACCGACGATAGATTACCGCTTGCCGAGCTGATGGCGAAGACCGGAGATGGAGATTTCCTGCGCACGATCGCCGAGAACGTATTACAGATCATCATGGAGGCCGACGTCGATGGCTTGGTCGGCGCCGGCCGGCACGAGCGTTCCGGCGATCGCACGACCTGGCGCAATGGCTACCGCGACCGCAGTCTCGACACCCGGCTCGGCACGCTCAATCTCAAGATCCCCAAACTGCGGACCGGCGCCTACTTTCCCGGCTTTCTGGAGCCAAGGAAGACCGTCGAGAAGGCGCTGGTCGCGGTGATCCAGGAAGCATGGATCGCCGGCGTCAGCACCCGGCGCGTCGATGAACTGGTGCAGGCGATGGGCATGACTGGCATCTCCAAGTCCTCGGTATCCAAGCTGTGCAAGGACATCGACGAGCGGGTCCACGCCTTCCTCAAGCGGCCGCTCGCCGGCGACTGGCCCTACCGCCAGCAGAACAGCCTCGCTGCGGCGCTGCGGGAGATCGGGCGGATCGAGCGCACGCTGTTCACGCTCCGCTGGTTCGAGGATCCGGCTCTGCGCCGTACCGTCACTGCCGAGTTGAACAAGGGCGAGGCCCGCAACAGCCTTGCCCGGGCGGTCGCCTTCCATCGGCTCGGCCGTTTTCGCGACCGTGGCCTGGAGAACCAGCAGACCCGAGCGGCCGCGCTCAACCTCGTCACCGCAGCGATTATCCTGTTCAACTGTCGCTATCTGGGGCGCGCCGTCGACGAAATGCGTCGTCGAGGAAGCCCCATCGATCCAGCTATGCTGTCCCGGCTCTCGCCGTTGGGTTGGGATCGCATCAATCTCACCGGCGATTATGTCTGGTCCGATCACCTCGATCTCGACGCCAACGGCCTCATGCCGCTGCTCATCAAACCGCTACCGTGAATCCGTGTCCTGATAATGCACAGGGGCCAACATGACGCGGCGGTGCGCTCGATCGCGCGGCGACTGGCGACAACCTATATCCTGCCGGCCTTGGCCGTGCGCGCGACCGGGGGGCAGGCGAACGGATCGCCGCTCGCCATACCGTTCGCCGGCGGCCTGCTACTCGGTCGCTTCCAGGCCGAACCAAAGATCGACAATTCAGGCGGCCATGTGACCTTCAACAAATATTGTATGCGGAATCACACCGTCTTTTACCCCACCCCGACGAATTTCGTTGTGCGAACCTACGTCAATCCGAAGCTGTTGAGGCCGGAACAGCATGAGATCGTGCGCGAGATGGAGGCATGGCTTGCGGCGCACCAGGCCGAAGCCGAGGCGGCCGTCATGCAATATCACCGGCTTGAAGATAACGACCAGGGCGAGTTTCTGGACTCCGCGAGCTGGGCGACGCTGCAAGCAGATTTTCAGGCTTTGTGGCCCCGGCTTTCCGCGCAGTTTTAGGCCGTGCCGGCCAGCGCCGGCGCACAGGACCAGCGGCCACCTTCCCAATGAAATCCTACCCGCTGCGCGTTGGCGATCGCGGGCGGCTCGCCCTTGCGCCAGAACGCCCGCATCTTGGCCCGTTCGTCCAGATGGGCGTCAGCGACGATCGCGCGCGCGGCCTGGATGAACTGCCCATGCCCGAACACATAGACCAGCGATGCAGCCGGCATGGCGGCGAGCCGCGCCAGCGCGGCCTCGCAGCGCCGTAGCAGGGTGGCGAAGCTCTCCGCCCCTTCCCCGTCGCAATAATCAGGATCGGCCGCGCTCCAATAGCGTTCGAGGTGCGGCATCCGCTCCGCGCTGCGCGTGCCGTTCCAGCGCGCCGGTTGCAGATAGGTGAACTCTTCGATCGGCCACACTTCGACCGGCACGCCGGGAAAGCGCGCGATCGTCGGCGCGGCCGTCTGCCGGGTGCGCGTATAGGGCGACGTGACGATGAGCGCGGGCGCTTGCGTCCAGCTCGCCGCGACTTCGCGCGCCTGTTCCTGGCCCAGCTCCGTCAGCTCGATCGCGCCGAGATCATCGCAGGGCACGCCGGCGTTGCCGGTGCTTTGGCCGTGGCGGATGAAAATCGCCCTCATAGCCGGTTGTCCCGGAGCCGATCGGGCGTCCAGCCTTCGGGCAATTCGTCGCCGGGTTCGGGAGGCCGATCGGGCACCTTGGCCAAGATGCGGTCAAGACCATCCAATGTGGAGCCTTTGGAACGCCGCCTGAAAAACTCCGCAGCCGTTTCCCCTTTGCGCGGCCGATCAATCGCCATCATGCAAATCCGTCATAAGCGCATCGACGCTGGGGAAGCGTGCCCCCTTCCCCGCTTCCAGTTCCTCGATCGCCGCGCGCGTCGCGGCTTGGCCGGTCAGCTCGGCCGTCGCCGCCATTTCGGCCTCGAACTGCGCCTTGCGCGCCTCATACTGGGCGCGGCGCTCTGGACTCCAATCCTTCATGCGATCAGCCACAAGATCGCGAAACGGGCGATGGCCTGCCATTTTGCCCGTCGCTCAGGCCGCTTCTTTCAGCGTCAACTCGACGTGCAGATGGGCCGACGCTGCAATGTTGACGAGCGCATCCAGGGAGAACTTGGCCAGCTTGCCGCGCAGCAGATCATTGGTCCGGGGCCGTGTCAGCCCAAGCCGCTTGCCCGCTTCGTCCTGTGAGACATTCCAGCCCTGCACCACCTTGCGGATTTCATACAGCAAGGACGAGCGCAGTTTCAGGTTCGCGGCCTCCTGCTCGGTATCAGCGAGCGCGTCCCACACGTTCTCATAGATTTCCGATGTCATTGCTCCGCCTTCCATCGTTTCAACCTTTGCGCCGCGAGTTCGAGGTCTTTCTTTGCCGTTGCCTGCGTCTTTTTCTGGAACGCATGAAGCACCAGAACCCGGTCTTCCAACGTCGCCAGATAGATCACCCGGAACGCGCCCGACGCTTCCCGGATGCGAATTTCCCGAACGCCTTGCCCCACGGTTTTCATGGGCTTCCAGTCGTCGGGATCGTCGCCGCGTTGGACAAGCTCAAGCTGCCAACCGGCATCTGTTCGCGCATCTTCGGGGAAGGCGCGAACATCGGCCTTGCTACTTCCCAACCACTCTACCGGCTTCATGAGGCTGGGTGTATCAAAACGGAGACATTAATTCAAGCTCCTTCGCCTTGGGCGTTCGGAGGCTGGGATTTGCGCCTGCCGCTGCGCGGCACCGTGGCCCTACTCGCTGCGCTCCCCAAGCCCGCAAGCGGTCTTGGCCCAAGGTGACGACCCACATGGCGGGGGCGAGATCGCAAGCGGATCTCGCTAGCCAAGGTGCCGGCGTTCGCCGGCGCGTCGTCTGCCTTGTGGGGGAAAGCCGGTCCCGGCCTTCTCTCCCCCGCAACGGGATTAGACGGGGCCGTGCCTCGCTGCGCTGCGGCCGCTCCACCCCCATCGAATCCCGCTGCCCCCCTCTCCCGCCGGCGTTCTTGGGCGTCCGTGTTCCGGCCGATGGCATGGCCATCGCCGGACAGGCGATTTGAAGGGAGTAAGGACGATGACCCACCAAACCCGTGAAAGCTGGCTCAATGCGGTGGCGCAGGGCATGGCTCCGCTGTTCGAGGCGCTGGACGCCCCCCTGCCCGACCGCGTGCGCGTGGCGATCGGCTTCACCAGCAGAGGCGCGAAGGCCAAGGCGATCGGCGAGTGCTGGGATAATCGCTTGAGGGGTGACTACACGAAAGTGACGCATCCGCACGCTAAGCGCGAACGTATGGTGAACGTTACGCGGCGAGCAACGAACTGATGGCGCGCAGTGGCCGCAGGACATCCGGATCGGGCCGATCTTCAACATTCCAGCTATAGTCGCCGGTGAGCGAGATATGTTCCCAGCCCAATGGCGCGACGTGACGTGCGATTTCGTCGGGCGTGCCGATATCAGCCAGCGCCACTTCGAGATAGCGGGTGTTCCACAGGATGATGGCGGCGACGAGCAGGTTGAGGCCGGAGGCGCGATAGGTCTGGTTCTCGAACCGCCGATCACGCAATTCGCCGAGCTGGTTGAAGAAGAGCGCGCGTGCGAGCGCGTTGCGGGCCTCGCCCTTGTTGAGGCCCGCCTGGGTACGCCGGCGCAGATCAATGTCGCGCAGCCAGTCGAGCATGAAGATCGAGCGTTCGAGGCGGCCCAGCTCGCGCATCGCGAGGGCCAGTCCGTTCTGTCGCGGATAGGCGGACAGGCGGCGAAGCATCGCCGAAGCGGTGGCGGTGCCGGTGCGTATCGATGTGGCGAACCGCAGCAGTTCATCCCAATGCGCCGCGACATGACCCAATGCGATCGGTTCGGCCGTCATGCCGGCAAGCAAGGGGCCGGCTTCCTGGCCGGGAAGGAGGTGCAAACGACGCTGCTTGATGTCGCGCAGGCGCGGCGCGAAGCGGTAGCCGAAGAAGGGCATAAGGCCGAACACATGGTCCGATGCACCGCCTGTATCGGTGTAGTGCTCCTCGATTGTCAGGCCGGTCTGCTGATACAGCAAGCCATCCAGCACATAGGGAGCTTCGCCGGCGGTCGCCGCGATTACCCGGGTCGCGAAGGGGTCATATCGATCCGAGACATGGGTGTAGAAGGCAACGCCCGGTTCGTTGCCGCTGCGCGCGTTGATGTCGCCGATTGCGGCGCCACGGCCCCCGGCATGGAATTGCTGTCCGTCGCTCGACGAGGTGGTGCCGTCTCCCCACAGCGCGGCGAGCGGCATGGCGCGATGGGCGTCGATCAGCCTTCCCAGCGCTTCACCATAGGCGGCCTCGCTGATGTGCCAGTCGTGGAGATGGGCGAGCTGGCGCAGGCTTGCGCCTCGGCAGGTTTCCGCCATGCGTGTGAGGCCGAGATTGATGCCATCGGCAAGGATGACGGTGAGCAGCGCATTGCGGTCGTCGGCCTCCCGGCCCGAACGCCGATGGATGAAGCATTCGCTGAACCCGGTCCAGGCATCGACCTCAAGCAGGAGATCGGTGATCTTCACGCGCGGCAGTCGGTCATAGGCAGCGCGACGGGCAATCTCGGTGGCGGGTGGCGTTGCCGCTTTCAGCGGCGAGATGATAAGGCCGCTTTCGTCAAGCCTGACCTGGGGCAGCTCGCCCTGTCGGGCGAGGACCGTCACCTGTTCGATCGCCGTGTCGAGCCTGGCGCGCCTTTCCTCGATATGACGATCGAAGTCCGTTTCGATGGCGAGCGGCAACGGCCCCTTCTCGCGAAGCGCGTCGAAGGTGGCCGGCGGGATGAGGTAGCTATCGAAATCGCGGAACTGGCGGCTTCCCGAGACCCATATGTCTCCCGCTCGCAACCGCTCCCGTAGCTGGGACAAGGCGCATAGTTCATAGGCGGCGCGATCGACGATGCCGTCCCGCAGGACGAACGGCCGCCATGCGGAGGGCACAAAGCGCAGCGGCACGCGATCAGGCAAGCGCCGTTTGCCGGTCCGGTATAGCTCCGCGATGATGGTAAGCGCCGACAGGAGTCCCTGCACCGCACCGGCGCCGCGAAATTCGAAGGTGTTGAGAAAGGCACCGGCAAAGAGCTTCACCGTGCGATGCCGCTCGATCAATTCAGCGGTGCGATCGACGGTTTCCGGTCGCCCGAGTACTTCGGCCCGCGCGACCGCCACGGCGAAGCGCTGCCAATCCAGCGCCTCGATCTGCGCCAGAGAGTCCACACCGTTGGTGCGCGCTTCGATGAGAATGCGGCAAGACCCTGTGAGCGTCCGGAGATGGCCTTGCAACTCGCGCACCGTCTTGAGGGCTTTGTCACGGGTCCGGTTCTCGGCGCGACGCGACATGCTGCCCAACAGCTTGTCGAACATCGTCAGGGTGGCATCGGTCAGGCTTTCCTCAAGACGGATGCCCTGCGCCGCCAGCGTCGCATGGCGGCGCAGGGCATTGAGTTCGCCAAGGTGCTGGGGTGTGATCCGGCTGCCTTCGTCCGCCAGCCTGTCAAAAGTCAAAGCCGGGATCATGTCGGCACGGGCGCGATCGAGATCCAGCGCGCGGATATGAGTGAGCCGTTCGATCAGGCGTAGGATGTTGCGCGCTGCCGGCGACTGTGGTGCATTGCGCAGCCAGGATAGCCATGTCGCGGCTTGCCCTGTTCGTCGGGCCAGCAGATCGTCCAGCCCCTGCAGCGTATCGGGCCGCAGGCCGTTCGTGAGCACTTCATAGGTAAGCTGTTCGGCCTGCTGGCGAGCACGCCGGAGTACCGCTTCGAGAACCGATGAAGAAGGCAGGAGGATCTGCCGGCGCCGAAGTTCGTCAACGATGACCCCCGCCATCTGGCCGGGGTGGACGATGGTCTGTGCGATCGGGATCGAGAATGCGACAACTTCGTGGAAAGCCTTGCGGTCGAAAATCCTGAACCCGTGCGATCGTCGGATTTCAACGAGATGTTCGCGACGGGTCTGGTCCCGATGGGCATAGTCCGCGAAGGCTTCGGGCGCGACGCCGAGTTGCTGCGCCACATAGGCGAGCACAGGAGCGGGCGGGACTTCACCCGCTTCCAGCGCACGGCCAGGCCATCTCATATAGAGTAGGAGCATCGCGTAGCCGAGCCGGGTGGCATCGCCGCGACGGCGGCCGACAATTTCCAGGTCGTCACCGGTCAGCGTATAGTGCCGCGCAATCTCGCGCTCATCGAGCGGCGCGCCATAATGCCCTGCCCAGATTTCCGCGCTCACCAGTCGCCGTCTCGCCAAGCACTATCTCCTTCCGCGTCCTTGTCCGTCAGACGGTGGTTGGACGGCCAGCGTGAATGTGTCCGTCAACTCTGGACCTCCGACGGCGATTCGGACAAGATCGCGTCAAGATGGGAAAACGGACACTTCGGACCTGCGCATGGCGCTGATCGGCTATGCGCGCGTCTCCACCGCCGACCAGAAGTTGGCGCTCCAGCATGACGCGCTGATCCGCGCCGGTTGCGAGCGCACGTTCGACGATCAGGCGTCGGGGGCCAGGGCCGACCGACCGGGACTTGCCGAGGCGCTCGCCTATCTGCGGGCCGGCGACACGCTGGTTGTCTGGAAGCTCGACCGGCTCGGCCGCTCGATGCGCCATCTGATCGCGCAGGTCGGCGATCTGGCGGCGCGCGGGATCGGGTTTCGCTCCCTGACCGAGAACATAGACACCACGACGCCAGGAGGGATGCTGGTGTTCAACATCTTCGGCAGCCTGGCCCAGTTCGAACGCGACCTGATCCGCGAGCGCACCCAGGCTGGCCTGCGCGCTGCGCGCGAACGCGGAGCGCAGGGTGGCAGGCGTCCGGTCGTCACCCCCGACAAGCTGCGCAAGGCGCGCGCGCACATCGCCGCAGGCCTGACAGTGCGCGAGGCGGCCGCGCGGCTGAAGATCGGCAAGACGGCGCTCTACAAGGCGCTGGAGGGTGCGGGCGCACAGCGCGTCGGCGAAACGGCAAGGACAGGCGCATGACAGGCGAACGCGATCCGAACATCGTCACCTCCGGCCTGTCCGGCACCGTTACCGAGCAGGGCATCACGGTCGAAGTCCACATCATCCGCCTCGAAGACGAGCCGGGCTGGACGCTGGAGGTGGTCAACCAGAGCGGCACCTCGACGGTGTGGGACGATCCCTTTGCCACCGACGATGCCGCATGGGCCGCTTTCCGCCACACCGTCGAGGAAGAGGGCATGCGCGCCTTTCTCGACCAGGCCGTCGTGATCCCGTTTCGGCGCTGAAACGTCAGTAGGCCAAGAGCAGGAGATCGACGATGCCGACAAGCGTTAGGCCGCTGTGGATCCTGACCGGATTGCTGCTGGCCTTCTATCCGGTTCTAAATTTTGTCTACTGGCCGCAGGTGCTCCGCTCGGGCGTCCTGCCCCCCGATGGCGACAGCATCGGCATCCCCATGTACGGCAGCATCCTTGTGACGATCGTCGCATCGCCCGTCGTGCTGGGCATCGCGTGGCTTTGTCTCCGGCACTATAATCCAGCGACCCGCCTTGCCACGATCAGGTGGGATCGCCCCATCCGCACGGTCGCGGCCAGCTTCGTGTTCGGAGGGGCTGCCGTACTGGTCGTCATCGGCATCTTCGCTGAACTGGGTCATGCGATGCCGTGGTACGAATACCTCTGGGCCGCATATGCGCTGGCTTGGGTGCCTTGGCTGCTCGGCGTACGGGCAGCAGTGATCGATCAGGACACCACGGCAGGCGACTGAACCCCGCCGTTCACTGCTCGTTCGCTCCTACCGTACGCAGAATGCACTTTCGTGCAGTCACCCCTTGAGCGCGGACGGCCATTTTGAAATCTTCATCCGGCCCGACCTGGCGCACGCGCCCGACGCCATGCCGGCGCAGATCGCGGCCATCCTCGCGCATGAGCTGGTCCATGCCGCAGTCGGCATCCCGGCAGGGCATGGGAAGGCGTTTAAACGGGCCGCCCTTGGGCTGGGCCTAGTCGGGCCGATGCGCGCCACCACCCCCGGCGAGGCGTTCCTTGCGGCCATCGCGCCGATCTTGGAGAGCGTCGGCCCCCTCCCCCATGCCCGCCTTGATACGGATGGAGAGTCGACCGCGCCCAAGAAGCAGAAAACCCGGATGCTCAAATGCGAGTGCGCGACGTGCGGCTATACCGTCAGGACCGCGCGCAAATGGTTGGAGCTGGCCGGAGCGCCGCTTTGCCCGATCGAGGATCACGGCCAGATGCAGCATGAGCCGCTGGACGATGACGAGGCCGAGCCGGAGGAATGATGCGCCGCGCTTTCGTCAGTTCAGATTCAGCGCCGCCCTATCGTCATTTCAGCGACGATAGGGCTTTCCCTCTCGGTTCACCGCGTATACAAGTATAGGACTATACGTGTAGGAGTGTAGCATGAAGGTTCTCGCCATTCTCTCACAGAAAGGGGGCGTCGGGAAAACGACGCTCGCCACCTGTCTGGCGGTCGCGGCCGAGCAGGCCGGCAAGGTCGCTGCGATCATCGACCTGGACCCGCAGGCGACGGCCTCGTTCTGGAAAGACGTGCGCCAGCTCGACACGCCCGCCGTGGCGTCGATTCAGCCGGTGCGCCTGCCCGCCATGCTCAAAGCCTGCGAGGATGCCGGCACCGATCTTGTCGTGATCGACGGGGCGGCGGTCGCGCGCGACGTGGCCTATGAGGCAGCGCGCCAAGCCGATTTCATCCTGATCCCGACCAAGACGGCCGTATTCGACACCATGAGCATGACGCACACGCTCGACGTTGTGCGCCAGCTCGACCGCGCCTTTGCCGTGGTCCTTACCTTCGTGCCCCCACAAGGTCAGGAAACCGGCGATGCGATTCAGGCCGTGGCGGAGCTGGGCGCGACGGTTTGCCCGGTGACGATCGGCAACCGCAAAGCCTTTTTCCGCGCCCAAGCCGCAGGCCAGGCCGTGCAGGAGTTCGAGCCGCACGGACCAGCGGCCGACGAAATCCACCGGCTATACGAGTATACAACTATACGCCTATACAATGAAGCGGAGGCGGCGTGATGGCGAAGGGCGGAAACAGTCTGCAAGCGGTGCTGAACCGCGCCAAGGCGGACGGAGACGCGGCCCCGGCACCAGCGCCGGCGATCGAGCCGGTAGACGTGTCCCGCAAGGCCCCGCCGAGCGGCCGACAGGGGACCAAGTTGATTGGCGGGCATTTCCCCCCGGAGGTCAGCACACAGCTTCGTATTATCGCGGCCGAGGAAGGGACGACCGTTCAAAGCCTGCTAGGCGAGGCGCTGGACGACCTGTTCGTGAAGAAGGGGAGGGGGCGCATCACCAGCTAGTATAGGTGTATAGCTGTATACGCCTATACTAGCGCAAGGGGGCGGTCTTGTGCTTGTTGCGGCAGAAGCCGATGAAGGCGGCGCGGGGGCTTTTCAGTTCCGGCCGTCCGCTGTCGATCCACCATGACACCCATTGGTCATAGAGCGCATACACGTCATAGCCAGGCGCAACGCTCTTGGCGTCGTGGAAGCCTTCGGGGTCGATATAGGGCCGTTCGGGTTCCGCCTCGATCGCCTCGACCGTATCCAGCGCCTCGCGATTGCGGAACGTGACCGTATCGCCGTTCATTTCCACGGCATAGTCGGGCAGATGATCGTGCGCGACGAGATCGCGCAGCATCGAGCGGAACACGCGCAGATGGCTACTCGCGCCAGTCTTTTTCTGTAGCGTTTCGACCGAGATCGACCATTTTTCCTGCGCGCCGCAATGCTTGCGCGCCAGCTCGTAGATGCGCCGTTCGAGCGGCTTGCGGAGACGGAAATAGTCGCGGTGCAGCGTCAGGACACTGCGCCCCTCGACCATCTTGAACAGCCAATCGGAGAGCGTGACCTTGATTTCCGACATTTGGCCGGAGCGGGTTTGCCGCACGATCCGCCATTCGTTGATGAGGCCGAACCCTTCGGTGATTTCCTCGCCATCGGCCTTGATGTTCGTGGTGATCCGCGTCCCCGACAGGCGCTCGAACGCGCTCCGCAGTCGGTCATAGCCGTCGCCATCGGTTTGCCGGTTGGTCCACACTAGCAGATCGCGCGCCGTGAGGTGCAAGGTGCGGCTCGGCCGCTCGCCCTGGTTCATCTTCCCGATGAGCTGGGAGATGCAGTAGATCAGAATATCCTTGTCGTGGATCGTCGCCAGCCCTTTGACGCTGGGGACGATTTCGAGCTTGTTGCCGTTATGCTCGTAGCGGAACACGCGCCGATCGGGCTTGGTCGCGAGCGAGAAAATCGGATGCTCCATCGAGGCCATGTCATCCTTGGGGATGGCGTCGAGAACATCGCAAATGAACAGATCGGGATCGGGATAGCGAACCGGCAACAGGGGAGGGCGACCCTCCGCGCCGTTCGGGGTTTCGTTGACGGCAAGCGGAAGTTCGGGGTTTCGTTGACGGTCAGGCTCGATTCGGGGTTTCATTGACGGCCACCGTAGATTCGGGGTTTCATTGACGCAACGAAAAAGTTCGGGGTTTCATTGACGCTCGCCGACGATTCGGGGTTTCGTTGACGCAGATTCGGGGTTCTGGAGTCACCGGATTCGGGGTTCCGTTGACGCCCAAGGCCAAAAAATGGCCGATTTCACTATTATATTCAGTATCTTACGGAGACGCCAAAATCCCGTAACACGACTCTTTAACCCATATATTAACACTAGGCCGCCCTGTGGATAACTTTTGCCGCGACGTGGTTTCACCCACCAGCATCCCGCCAGATCGGACAACCTGTCCCGGAAATCGGGACAGAGGCAGCGCGACTCACTGGCGCAGTGCTTGAAGCACGGTCAGAGGGAAGAAAAGCGCCGCCTCTTGGGGGCTTCGCCCCCGCCGGCTCGCGGCCTGCGGCCGCCCCGGATCGCTTTGCGATCCTCCCACCCGGCATCCCCCATGATGAGCCGGCTTCGCCGGCACGCTTTTTGTTGGATTAGGGATCGTTTAAACGCTGCGCCCCTGCCGCGACCACAGCGCCAGCGGCACCGTCGCAATTGGCTTTCCAGAAAAGCCAGGCGGATAGGGCAGCGATCAAGCCGAGAGGGCAGGGGAGGCGGAAACGTCGCGGCAGGGGCGATTTCCGGGCCGCTGGGCGTCATTCTGAGCGTTCGGCAGGGTTGGAGAGGTCGAGCGCCCGATGCCGCTCTACGGGCTTCCTAGGCGGCCGATTTTTTGGAAGCTAGATCCTCGCACGATCGCGCGCGACGACACGGAAGTGCGTTTTATGGACGCTAGGGCTGAAAAACGGCAACATCGGGTCCGAGCGGCCGCGATCGGCGCGGCGAGCTTCAAGATTTGTGCGCCAGACAACGATTTCGCGAACCTGGCCCGATCATCGTTGCGGGAGAGGGCGGAATCCTACGCTAAGAACCGGCAGGGGAGGGCGCGGAAAGTCCGCTAAACAACGCCCAGGCCGAACAGACGGCGAACTTGTATATTTGTATACGCCTATACATTCGCGCCCTGTGGCGCGTGGTGCTATCGCTTCAATTCAGGACGGGTTTGTCGTCGGCCGATGGATCAGCGTGGAAAAGGCCCTCCATCGGATTGTCGCGAATATACTCGCCGCCTTCGGCAAATGCCCGGAGAGGATCGTTGCCCTTCATGCGGCCAGCGGTGATTTCGCGTTCGGTCACGCGCAAAAGCACGGCCTTGTCGATCTGCCCGTCAACCAAACTCTCCTGGCGGAGCATGAGATGGTAAGTCGAAAGGTTATCGGCCAGAAAGCCGATGATCTGAGAGCCTGTCTTGAATCTCATGCGTAACGAGCGATGCGCCTGATGAGGACGACGGCGGCAGCTGCATATAGAAGTGCAGTTGCGGATTTGATGGTTCGCTCGAAGTCCTTTGCCAAGCGTCGAT
>NZ_JBHTLS010000089.1:0-12099 GCF_042678845.1 Sphingobium olei | reverse complement strand
CTGCCAAGCAGGCCAGAACCCAAAGGAGAAAACCACGGGTTGACCCACCCGTGACACCCGAAACATAATCCGCAGACGGGTCACTTCTCGATGGAAAACCCGGGTCACTTCTCAGTGGAAATCAACATCTAGCACAAAAAACGGCAGAAATCAGCCATTTATCGGACGTCTGCGGACGTCTCTGGAAGCTGAAATGGAGGCCCGAGCCGGAATCGAACCGGCGTGCAAGGATTTGCAGTCCTCTGCGTAACCACTCCGCCATCGGGCCTCGGCATGTGGGGTGGCCGCAAATGTGCGGCTTTGGCGGCAAAGTCAAGCCGGGGATCGGCCCGCCACCCCAAGAATCTTGGCCGCGCGGACGCAAAGCCGCTTGGCGCGGGCTGTCCGCTGATTTAGAGGTCCGATAATCTCCTTAGTGTATTGCATTGCCAATACAGTTGTGCCAAGCGAGGACTGTCGTGACCGAGCAGAATTTTTCTTCGATGCGGACCGCCATGGTCGAAAGCCAGTTGCGCACCAGCGACGTGGACGACCCGCGCGTGATCGCGGTGATGGCCCGGGTGCCGCGCGAGGATTTCGTCCCGGCGGATCGCAGGGCGATGGCCTATATCGACCGGCCGATCCCGCTGGGCGCTGGTCGCGCGCTCAATCCGCCGCTGGTGACTGGCCGGCTGCTCAAGGAAGCGCAGGTCGAAGCGGGGGACAAGGTGCTGCTGATCGGCGCGGCGACCGGCTATGCCGCGGCGCTGTTGACCGCGCTGGGCGCGGCTGTGACCGCGGTCGAGGAAGACGGCCTGGGCGAGATCGCAGCGACTGGCGTCAGCCTAGTGCGCGGTCCGCTGAACGCCGGCGCGCCGGCGGGCGCTCCCTATGACCTGCTGTTCATCGACGGCGCGGTGGAGGAAGTCCCCGCCGCAATCGTTCAGCAGCTTGCCGACGGCGCAAGGGTCGTGACCGGCATCGTCGACAAGGGCGTAACGCGCCTGTGCAGCGGCCGGGTTGCTGACGGGCTGGTCGGGCTGAACAGGCTGACCGATATCGAGATGGTGGTGCTGCCCGGTTTCAGCGCGCCCAAGGCATTTACATTCTGACGATGACAGGCGGGGGGACATGACGGCAAAGCGCATTTTCGGACGGCATCGCGCCGCAGCCGCCCTTTTGTTGCTGACTTCCGCGCTGACGACGCCGGTGCAGGCGGAAACGCTGCAGGGGGCGCTGGCCAAGGCCTATGCGTCCAACCCGACGCTGACGGGCGCGCGCGCCGGCCAACGGGCGACCGACGAAGGAGTCGCGATCCAGAAGGCCAGCGGGCGTCCGGCGCTCGACGTGTCGGGCAGCTATACCGAGAGCATCCTCAAGCCCACCATCAGCTTCACCTCGCCGCAGCGGACCCTCAACGCCCAGACGCAGCTCAGTGTCCCCATCTATCAGGGCGGCGCGGTGCGCAACGGCGTCAAGGCGGCTAAGACCCGCGTCGAGGCGGGGCAGGCGCAGCTGCGCGGCACCGAGATGAGCGTCTTTTCGCAGACGGTCGCCGCCTATATGGACGTGATACGCGATACGGCCATCGTGTCGCTGAACCTTGCCAATGTGAACGTGCTGGAAGTCAACCTGCAGGCGACGAACGACCGGTTCGAGGTGGGCGACCTGACGCGGACGGACGTGGCCCAGTCGCAATCTCGCCTGGCGCTCGCCCGGTCGGATTTGCAGACGGCGCAGGCGAACCTCATCACCAGCCGCGAAAATTACATCGCGCTGGTGGGCGAGGCGCCGGACAATCTGGAGCCGCCGCCGCAATTGCCGGGCCTGCCGGAAAATCCCGACGCGGCGGTGCAGGTGGCGCTGCGCGACAATCCCGACATCATGGCCGCCAACAAGGTGCGCGAGGCGCGGGCCTATGACGTGAAGGCGGCGAAAGCGTCCGTGCTGCCCACCGTGTCGGCCTTCACCCAGGCGGGCTACACCAACTATCTCCACTCGCTCAACAGCAGCGCGCAGGACAGCAACGGCAACGTCGTCGAAGGACCGCAGATCAACAAGCAGGCGGCGGCCGGCGTGCAGATCAACATCCCCCTCTATCAGGGGGGGCGCCCGGCGGCGCAGGTGCGGCAGAGCCAGGCGCTCGAATCGCAGGCGATCGAGCAGGCGATCGAGACCGAGCGCGGCGTGATCGCCCAGACCCGCGCCTCCTACGCCAGCTGGCAGGCGTCGCTGGAGACGATCAAGTCGGCGGAAAACGCGGTGTCGGCTTCGGGCCTGTCGCTGGAAGGCGTGCGAGCGGAAAATTCGGTCGGCAGCCGCACCATCCTCGACATCCTGGATGCCGAGCAGGAATCGTTGCGGGCGCGGGTGCAGCTCGTATCGGCGCGGCGCAACGCCTATGTCGCGGGCTTCAGCCTGCTGGCGGCGATGGGCCATGCCGAGGCGGACGATCTGGGCCTGAATGGCGGCGCGCTGTATGATCCCATGGACAATTACAAGCGGGTCCGGGGCAAGTGGTTCGACTGGGACTTCGATCCCGCGCCGAAGCCGACCGCCACGCGCACCATTGACTCGCCCGCCCAAAACGCCAATGTTCCCGCCGCGAGCATGCAGCAGCCTTAACCGCTTGTTAACCCGTTCGGGTAATTGTCAGAGCGTAAAGGGTGCGAAATGGTTTCTGGACGGGGACTATCGATGGGTGACATGACCAAGGAGCCGTCGATGGAGGAAATCCTCTCGTCGATCAAACGGATCATCGCCGAAGAAGGCGAGGAAGCGGTGCAGGCCACCCCGCTGCGCCGTTCGCGCGCGGAAGTCCGGGCCGCGGCTCAGGCAGCGCAGATGCAGCAGCAGCCCGCGGAGGCGGAAGAAGTGCTGGAACTGACCGACGAGATTGCGGAGGAACCCATGCCTGCTCCCAAAGCCGCGCCCAAGCCCGCCGCCGCTCCTGTCGCTGCCGCGCCTGGGGCGTCGGAGGAATCGATCCTGTCGGTGGAAAGCGAAGTCGCCGCGCGTCACTCGCTTTCGGCCCTGTCCTCCATGCTGGTCACGCCGGCGGCGGGGCAGGACAATACGCTCGAAGGGCTGGTGCGCGAGATGCTCAAGCCGCTGCTCAAGGAGTGGCTCGACGCGCGGCTCCCCGCACTGGTCGAGGATATGGTGGCGAAGGAAATCGCCCGCATAACCGGGGCGCGCTGAACGACCGCCTGCGCTCGGGCGAGGGCGGCATCGCCTTCGCTGCATCGGCGAGACATCATGACCGGTCCGATCCGATCGCTGCCACGGCTTGCGCGGCGGGCGGCAGGCGCTAAAGCGCGTTCATGACCGAACTGCCCAAGACTTTCGACCCCGCCGACATCGAGGCCCGCTGGTACGCGCATTGGGAGGCGAACGGCCTGTTCCGCCCGGACCGGCCCGACGCCATGCCCTTCACCATCGTCAACCCGCCGCCAAACGTGACGGGCAGCCTGCATATCGGCCATGCGCTCGACAATACGTTGCAGGACATCGTCGTGCGCTACGAGCGGCTGCGCGGCAAGGATGCGCTGTGGGTCGTGGGCACCGACCATGCCGGCATCGCGACGCAGATGGTGGTCGAGCGGCAGATGAATGCGCTTGGGCAGAAGCGCACTGACTACACGCGCGAGGATTTCGTCGCGAAGGTGTGGGAGTGGAAGGCCGAAAGCGGCGGCGCGATCACGCGGCAGCTGCGGCGGCTGGGCTGCTCGATGGACTGGGCGAACGAGCGCTTCACCATGGACGAGGGCTTTTCCAAGGCCGTGGTCAAGGTGTTCGTGGAACTGCACAGGCGCGGGCTGCTGTATCGCGACAAGCGGCTGGTGAACTGGGATCCGCATTTCCGCTCGGCCATTTCCGACCTTGAGGTCGAGACGAAGGAGACGCAGGGCGGCTTCTGGCGCTTCCGCTATCCGCTGGCGGACGGGGTGCGGCTCGCGGACGGGAGCGACCATATCGTCGTCGCGACCACGCGGCCCGAGACGATGCTGGCCGACATGGCGGTGGCGGTGCATCCCGACGATCCGCGCTACCAAAGTGTCATCGGCAAGGACATCCTCCAGCCGATCACCGGGCGGCGGTTCAAGGTCGTGGCGGACGACCATGCCGACCCGGAACTGGGATCGGGCGCGGTCAAGATCACGCCGGGGCACGACTTCAACGATTTCGAGGTGGGCAAGCGGGCAGGGATCGCCGCAGGGCAGATGCTCAACATGTTCGACGCCGACGCGAAGGTGGTGCAGACCGCCGACGGGCTGGTGCCGGAAGCATATCTGGCGCTGGACAGGTTCGAGGCGCGCAAGGCGGTGGTCGAGGAAATGAAGGCGCTCGGCTTCCTCGTGCCCCATGTCACGAAGAACAAGGAAGGCGAGGAGGTCCAAGCCGACTTCGAACCGCGCACGATCCAGACCCCCTATGGCGACCGGTCGGGTGTGGTGATCGAGCCGTGGCTGACCGACCAATGGTATGTCGACGCGGCGAAGCTGGCGGTCGCGCCGACGCAGGCGGTCCGTGACGGCCGCATCGAGATCGTGCCCAAGACGTGGGAAAAGACCTTCTTCAACTGGATGGAGAATATCCAGCCCTGGTGCGTGTCGCGGCAGCTCTGGTGGGGGCACCGGATACCGGCGTGGTTCGACGAGGACGGCAATGCCTATGTCGCCGAGACCGAAGAGGAAGCGCAGGCGCAGGCGGGAAACAAGAAGCTGGAGCGCGATCCTGACGTGCTCGACACCTGGTTCTCCTCGGCGCTGTGGCCGTTCGGGACGCTGGGCTGGCCGGAGCAGACCGACCTGCTTGCCAAACACTATCCCAACGACCTGCTGATTTCCGGGTTCGACATCCTGTTCTTCTGGGACGCGCGGATGGCGATGATGGGACAAGAGTTCATGGGTGAAGTCCCATGGAAGACGCTCTATCTCCACGGGCTCGTGCGCGCGGCGGACGGGCAGAAAATGTCCAAGTCCAAGGGCAATGTCGTCGATCCGCTGGGCCTGATAGACACCTATGGCGCGGACGCGCTGCGCTTCTTCATGGCGGCGATGGAAAGCCAGGGCCGCGACGTGAAGATGGATGAGAAGCGGGTCGAGGGCTATCGCAACTTCGCGACGAAGCTGTGGAACGCGGCGCGCTTCCTTCAGGCGAACGGCGTCGCCGCCTCGACCAGCCATGAAGCCCCGCACGCTGCGCTGCCGGTCAACCGCTGGATCATCGCAGAAACCGTCGCCACCGTGCAGGCGATCGACATGGCGATGGCGGAACTGCGCTTCGACGCGGCGGCCAACGCCATCTATCACTTCGTCTGGGACCAGTTTTGCGACTGGTATATCGAGCTGACGAAAGGATCGATGGACGAAGAGACGTGCGCCGTCGCGGGATGGGCGTTCGACCAGATCCTCGTCATGCTTCACCCGTTCATGCCGTTCATAACGGAAGAGTTATGGAACCTTACCGGGGCGCGGGACAATGAACTGATCGTCGCCCGCTGGCCGGTTGCCTTGGCGGCTGTGGACCAGGAAGCGCAGGCGGAGATTGACTGGCTGATCCGGCTGGTGAGCGCGATCCGCACCGCACGGACCGAACTCAACGTGCCGCCGGGCGCGAAGCTGCCCATGGTGGTGCACGACGGATCGGAAGAGACGCATCGGCGGCTCGACCGGCAGGGCGCGGCGCTGGCGCGGCTGGGTCGGGTGGAAAGCCTGAGTTTCGGCGATGTTCCGCCCGGCGGCGCGGCGCAGATCGTGATCGACGAGGCGACCTTCATCCTGCCGCTGGAAGGCGTGATCGACATCGCGGCCGAAAAGGCGCGGCTGGCGAAGGCTCTGGCCGCGGCGGAGAAGGAGCGGGACTCGCTGGGCGGCCGCCTGTCCAACCCCGCCTTCGTCGAGAAGGCCAAGCCCGAAGCCGTCGCCAAGGCGCGCGAGGACCATGCGGAAAAGAGCGCCGAGGCCGAGCGGCTGAAGGCGGCGCTGGAGCGGTTGGGGTAGCCGAGCTAGGATCAGCATGCTCCTGCAAAAGCAGGAGCCCAGGTGCGAGGTCATGCCGTTCCACCCTGGGCTCCTGCCTGCGCAGGAACACGTCAGGGAAAACAGGGAATGAGCGGACCAGCACCAGGCACAAGAGACCTGACGCAGGCGCCGATCGCATCGGCGTTGCTGCTGTTCGCCGTCCCGACGCTCCTGTCCAATATCCTTCAGTCGCTCAACGGATCGATCAACGCGATCTGGGTCGGCCGTTTCCTGGGCGCGCAGGGCGCTGGCGGCTACGGCGAACGCCAACCTCATCATGTTCCTCATGTTTTCGGTCGTGTTCGGGTTCGGCATGGCGTCGACGGTCGTGATTGGCCAGGCGGTCGGACGGCGCGAAATGGAAGCGGCGCGGCGGGCGTTCGGCTCGGCCATCGGCTTTTGTTCGATGCTGGGGATCGGCGTCGCGACGGCGGGGTGGATCGGGGCGCCCGCCTTGCTGCGTCTGCTGGCGACGCCGGAGGGCGCCTATGCCATGGCGCTCGTCTATCTGCGCGTCATCTTCATCGCGATGCCCGCCTCGCTGCTCGCGCTGATGATCATGATGGGGCTGCGCGGGGCGGGGGATGCGCGCACACCGCTCATCTTCATGATCGTCAGCGTCGCGATCGACCTGATCCTCAATCCCGTGCTGATCCTGGGGCTGGGGCCGGTGCCGGCGTTCGGCATCGCCGGATCGGCCGCGGCAACGGCAGCGGCGGGCTTCGTCAGCCTGACCGGCGTGATCGCTTACATATACGTCAAAGACTTGCCGCTGCGCCTGCGAGGGGGCGAGTTGCGCTGGCTTTGGCCCGCGCCCGACCAACTGCGCATATTGACGGCCAAGGGGCTGCCGATGGGGCTGCAGATGATCGTCATGTCGGCGTCGGGCCTGGTCATGATCGGCCTGGTCAACCGGGAAGGGTTGATGGTCACGGCGGCTTATGGTGCGGCGCAGCAGGTGTGGACCTATCTCCAGATGCCGGCGATGGCGATGGGTGCGGCGGTGAGCGCCATGGCGGCGCAGAATGTGGGTGCGGGCCGGTGGGACCGGATCGGGCGGATCACCGGCTATGGTCTGGGGTATCAACTTGCGATCACCGGAACGATGATCGGCGTCATCCTGCTGTTTCACGAAGCGCTGCTGTCGCTGTTCCTTGGCACCGACCGGGCGGCGATCGACGCTGCGTGGAACATGCAGTTGCTCGCCACATGGAGCTTCCTGATGTTCGGATGCATGATGATCCTGTTCGGCGTAATGCGGGCGAACGGGGTGGTGGTCGCGCCGCTGCTGATCCTTGTCTTCACGCTGTTCGGCGTACGGCTGGGCTTCTATCACCTGGCCTATCCGCCGCTGGGCGCCAATGCGCTGTGGCTTAGCTTCCCGGCGGGATCGGTCGTGTCCCTGGCGCTGGCCGCCGCCCTCTATCTGCATGGCGGCTGGCGCAAGGCGCGGCTGATGACGCCCGTGCATGAGGACGAATGCCGCGAAAGCGTGCAGAGCGAAACGGAACCGGCCGGTCGGATCGCGCCGGCCGGCTGACGCGCATCAGCGGCCCTGATTGCGCCAGCGCGTGATCGTGCGGTCGAGAATGTCGGCTTCGTGCCCGCTCTGCCGCCAGAGTTGCGTGAAGCTGGGGTCGCTGGACGCAGGCCGGCGATGCTCCTCTAGATTGTCGAGCGCGACGCGGATCGGCACGGCGACGCCCTCACCACAGATGATCGCTTCCCGGTTGCGCAGGGCAGGGATGGAATCGAGGAAGCCGCGCGCGCCCTCAGGCATGGCGGCCTTCACGAACGCCTGGTCGCGGTCGTTGTTGAGCCGCATCGAGATGATCGTGCCGCATTGCGACAGCACGCCTTCGGCCAGGTCCGAGGGTCGCTGGGTGATGAGGCCCAGGCTGACGCCATATTTGCGGCCTTCCTTGGCGATCCGCTCCAGGATCTTGCGCACTGCCTGGCCGCCACCCACGGTCGAGCTGGGGATATAGCGATGCGCCTCTTCACAGACGAGCAGGATCGGGCGCTGCGGCTCGTCGCGCGCCCAGATGGCATAGTCGAAGACGAGGCGGGAAAGCACCGACACCACCGTCGACGTGATGTCCGATGGCATGGCCGACACATCGATGATGGAAATCGGCTTTCCATCGGATGGCAGGCGGAAAATCTTGGCAATGAACTGCTGCATCGTGTCGGCGACCAGCATGCCCGAGAACATGAAGCTGTAGCGCGGGTCGGCCCTGATCTCGTCGATCTTGGTCTTGAGCCGCATATAGGGCAATGACCCGGTGCCCTTGTCGAGCTTCCCCATCTCGTTCTGCAGGATGGTGGTGAGGTCGGAGAGGAGATAGGGAACGGGCGAATCCACGGTCAGCCGGCCGATGCTCTCCGCCAGCCGGTTCCTGGACCGGGCGGCAAGCAGGCATTTGGCGAGGATGTCGCAATCGACCGTGCGCTCCGAGCCGGATGAGGTGACGAAAACCTCGCAATGCTCCTCGAAATTCATCAGCCAATAGGGGAGGGCGATGTTGTTCACGTCATAGACGGCGCCGTTGCCGGCGAAGGCTGCGCCATATTCGCCATGCGGGTCGATCATGACGATATGGCCCTGTGGCGACAGGTCGCAGATGCGGTGGAGGATGAGCGCGGCGCTGGTCGACTTGCCGGTGCCGGTGGAACCGAGCAGCGCGAAATGCTTGCCCAGCATGGAATCGACGTAGAGGGCGGCGCGCGTGTCGGCGGTGGGATAGACGGTGCCGATCTGCACATGCGCCCGGTCGTCGGCGGCGTAGATCTGCTGCATGTCGTGGCTCGACACCGGGAATATGTCGGTGCCGGGCGTGGGATAGCGCGTCACGCCCCGGCGGAAGCGTTGGATGGTGCCGGTCTGCCTTTCCTCGTCACCTTCGCCCAGAAAGTCGATGTCGGCGACGATGGCCTGGGTGGCCTGGTCCAGCGTCACGGCGCGGACATTGGCGAAGAGCCAGGTTTCCCCGACGCGCATCTTGACCTGGCTGCCGACCTGCCCCGCCATGGCGACGCAGGGATCGTCATCCTGGCCCAGCAGGGCAAGGCGATGCGCGTCGATCAGCACTTTGGAACTCGACCCCGCGATCTGGAACACCATTCCCATCGCGTGCGGCGCGGCCGGCGACGCGGCTGCGGCGGAAAACTCGTGGGCCCCCGGCATATGGCTCATAAACTTTCATCGTCCCTGCGCCGGCGCCACGGACGCCGGCCAACAGGAGACAGGTAACGGCGGAAGGTAAAGATTGGCTTAGCTCGCTTCCGGCACGGCCGGCCCGTTCCGGCAGGATGACGACTGGCCGGTTAAGCTGCGGTTATGCGAGGTCCGTTTCGGATCGGATGATGCCGCGACGGGAACATGGAACATCCGCTCGGCATTGTCGTCATGCAACCAACAGGATGTCCGCTTGTCCCTTGCCCTGCCCACCGACACCGCCCGCCGGTCCGACGCCATCGCGATAGCGCGGGTGATCTGCATATTGGGCGTCGTCTATGTCCATGCCTGGACCGGCCTCAATGGAGAGGCGCTGGCGGACCTGCGCGGGACGGGGCAGGACAATCTGCGCTGGCTGCTGATGGAGGCGTTCGGGCGCAGCGCGGTGCCGCTGCTCGGCCTTGTTTCCGGCTGGTTGGTCGCCGGATCCAGCGGGGTCGGTGACTGGGGCGGGCATGTCCGGCGCAAGGCCCGCACCATCCTGCTGCCCATGATCCTTTGGAACATGCTGGCGATCCTGCTGGTATCCGGCGCGGCGCTGCTGGCCGGGCTGCAAGCACCTGTGCCGCAATCGCCCATGTGGGTGGCGCAGGAAATCTTCATCCTGACCCGCAATCCCGATATCAATGTCCAGATGCCGTTCCTACGCGACCTGTTCCTGTGCATGGTCGCCGCGCCGTTGCTGGTACGGCTGCCGACATGGGGGCTGGCGGCGGTGATCGCAGCGGCGGGCGCCTGCCATATCATGGGCTGGGGACCGCCGGTGCTGATGCGCGCGTCGATCCTCTTCTTCTTCGCCGCTGGCATCTTGGCCCGCCGCCATGGATGGGCCGACAGCATCGCGCGGCCGCCGTTGCCGGTGGCGGTGATGCCGTTCATCCTGCTGATGGGCGCGCAACTCTATCGTGCCATCATGGTCGGGGACGCCGGGTCGGCCACGTCGCAGGCGGCGCTGGACCTTGCGGTTCGTATCGGGGCGGCGGCGGCCTTCTGGCGCATCGCTTGGGCGCTGGCGGGTGGCCGCGCGCGAAGCATGATGCTCAGGATCGAGCCCTACGCCTTCTTTCTGTTCTGCGCGCACCTCATCCTGATCTGGCTGGGCGGACCGCTGCTCGGCAAGCTGTTCGGCAGGATGGGCAGCCCGCTCTACCCGCTCTATCTGATCCTGCAGCCGCTGCTGGTGCTGGCGAGCGTCATGGTGATGGGCCTAGCGTTGCAGCGGATCGCGCCGCGCGCCGCGGCAGTGCTGAGCGGCGGCAGGCTGCGGGGCGGCCGTCCAAGTGACGAAAAGCAGCCGCGTCGGCGTCAGGCCGGCTCGTGCGCCGCCACCGCCTGAGCCGCCGCCATAGCGATGGCGAAGCTGCGCTTGCGCGCCTGATGATCGAAAATCTGGCCGGTCAGGATCAGCTCGTCCGCCTGCGTCCTGCGCAGGAAGGCGGCAATGTCGCGTTCCACATCCGCCTGCGTCCCGATGCTGGAAACGCTGAGCACATCGGCCAGCATCGCCTGAGCCTGCATCGGCAGGCTATCATAATAGCCGGCTAGCGGGGGCTGCAGCTTGCCCGGCTGGCCGGTGCGCAAGCGCACGAACGCCTGCTGCATCGAACTCGCCAGTAGCTGCGCCTCCTCCGCATCGTCGGCGGCAAAGACATTATAGCCCGCCATCACATAGGGATATTTGAGATGTGCCGACGGGCGGAAGTCGCGGCGGTAGATGGCGATCGCCTCGTCCAGCGCCGCCGGGGCGAAGTGCGACGCGAAGGCGTAGGGCAGACCGAGCGCTGCCGCGAGTTGCGCGCCATAGAGGCTGGAACCAAGAATCCAGAGCGGCACGTCGGCGCCGGCACCCGGCGTCGCCTGGATGCCGAGCCGGTCGTCGCCCGCAAAGAAAGCCTGAAGCTCCATGACGTCGCGCGGGAAATGGTCGGGGCCGCCCGACAGGTTGCGGCGGATCGCCTGCGCCACACGCTGGTCGGACCCCGGCGCGCGGCCAAGGCCGAGATCGATGCGGCCAGGGAAGAGGGCCTCAAGCGTGCCGAACTGCTCCGCGATCACCAGCGGGGCATGGTTGGGCAGCATGATGCCGCCCGCGCCGATGCGGATGGTTGATGTCGCATGGCCTATATGCGCCAGCACGACCGCCGTCGCCGCGGACGCGATGCCCGGCATGCCATGATGTTCGGCGACCCAATAGCGGTGATAACCCAGGACCTCCGCATGGACGGCAAGGTCGGCCGCATCGGCGAGGGCGGATGCGTTATCCTGTCCTTCGCGAACGGGGACGAGGTCGAGCAGGGAAAAAAATGCCATGCCCGTCATATGGGGACATGATGGGTTTTACTTCAAGACGGAAATCAGTTAGCGCGGCCGAAACCCGGGACCGGCGTTTCCGCGCGGCGGCCGAACGTGGCAGGACGGCGCACGGCGAGCGGGCTGGCATCCCGGTCGAGCATGGCCATCGTCTCGGAAAAGCAGGGACGCAAGGCGACGACGGTCTCGATAAGCTCGTCCGGCCCTTCCCGCGTTTCCACGCAGCGGCGGGCCGTCATCTCGATCTGCTCCGCCATGGCGCTGAGCCGATAGGCGCCGAATTGCGCGGATTCGCCCTTCAGCGTGTGGGCCGGGCTGACCAGCGCGGCGGAGTTGCGGGTGCGGAAGGCTTCCTCGATCGCGTGAATGGACTTGACGCCGTCCTCGCGGAAATAGCCCAGGATGCGCGGAAATGCAGTGCCAAGCTCCGCCCGGCTCCTCAACAAATGGCTGACATTAACCAGTTCGGTATCTTGGTGGGACACCCGCGCGCTCCTTCACACTCCAGCGTCGAAAATAGCTGCTGCGCGTAAACAGGCGGTTAAG
>NZ_JBHTLS010000088.1:0-10862 GCF_042678845.1 Sphingobium olei | reverse complement strand
TCAACATCCCGTTCTCGCCACTTGGTCAAACCACGCGGCCTCATAAAACTCCGGGATGAAAGGGGTCCTTTTTACACGCCGTTCACCCCCCGAACGGGGGGCCTATTGCACGCCGATCCTCAATCGATGATTTCGGGACCGGCTATTCCAGTCTCGCAAGACTGGAAGCCTTTCCGTTCAGAAAGCTCAAGATCGATGCTCGCTTTGTACGTGGCCTGGACCGGGATGCGGGGGGGCGGCGAATTGCAGCTGCCATCATTGGTCTCGGACAAAGCCTTGGAATTACCGTTGTCGCAGAAGGCGTAGAATCGGAGAAGGAAGCCTCGATTCTATCGGATCTTGGTTGTCCGCTGGGCCAAGGCTGGCTTTTTGGTGCGGGAGTGCCGGCCCACGAGGCTCGCGAGATGGTAGATGGACTGGGAACACCTCACACCGATACCCCACCTTTACTCGACGCCTCGCCGTTTCAGCAACTCCATCAGCTCCGATCCCTGTACCAACAGTCCCCCGCGGGGCTATGCTTCCTGGATGTGAACTTGCGCCACGTACGCGTGAACGATCTCTTCGCCAAGATGCTGGGAGCCAGTTCATTTCAAATTACGGGTAAGACAATTGATGAGGTATTATCCGACCCCACTCTCGACCAACTCCGAGAAATATTGAACGCAGCGCTGAAAAATGACCATACTCCCACTCAGGAAGTCGTTATAGCCGAACGAGACTATCAAGTATTTGTACAAAAGGTTGTCGATGTAGGCGGCGACGTCATCGGTCTTTCGTTAGTGACAGTCGATGTCACAGAACAGAAGCACATCATTCGCAAGCTTCACCTTAGCGATGCGCATTTCCGGCACCTTGCAGAAGTGAGTCCGACGATTGCCTGGGCAGCCAGGCCTGATGGAACCGTAGATTATATCAGCCCATTAGCGACGGACATCGAGGGCGAAGCAATGCAAAAGAGAATTGATCGCTGGTATAGCAAAATGCACACGGACGATCTCGCACGGGTTCGTGCGGAATGGCTTGCCTGGTTGCCGTCAGTGCGACCGTTTTCGACCACATTTCGAATGGCGCAAACGGGAGGAAATTATCTCCTCATGAGAAGTCGGGCACATCCTCAGCTCGATGAGAATGGAGCAGTTATCAGATGGAATGGGATGATATCACCCCTGATCGTCGATGAAGGGGCGTAATCGAAGAAACTTTTGGTCTGCCTGGTGTAACACGGTGCCCATCACGTTACCTCGCCTTCACCGGGTCAGGGAGAACTCCACCGGCACGACCAGTTCCAGCGTTTCGCCGGGTTTGTCGTCGGGCGGCTTGGGAAGTGGTGATGCCCGTTTTGCAAGCGCAACCGCTTCGCGATCGAGGTCAGGAAAGCTCGAAGACCGTTCGAGGCGGGATGATAGGACCTTGCCTTCGCGGTCCATCACGAAACGAATCCAGGGCGCTCCCTGTTGCCCCCGCGCCATCGCCGCACGCGGATATTGGCGATGCTTGTTGAGCGCCGCAAGGACGCGGCCTTCCCAGCTATCGGCTCCGTGGCTTGCCACCTGAGGCGCCAATGGCGCGGGCATGGTCTCGGGCGCGGCCGTCTCCGGTTCCGTTGGCGCCGGATGAGTGGGCGTGGGCGTCACTCGCGGTAAGGGCACCGACACCGGCGGGATCGGCACGATCGTGCGTTCAACCAGTTGCACCTTGGGCCGCTCCGTAGACTTTTCCGTCCTCTCGACCGGCCTGAGCGCATCCTTCTCTTCCGGCTGAATCTCTGGGGGTGATGCGGGAGCCCGGACGTCGAACACGTTAAGGGTAGTCGATGCAGGCGGTGCGCTATAGGTCCGCCAGGTAAACAACGCCGCACACAGGATCAGCAGCCCGATCACCGACACGCCCCCAATGCCGAACTGTCGCGTCCCCAGGCTCATGGGTTGATCGGCATACCGGCTCGAAGGCTTCCACGCTGATGCATATACGGGCGGCATAGCCGGCGCAGCGCTTGTCCCGGACAGGGCCGCGCCGCATTGCGCGGGTTGCGGTTGGGGTATCACAAGCGTCATACCTTTGTTCCGAGCGCCGTCAGCAGGATGACAATGCCGGCCACAACGGAAAGCGTCGCAGCCACCCCCACACACCAGCAACACCGCGGAAATGGACGGTCGCCATGGCAATGAAGGCAAACATTGCGAAGCTCGCCAAAGTTGCGACTATAAGGGCCTCGGCCTGCCCCATTCCGATCCGGACCAACAGCAGCGAGAGGGCCACGGTTGCAAGCGATGTCACGCCGTAGGCCCCCAGCGTTCCCGCGATTGTGCGGAGAACCGCCGGCCAGCGTGCTCTTGCCCGTTCGCTTTGGCACATCATTGCCGGACTTTCCGCAAGAAGCGCTCACGGTTGAGCTGCGCAATCATGGCGACGAAGTACGACGACACGTCCGATATCAGATTAGTAATGCCGCCGTTATAGCATTTCTGGCTCAGATCGTCTTGCTAACGCAACGTACGGCGAACTGCATCTTGCCATCCGGCAACGAGCGTTTTGCGTTCAAAATTCGCCATTTTCGGTTCAAAAATCTGTCCCTGCGTCCAGGTTTCGGCCAGAGCGTTGAGATCCGCCCAGAGCCCTGTTGCAAGGCCCGCATGAAAAGCAGCGCCAAGCGCTGTCGTCTCAAGATGAACGGGCCGCTCAACCTTCGTCTCGAGCATGTCGGCAAGGAATTGGCAAAGCCAGTCATTGGCGGCCATACCGCCATCGACGCGCAGTTTGGCAGGGGCTGCGCCGCCATCTGAGACCATCGCTTCTGCAAGATCCATAGTCTGGTAGGCGACCGCCTCAAGCGCGGCGCGAGCGAGATGGGCCTGGGTCGCGTCAAGCGTCAGGCCAAAAATCGCACCACGCGCATCAGGATCCCAGTGAGGCGCGCCAAGTCCCACAAAAGCCGGAACCATATAGACACCATGACTGGAGGGAACCCGCGTAGCCATATCGTTCGTTTCACGAGCATGCGTGATGACGCCGATCCCGTCCCGCAACCATTTCACCGCCGCGCCAGCAACGAAAATCGAACCCTCAAGAGCATAGGTCATCTGCCCGTTCAGGCGATAGGCTGGTGTCGTGAGGAGGCGGTTATTTGATTCCAATGCCTCGGTACCCGTGTTGAGGAGCATGAAGCAACCGGTGCCATAGGTCGACTTCGCCATTCCCACGCCAAAGCAAGCCTGACCGAACAGCGCGGCCTGCTGATCCCCGGCAACACCGGCAATGGGGATTGCTGCGCCCAGAAGCGCAGCGTCAGTCGTGCCGAAATGATGCGCATTATCATGCACCTCGGGAAGCACCTGCATCGGCACACGCAGCAGACGACACATTTCCTCATCCCAACGTTGCTCGCGGATGTTGTAGAGCATCGTCCGACCAGCATTGGTCACGTCCGTGGCATGAACCTTCCCACCCGTCAGGCGCCAGATCAGGAAACTATCGATGGTGCCAAACGCAAGCTCACCCCTTTCAGCGCGCTCTCTGGCGCCGCCGACATTATCAAGAATCCAGGCGAGCTTGGTGCCCGAAAAATAGGGATCGACGAGAAGGCCGGTACGCGAGCGCACTTCCGCCTCAAATCCTTCCTCTCCCTTGAGTTCGGCGCATAGTCTGGCGGTACGGCGATCCTGCCACACGATGGCGCGATGGATCACCTTCCCAGTACCGCGCTCCCAAACGACCACTGTCTCGCGCTGGTTGGTGATGCCGATGCCGGC
The DNA here is from genome assembly GCF_042678845.1 of Sphingobium olei. NCBI lineage: Bacteria > Pseudomonadati > Pseudomonadota > Alphaproteobacteria > Sphingomonadales > Sphingobiaceae > Sphingobium > Sphingobium olei. Next base: position 7,110 of record NZ_JBHTLS010000088.1, on the reverse strand, counting down.
AATGCCGCCGGTACCCACCCCGCTCTTCTCGATAGCTTCTTTGGCAAGACGGAGGGTGTCGCGCCAAATGTCCTCCGGGTCATGCTCCACCCACCCCAGGTCGGGATAATGTTGTTCGAACTCACATTGCGCGCTTGCAACGGGACGCGCGTGCCTGTCGAACACGATGGCGCGCGTCGATGTCGTGCCTTGATCGATGGCCAGAATGTGCACAGGCTGAGGCATTAGGCGGCTCTCCGGGCTTTCTTCAAAGGTTTACTTGACAGGCATGTCCGTATCGCCCGGCGCACCTGACTTGCTTCGCGAAGGTAAATATGGCTTGACGGCAATTTGATAGAGACCAGCGCCGAGCGTTCCACCAAGTAACGGCGCGGCAATCGGGACCCACCAGTAATTCTCGGGACTTGGAAAAGCGGCCTGATCGTATCCGGCGAGCCAAGCCAGAAGCCGTGGCCCAAAATCGCGAGCGGGATTGAGTGCCCAGGCTTCCAGATATCCTGCGGACGCGCCAATGGTCGCGACCAGCAGACCGATCATGAGAGCGCTCGAATTCGCCCGTGGCGCAACATCGTTGAACTCGTCCGTGATGGCGAAGATTCCCAGCAACAGGAGGCCGGTCAGGATCACTTCATCCCAGAATGCGTGGATCGGGGTGATATGTTCGCCGGGATGAGTGAAGAATACCCCAGCGGCGCCACCTGTCGCACGCGTCAAGCCATGGGCTGCATTATAAGCGTCAATCACCGGATGATAGAGTTGCAGCACCAGGCTGGCACCGATGAACCCACCTATCACCTGCGCTATCCAATAAGGCAAAATCTTGCGTTTGGGGAAACCACGGAAAAAAGCGAGCGCCAGCGTGACCGCTGGATTGGCGTGTGTTCCGGAAACGGCACCCGTGACATAGATCGCGATTGTCACGCCCAGCCCCCAGGCGATGCAAACGCCCCAATAGGCCTGAGCGTAGGGACTCGGGTCATAAAGGGTGATCATGGCTGCCGCACCATCACCGATCAGGATTATGAGCGCGACCGCCAAGGCCTCGGAGATGAGTTCGCCGATCAGGGCGCGGCGATATTCCACCTTCAAGTCTCCCCACGTTGGAACAATTTTCATCTGAAACTGCCCCATCTGCACACGCTTTCATATTAACGTCAACTCTTTCGTTTGCATTTTCGGTTTCGGCATATTATTTTCTATCGAAAGAAACCTGGGAATGATGCCCTTCGGATCGAACCAGGACACTTCCGCCGCCTTCCTATCGAGAGAAGATCGAATGACCGCATGCCCGCCCCCCTCTCCTGCTACCGGTATGCACGTCGAAACCTATGATTTGTTGATCGTGGGGGGAGGCGTGAATGGCGCCGGGATAGCACGCGACGCCGCCGGCCGCGGACTTTCGGTCCTGCTGGTAGAGCAGGACGATCTGGCCAGTTATACCTCCTCATCATCGACAAAACTAATCCACGGCGGGCTGCGTTATCTGGAATATTACGAATTCCGCCTAGTCCGAGAGGCTTTGATCGAACGCGAGCGGTTACTGGCTATGGCGCCGCACATCATGTGGCCGCTGCGGTTCGTCCTCCCGCAATCACTTTCCCCCCGCCCCGCCTGGATGGTCCGACTTGGCCTGTTCCTTTACGATAATCTGGGTGGCCGGAAGAACTTGCCCGGAACCGAAACGATAAACCTCGACCGGAGCCCGGGCGGGATCGGGCTCAAGCCCCAGAAGGGCAAGAAACGGGGCAAGGCTTTCGTCTATTCAGACGGGTGGGTGGAAGACAGCCGGCTCGTCGTACTTAACGCAATGGATGCGGCTGCCCGCGGCGCCCGGATCGAAACACGCACACAGCTAACGCAAGCACAAAACGAAAATGGCGAGTGGATTGCAACGCTCGAAACGAAAGCCGGTACAGTCCGTCAGGTGCGCGCAAGGATGCTGGTCAATGCCGCCGGTCCATGGGTCGATAAGGTTCTTGGCCGTATCGGGCGCAGCAACAACAATCGCGGCGTGCGGCTCGTCAAGGGCAGTCATATGATATTGCCGCGCCTCTACGATGGCGACCATGCGTTCATGCTGCAGAATCCGGACCGTCGCATCGTCTTCGCGATTCCTTATGAAGGCGAATTCACACTGATTGGCACCACCGATGAGCCCTGGACGGACGAACCCGGCAAGGCTGAAATCAGCCAGGGCGAAGTCGACTATCTGTGCGCGACGGTGAATCGCTATTTCGAAAAGGAGATTACACCGTCCGATATCGTGTGGAGCTATGCCGGCATCCGCCCGCTTTATGACGATCATGCTGCCAACGCCTCTGCGGTAACGCGTGACTATGTGCTCGATTTCGAGAAACCCGAGAAAACACGGGCGCCACTACTCAGTATCTTCGGCGGAAAGATCACCACTTATCGCAAATTGGCTGAGCATGCGATGGAGCATATAGCTGAAGTGTTCCCAACTGCCGGGAAGGCCTGGACAGCAGGTGAACCGCTGCCCGGTGGAAATCTGCCGGGGCAGGACTTTGATCGGTTTGTGGCTGACCTGTCATCGCGGTGGCCAGCCATGCCCTCAAAGTTGCTTCGCCGCCTCGCTCGGGCATATGGCACAGAAGCGATCCAGATTCTTGGCGCCGCAAGCGTTCCGGCTGACCTGGGCGAGGACTTCGGGGCCGGGCTCCACGCCGCCGAGATAGAATATCTGTTCGCGGCCGAATGGGCGCGTACAGCAGAGGATATTCTTTACCGACGCTCGAAGCTGGGCTTGCATGTGCCGCCTGGGACCGAGACTGAAATCGATGCCTATCTCAGCACACTTTCCCGGTGCGTCGCTTCGCTTTAGTGATCAGCAAGATCACAAGGAAACAGGAAGCAGGAGCAATGGAGCGAGGAACCGCGGCTGAAGGCGATGTCGTCGTAGCACGTCGAGAGCATATCCTGGAGATAGCCCGCAGCGCTGGCAGCGTTGCCGTTGAAGATCTAGCCGAGCGGCTTGGCGTAACACCGCAAACGATCCGCAAGGACCTGAACGTGCTAGCCGGACAGTCGCTGCTTTCCCGCATTCATGGCGGAGCGCTGGTGACCTCCGGCGTTGACAACCTGGCCTATGACGCACGTCGGACTGTCGCATCGAATGCGAAGGCTCGTATTGGGGCAGCAGCTGCCGCGCTGATCCCCAATGGCGCTTCCCTGTTCGTGAATATCGGCACCACAACCGAGGCTGTGGCTGCAAATTTTGTGCATCATCGCAACCTCATGGTGGTCTCGAACAATCTCAACGTCGTTGACACCCTTTCAGATCATCAGGCGATGGAACTTGTCTGCGTAGGCGGCAAGGTGCGCACCGGCGATCGTGCCGTGGTGGGAGCGCTCGCAATGCGCTTCATCGAAAATTTTCGCGTCGACTATGCGCTCATCGGCATCTCGGCGATCGATATTGACGGAAGTCTGCTCGATTTCGCGATCGATGAAGTGGAAGTCTCGCAGACGATCATCCGTAACGCGCGCAAGGTGATCCTTGTAGCTGATTCCAGCAAGGTGGGGCGCTCGGCTCCAGTGCGCGTGTGTGGAATGGATGTGATCGATTTCTTCGTCACTGATCGGATCGACGATCCGAATCTCCGTTCCACATGCGAACGTCATGGCGTCAGTCTGATCGAGACCAGCATTACTTGCTGACCTTCCCAAGCGATAGCGCGGGTACACTTGGTTGCATGGCAATACGTCAAGTGGGCGAACAGCCTCCTGGGGCTGCTTTGGTGATGACCTTCAGAGGGACTGCGCTATCTTTCAGGAGCAACGGATCAGCCCCGATCTAGCCGATGACCAATGCCCTGCCCATAGTCTTTCGTGGCATGCATGCAATCGAGCGCCGCGACGCCCCCGCGCTTCAGGGTCAGGATCTGTAATTGCAGTTGCTAGGCGGTGCCGATCGTTTAAGGTTCTCATGGATCTGGCCGAACTGGAGCTTGGTCGTGCTGTATCGGGTCTCACAGAGGCGAACGTTGCATTGACTCGGTGCGGGCTTTGAAACAACTGACTGCCTTCGCAGATCGTTCGTCCCTGCGTTCCCTCTGCGGACACCGCCCTCGGATCAGCTTTGACGCTGCACCGCTGGCAAACTGGTTCTATCCTACCTCACGCCTGGAACAAAGTGCCATCGCGCAGCATGGCATGCATGATGACCGCGAGCCGACGAGCGAGCGCGACACGGGGCGCTTTGCAACCTTCATGGAGCGCGGAGGCCTCGTTGCTCCCGATCGGGGCAGGACAATTCGCATGGCGCAGCCTTGACACTGCTCGACCTTGTTTGCGTCGGATACGCAGTCGACCAGCGATTTCCCCTCCCCTTCCTGATCCAAAGCTGAGGGGAAACGGTGTGAAATCGCTGATCTTTATGACGTCAGTAAGCGTACGGCTTGCCGCGTGTTGCGGCATTTCGGCTCGGCGCTGATGGACCTCCGCTAAGGAGTCTCTTTCTGGACTCCAGAAGGAGGCCAAGTGAAGGATCGGGTGGAGATCATCGCGCGCCCTGAACGGCGCAGGAAGTTTTCGGACATTGAGAAGGCGGCGATCCTCGCCGAGGCTGATGAAGAGGGCGTGTCGGTCCGCCAGGTTGCAGAGCGCCACCAGATTGCCGAGAGTCTGATCTATAACTGGCGGTCGGCCCGTCGCCAGGCAGCGGCCATCGCTAGTGAAGCGCTGGAGTTCATTCCTTACGGGGCAATCATAACGGCGGAGCCTGCGGCCACGCCGGCGATGCCCGAGCCCCAGAAGGCGCCGCGACCTGTTTCGTCGCCGATCCCGTCATCGGAAGAGCTGATCCGCCCGCATCCCGGTGCCCGCCCCGGCGCGATAGACATCGACCTGCCCAGCGGCGTTCGTCTGTCGGTGGACAGCTACGTCAACGAGAAGGCATTGGCGCGCGTGCTACGGGCATTCCGGGACGTGTCGTGATTTCGCTGGCCCCCGGAACGAAGGTCTATCTGGCAAGCAAGCCGGTCAGCATGCGGCTCGGTTTCGATGGGCTGGCGGCGCTGGTCCGCCCGCTGTTCGCGGTCGAACCCTACGGCGGGCATGTCTTCCTGTTCCGCAGCAAGAGCGGCAACTACCTAAAGGCGCTGCATTGGGATGGGACCGGGCTTTGCCTGCTCGCCAAGCGTTTGGAACGCAGCCGTTTCGTCTGGCCGCCGCTCATCGAAGGCGGTGTCGTGCTGACCCCGGCGCAGTTTGCGCTGTTGATCGAAGCGATGGATTGGCGGCGCACAGTGCCCCCCGATCCGCCCCGCCTGCCGGTGCAGATTTGACACGATAATCGCCGTATTTCCGGGCTTTCTGCTTGGGCGGAAGGCCGGATTCTGCTATCGGGAAGCGTGTCTCCCGGCGATCTCGAACTCCCTACTGATCCCGCAGAACTGCGCGCTTTTGCCGAGGCGATGCGCGCACGTCTGGCGGCCTCGGAACAGGCGCTGGAAGCCGAACGGGCGGCCCATGACGAGACCCGCGAGAAGCTTGAGACCGCGCAGAACTCGATCAAGCTGACGGCACTGCAGATCGAGAAGTTTAAGGTCCAACTGGCCCGCCTCCGGCGCATGAAGTTCGGTCAGTCGTCGGAGCGCCTTGCTCTTCAGGCCGATCAGCTCGAGCTGACGCTGGAGGATCTCGAGGCCGAGCATGCCCATGCCGAGTGTGTGATCGAAGGCCATGTACCCGATGATGCCCCGGCCAAGGTTACTCCTCGCAAGCCTCGCCGCGCTCCGCTGCCCGACCATCTGCCTCGCGACGAGGTTATACACGCAGCGCCGGATGCCAACGGCTGTTCCGCCTGTGGGGGCACGATGGGCAAGCTCGGCGAGGACGTAACCGAAGTGCTGGAATATGTCCCCGGCCGCTTCCGCGTCGTCCGTCATGTCCGACCCAAGCTTTCCTGCAACCGCTGCGATACGATCAGCCAGGCACCGGCCCCGGCGCTGCCCGTGCCGCGCGGCCGTGCTGGTCCCGGCTTGCTTGCCCACGTCATCGTGTCCAAGTTCGCCGATCACCTGCCTCTGTATCGCCAGTCGCAGATCTATGCCCGCGAGGGCGTGGAGATCAGCCGCTCGACAATGGCGGACTGGCTGGGCCAGGCAAGCTGGCTGCTGCAACCGCTGGTCGATCGGATCGCCGATCACGTCATGGCCAGCGTGAAGCTCCACGCCGACGATACACCCGTTCCCGTGCTGGCGCCGGGGACCGGGAAGACGGCAACCGGGCGATTATGGGTCTACCTTCGCGATAACCGACGATGGAGCCACCTGGACAAGCCGGCAGCTCTGTTCCGCTACAGCCCCGATCGCAAGGGTGAGCGACCTCGAGAGCATCTCAAGACCTTCGCGGGCTTCCTGCAAGCCGATGCCTATGCCGGTTTCGAGCGCCTCTATGCAAGTGACCGCCAGCCTGTGCCGATAATGCCGGTTGCCTGCTGGGCCCATGCCCGACGCAAGCTGAACGATGTCTACAAGGCAGACCCGAACTCGGCTGCACTCGAAGGGCTGCAACTGATCGGCGAGTTGTACGACGTCGAGAGGCAGATCGTGCGTGAGCCTGCCGATTTCCGTCGCAAGGCTCGTAAGCTCTCAAAGCTCAAGGCGCTGGATTTCTTCGCCTGGGCCGACGAGGTGCTGTCCAGGGCATCGGCCCGATCGCCGCTGGCCGAGGCGCTGCGCTACGCGGTGAAGCTGAAGCCGCAACTGCTCGCCTACACCGACGACGGCAGGCTCGAGATCGACAACAATCCGGCAGAGAATGCCCTGCGGAGTATCTGCCTCGGCAGGAAGAACTGGCTTTTCGCCGGTGCCGATTGCGGCGGTGAGCGAGCTGCCGCGATGTATACACTTCTCGAAACGGCTAAGCTTAACGGCATCAATCCACAGGACTGGCTGGCTGACGTCCTCGACCGTATCGGAAAGGGGCATCCGATCAATCGGATCGACGAGTTGCTGCCTTGTTGGGGTGGACGGCTCCCAACGGCATCGCAATGTGCCAGAGTGAGTGCGTTGCAAGACTCAATCAAGGGAGCCGCCCGTGGAGCAAATTACCCGCATAGGCATGGATACGTCAAAGAACGTTTTT
>NZ_JBHTLS010000087.1:0-10043 GCF_042678845.1 Sphingobium olei | reverse complement strand
GCGAGCGAACCGTCTCTGGACTGTGGGACCTCATCGGCAGGCTCGTCGACATCTTCAAGCCCGCCGAGTGCGCCAACTACTTCAGTTCTTGCGGATACGATCCAGAATGAACGGAAACCGCTCTAAGGTTAAAAATGGGAGCCATACCATTCAGATCCGTTACAGGCCACAACAGCTTTGTATTTGCCGCCGTCCTGCATCATCCGCTGGTGCCAAGTGGTGATTGCCCGCTCTGAGTTTTAATATGAAATCAACAGTGCATAGATAGCGGGACTCCATGACGAAAGATCGGCCAATGCCATGGGCGCCGGCGATCACTACTACTACTCCGATTTTCAATCTATTGGAGAATTTTGGGCCGCTATCGCGCAGCGGTGCGCCTCCGATCGTGTATCGGCTGTTAGGATGCCGCTAGGATGCCGCGCGGCAGCGCATCCGCGAGCGCTGCTGCGGCCACTTGGCTTAGTGCCGGATTTGTCACGGGCTTTTGAGGCCGTGGAGAATCAGGGGAACGGTCAGAAATGTCACATCGGCTTGCCCTTGCTGAAAAGAGGTCTTCTCATCAGGATTCGGGTATGGCTTGGGACGGACCGGACTTGTTCTTTGGTGAAAAAGGCCGAACCATGCAAAGGCAATTGCCTTCGCCGACAGGAAAATGCCGTATATGCATAGGCGCGGCCGGGCAAACCGGGAGATATTTCGGCTTACGCGCCATGCGGCGCTTGCCAAACGGCGGGACGTCCATTGACAATTTGAGCAAAGCCGGGGATTGCCCCCTTCCTCGTGGGCCTGCGGATTGGGCTGACCCAACTATGTGAGCTGATTGGAATATGTCCGCCTGTAAGGTAGCAGCGAACCATGATTAAAGACCAAACCTATCCTCATGAACCTGGTGCCGGGCTGGTGTTTGCCCATAGAATTCGGGCCAAAATCACGCGCCATCGCTGGTTCATGCTCTTTGTCGTGCTGCCCTCTTTGCTCGCGACAGTTTATTATAGCTTTATCGCCTCGGACATTTACGTGTCAGAGGCGCGGTTTGTCATCAAATCGCCCAGTCGCCAGCAATCCCAAACATCCTCATTCGCCAACCTCATTCAGACTACGGGCCTGTCGGAGGGGCAGCAGCAGACGCATGAGGTGATTGATTATCTTCGCTCGCGGGACGCTCTGGCGGATCTATCACGGCGGATTGACGTGAAGGCCCGCTTCATGGCTTCGGAAATAGATCCGTTGAGCCGCTTTCCATCGCCCCTGCGAGAAAATAGTTTTGAAAATCTACACAAGTATTTCAACAAGATGGTCGATGTTCACCTCGACCATGACACATCAAATGCGGTGATGACCGTCAAAGCTTTCAAACCCTATGATGCCTATATATTGAATGAGTATCTCCTCCAACTCAGCGAACGACTCGTCAACCGGCTCAATGGGCGCGCGAACCGTCAAGCGATCGTCGAAGCCGAAAAGCGCGTTGCTATCGCGGAAGATCGAGTCCGGGCGGCGCGTATTAATTTCGGCAAATATCGCAACAGTTCCGAGCTTCTCGATCCTCAGCAGCAAGCGAAGGGAGTATTGGAAATCTCTAGCGGTCTGGAGGCTCAAAGGGTCGCGCTGCTGGCGCAAATCGAAACTACCTCCCGTATCACCCCGTCAAACCCCTCATTGCCGGCTATGCGGCAACAAGTCGCCGCAATCACAGCTCAAATTGCTGCCCAGAACCTACAAGTGGTTGGAAGCAATTCCGGTATAGCTTCCAAATTGAGCGGCTATGAAGCAAATGCTGTCGAACAAGAGTTTGCAACGCAAATGCTGACCACCGCCAGTGCCTCACTGGAGCGGGCGCGCGCGGACGCGCAGCGGCAGCAATTCTATCTTGAACGCATTGTGCAACCCGACAAGCCTGACCAAGCGACACTTCCAGCAAGGTTGAAGCAGATTCTCACCGTCCTCGGCGTATCCCTTTGCCTATATCTGGTGGGCTGGATGCTGGTAGTTGGCATCCTCGAACATGCGCCGGAAGATTGATGAACCGGCTGCGATCTGGACTGGAGATACAAGGGAACGTAATCAGGGCCCTGATGCTCCGCGAACTCGTCACGCGCTTCGGGCGGGAGAATATCGGCTTTCTCTGGATGATGGCCGAACCCATGTTGTTTGCAGGCCTTGTCGGTCTGCTCTGGACCTTCATTAAAGGGTCTGAAGAGCATGGGATCGGTATCGTCGCCTTCGTCGTAAGTGGCTATATCCCGCTGACATTCCTGCGTAATACATTCAGCCGCTGCGTCAGTGTGTTCATCGCCAACGGAAGCCTAATGTATCATCGGCCGGTCAAGTTGATAGATCTTGTCTTCGTGCGCGTGCTGATCGAATTTATTGGGACGACGATGGCCTGGCTATTTATGGGCACGGTCCTTTCAGCAGTAGGGCTATTTCCTGTCCCCCATGACATCGGCATGGCGCTGCTGGGGTGGGGATTATATTTCCTATTTGTCCTGTCAGTCGCGTTCATCATCGCGCCGCTGTCGGAAATGTCGGAAATATTGGAGAAGCTGCTCCCGGTTACGGTATATCTGGCTATTCCTTTTTCAGGCACCTTTAATCTGGCTTCATGGCTGACCCCTGCCGCACGGGAGGTCGCATTGTGGTCGCCAATGGTGAACGCAATGGAGATGATTCGATACGGGCTCTTTGGCAACGCGGTGCGTCCCTATTATAGCGTATCCGTTCCGTTGACCATTTCGGCTATCTGTCTGATCGTGGGGCTGGCGCTTTGTAGTCATGTTCGCAAGACGATGGTGATCGAATGATTGCGTGCGAGCATGTTCAGAAGGTTTACAAAAAGAAAGCCGTCCTACGCGACGTCAATTTCTCCATTCATCCTGGGCAGCGTATAGGTCTGTTAGGGCGAAACGGCGCTGGAAAATCGACGCTCATCAAGCTTGTTGGAGGCGTGGAAATGCCCACTGCGGGCCGCATAGTCCGGCAGATGAGCTGTTCCTGGCCATTGGGATTTGGCGGCGGCTTTCAGGGCAGCTTGACAGGCTATGACAATGCGCGGTTTATCGCGCGCATCTACAATCGCGACTATAGGGATTTGCGCGTCTTTGTGGAGGATTTCTCGGAGTTGGGACGGCAGTTGCGGATGCCGGTTAAAACCTATTCCTCCGGCATGCGGGCGCGACTGGCTTTTGCATTGTCATTGGCGATAGAATTCGACTGTTACCTAATCGATGAAGTCATAATGGTTGGCGATCAGAATTTCCAGAAGAAGAGTCAAGCTGAATTTTTTGAAAAACGGCAGGAGCGCGCCCTTTTATTTGCATCACACGGGCCTGAATTCATCCGTCAGTTCTGCAACCGCGCCATCGTCCTGCACGCTGGAGTCGCGACGATGTACGAAGACGTCAACGAGGCGCTTGCTGTGTATGATGTGCTTTGATCTCTTTCATTATGTCACACCACAATATCGCGAGAGGTAAAAAGGGGTACGAGAAGTGGCACGACAGCTGCTATCGGGACTGTTCCTATTGGCCCTTGTTTGATCGCGATGCTAAGGCATACCGCGGACTAGTCACCGCTTTTTCGAGAAACTACCCTGATGCACCTTAAATACAGCGCATTTCTGGCCTTGCTTGCAGGACTTGCAGGCTGCGCAACCCTGCCATCCAGCGGCCCTACCGGCGGGCAAGTTCGAAAGTCAGCAACCGCGCCCAAGGATGGCTCCATGCCCATCGCGGTGGTGCCGGTCCGTGCCGCGGCCGACTTACCGCCCGTCTCGGCCAGCGCGACGCCCGCCGCGCTGCTGCCACAGGCGGCGCCTTCGCCAACCGACATGGTAGGGCCGGGCGACATTCTCGACATCAACATCTATGAAGCGGGCGTCACCTTGTTCGCCAGCAGCTCGCCGGCCTCGGCCGCGGGCCAGCTAGCGGCGCCCGGCGTTCAGGTGCAGAAGCTGCCACCTACGCGAGTCGACGACCTGGGCGATATTTCAATCCCCTATGCCGGCACTCTGCATGTCTCGGGTCTGACCACGGGTGAGGTCGAGTCGACGATCCGCAATGCGCTGCGGCGCCTGTCGCAAAATCCGCAGGTTATCGTCACGATGAGCCAAGCGATCACCAATTCGATTATCATCGGCGGTGAGGTGTCGAGGCCTGGCCGCCTCGTGCTTCAGACCAACCGGGAGAGCCTGTCCGACGTCATAGCGTTGGCCGGCGGCTACCGCGGCAACTCTAAGGATTTGATGGTCCGCATCATGCGCGGCACGGTAAGTGCCGACGTGCGCATCAACGATATGGTCGAAAATCCTTCGCTTGATGTGGCAATCCGACCCGGCGACCGGCTGATGCTGGTGGATGACCCGCGTACCTATTCGATCTTAGGCGCGTCGGGGCGGGTGGAGCAGGTGCCCTTCCGCCGTTCGACTGTGTCGCTCGCCGAAGCGGTCGCCACTGCGGGCGGCGCTAATCCCAATCTGGGCGATCCCGCCGCCATTTTCCTGTTCCGCTACGTGAAGGATGCCCAAGGCCAGGAAACGCCGCGCGTTTATCATCTCGATATGATGCAGACCGGTGCCTATTTCCTGGCGCAGAAATTCACAATGCAGGATAAGGATGTCCTCTATTTTGGCAACGCTGCGGCCAATCAGCCGAGCAAGCTCGTCCAGCTCATCAGCCAGCTCTTCTCCCCGGTTCTGACCGTGACCAGCGCCGTGTCGGTGATCCAGAACAGCAACAACTGACATTCGGAACCAGGCAATTCTTCATCGAAGGGGAAACTGTGGAAATCCAGACCTACGACATTGCTGGGGTAGCCCTCCTGACTCCTCGCCATATCGGCGATGAGCGCGGCTATTTCGCCGAAACCTTCCGGGCTGACCTGTTCGCGAAACATATCGGGGATTACCGCTTTGTGCAGGATAATGAATCCCGCAGCGCGAAAGTCGGCACGATCCGCGGCCTGCACTTCCAGAGCGAACCGCACGCCCAAGGTAAACTGGTGCGCTGCACCGCCGGTGCGCTGTTCGACGTCGCGGTAGATATTCGCGCTGGATCGCCCACCTTTGGTCAGTGGGTCAGCGAAACGCTCACTCCCGACAATGGCAAGCAGCTCTGGGTGCCGCCCGGCTTTGCTCATGGGTTCTGCGCGCTCGAGCCTGATACCGTTATCGCCTACAAGGTGACGGGCAGCTACTATAGCGTCGAATGCGACAAGGGCCTCGCTTGGAACGATCCCGCGATCGGCATCGTCTGGCCGGATGCCGCCGATCCAGAAACTCTTTCGGTTAAGGACCGCAAGCAGCCCCTGCTGGCCGACCTTCCCCCCTATTTCAGTTGGAGCGAATAACCCATGCGTGTCATCGTCACCGGCGGCGCCGGCTTCATCGGCTCTGCCCTCGTCCGCTACCTGGTGCTTCAGAAGGGCTATGATGTCCTCACCATCGACGCGCTCACCTATGCGGGGTGCGAGGCATCTCTCAAGGAAGTGGAAGGGCGCAACAACCACCGTTCCCTACACGCCAACATCTGCGACCGTGCGGCGATGGACAAGGCGATTGCCGAATTCCAACCAGACCGCATCATGCACCTGGCCGCCGAAAGCCATGTCGACCGCTCTATCACTGGAGCGGCAGACTTCATCCAGACCAATGTCGTGGGCAGCTTCACCCTGCTGGAAGCCGCGCGCGCCTACTGGAACGGGCTTGAGGGCGCGGCGAAGGACGCGTTCCGCTTCCTCCACGTCTCGACCGATGAAGTCTATGGCTCGCTCGGCGACGAAGGGCTGTTTGAGGAAACGACGCCCTATGATCCCTCCTCGCCTTATTCAGCGTCGAAGGCCGCGTCCGATCACCTTGCCAAGGCCTGGCACCGCACCTATGGCATGCCGATCGTGGTGTCGAACTGCTCGAACAATTACGGGCCATACCACTTTCCTGAAAAGCTCATTCCCTTGACGATCCTCAATGCGCTAGAAGGGCGCAAGCTGCCGGTCTATGGGAAGGGCGAGAATATCCGCGACTGGCTCTATGTCGACGATCACGCTCGCGCGCTCGACATCATTATCGAGAAGGGCGAACCGGGCGAAACCTACAATGTCGGCGGCCGTAATGAGCGCAAGAATATCGACGTGGTCAAACGCATCTGCGCCGTGCTGGACGAACTGCGGCCTAGCGGCACAGCCCGTGTCGAGCTGATCGAATATGTGACCGACCGCCCCGGCCATGACGCGCGCTACGCAATCGACGCGACCAAGCTGGAAAACGAACTGGGCTGGCGTGCCCAGGAGAATTTCGACTCGGGCATCGAAAAGACGGTGCGCTGGTATCTCGACAATGAATGGTGGTGGCGTCCGTTGCGGGATGCCTATGACGGCCAGCGTCTCGGCCTTGAGAAAGCCACCGCGTGAGGATTGCCGTCACCGGGAAGACCGGCCAGGTCGTCACCAGCTTGATGGAGCGCGGGACCGCAGAAGGACATGAGGTGATCGCCATCGGCCGCCCTGAGCTGGACCTGGCCGATCCTGCATCGGTTGCCCGCGCGCTTGAAGAGGTATCGCCCGACGCGATCATCTCGGCCGCCGCTTACACCGCGGTCGATAAAGCAGAGAGTGAGAGCGATCTGGCTTATGCCGTCAATGGCGCGGGTGCCGGCGCTGTAGCTGAAGCGGCCAGGGCGCTGGACGTTCCGCTTATCCACATCTCGACCGACTATGTGTTCGACGGGACGCTGGACCGGCCCTATGTCGAAAGCGATCCCACCGGCCCCACTGGCGTCTATGGCGCGTCGAAGCTGGCGGGCGAGCAGGCGGTGCTCGCGACCTATCCTGAAAACAGCGCGGTGCTGCGCGTCGCCTGGGTGCACAGCCCGTTCGGCGGCAATTTCGTCAAGACGATGCTGCGGCTTGCAAGTGACCGCGATGAGGTTGGCGTTGTGGGCGATCAGGTCGGCAATCCGACCAGCGCGCTGGCGATCGCGGACGGCATTCTGGAAGTAGCTGCCAACATGGTATCCAATGGTAGCCAAGAGCTACGTGGCATCTTCCACATGACCGCGCAGGGCGAAGGGAGCTGGGCCGACTTTGCCGAAGCCATCTTTGCAGCGTCCACGGTGCGGGGTGGCCCTTCGGCATCGGTGCGGCATATCGGCACCGCCGACTATCCGACGCCTGCCACCCGGCCCGCCAATTCGCGGCTCGACTGCACCCGGATCGCGAAGGTCCACGGCGTTGCGCTGCCGCAATGGCGCACCTCACTCGACGAGGTCATGGACAGGCTGCAACTGGCCGCACAATAATCTACAGGGGAATTTGAACGATGAAGGGCATCATTCTCGCCGGGGGCAGCGGTACGCGGCTCTATCCCATGACGCTGTCGACCTCAAAGCAGCTCATGCCGGTCTACGACAAGCCGATGATCTATTATCCGCTGACCACGCTGATGCTGGCAGGCATCCGGGAAGTGCTGATCATCTCGACGCCGCGTGACTTGCCGGCGTTCCAGTCGCTGCTGGGCGACGGGTCGGCCTGGGGCATGACTCTCGAATATGCCGAGCAGCCCAGTCCCGATGGCTTGGCGCAGGCCTACATTATCGGTGCCGATTTCGTCGCCGGTCAGCAGTCCGCGCTCATTTTGGGCGACAATATCTATCATGGCCATGGCCTGCCCGAAATCCTCGCCAGTGCCTCCTCGCGTAAGGAAGGCGCGAGCGTCTTCGCCTATCATGTCAACGATCCCGAACGCTATGGCGTGGTGAGCTTCGACGCGAACAAGAAGGCGGAAACGATCGAGGAGAAGCCCGAAAACCCCAAATCTAATTGGGCCGTGACCGGCCTCTATTTCTACGACGAAAAGGTCGTCGACATTGCCGCCAACATGAAGCCGTCACCACGGGGTGAGCTGGAGATCACCGACGTCAACCGCGTCTATCTGGAGCGCGGCGACCTGCATGTCGAAATCATGGGCCGCGGCTATGCCTGGCTTGATACCGGCACGCCCGACAGTCTGCTCGACGCCGCCGAGTTCGTCCGAGTCCTTGAAAAGCGCCAAGGCTTCAAGATCGCCGCACCAGAAGAAATCGCGTATCGCCAAGGCTTCATCAACGCTAATGGCCTTGAACAGGCGATCGGTAAGCTCGGCAAGTCCGACTACGGCCGCTATCTGCGCGGAATACTGGCGGAGGGCTAACAGTCACGGCCTTGCAAGGCTCGGCGTTAGAAGGCGCGTCGAAAAGGATAGGGGGAAGCAGATCGCTGCTTTCCCCTTGTATTATGTAACAATCGGAAGTTATTGGCGTGGGCCAGCGCGATGCTGCCAGGTTGACGAATGATTGTAGGGGATAACGTGCAGGGCGACGCCTACCCCTCTACGCGTCCTCCAAAGTAATACAGCCTTTCAATCCGTTACATAGCAAGCCGTTCGGCAACTGTCTCACTCGCCGTCGCTTAAATCGTTGCGATTAGGCGGGAATGCGATAGCCCTACACCGGCACCAGCACTTGCCTGTTGATCACCGGTGCCCGCTTCACACTCTCGATCTCGGTTTAGCAGCGCAGCTTCAGCGCATTGAGGCTCGGGTTCAGATGGATGATGTCGCCGTTGGCAAAATGGATGCGCGGTTCGTCGGTCCGGTCGATCTGTCCGCTTCGCCCGCCAATTCGCCGAACATCGCCGTCAGCCGCGCGAGGGCATCGGCCTCCGTGCCCGATTCCAGATGCGCAATCAGCATCTGGCTTCGCGCCATGGGACAGGCCTGTATCCGCCCCCTGAACGTGTAGCGTTCGGCCGCTACGCCAACAGCCCGGACAGCGCTAACCCTTGCCGCAGCGCACCGATCAGCGTCAAGGCCTTCGTGCTTCAATGGGTGCTGGACCTTTTGCGAGCCTTAAAGCCGAATCCGAGCTCGAGTATACGCCGGATCTGCTCACACACGTCGTCATCTCGGCGCTCACGGGCAGAACGATTAGCCAGATTGACAAGACGTACAGCATGCTTGTCGCTGAAGGACGGGTGATCGCCAGTTCGCCGCGTATTGGCTCAATAATCAGATTCTCGCAATAGATGTTGATGAACGCCATCACAATCTCTTACAGCGGAAAACTCCACCATCAGACAAAATACCGGGCCTTATGCAGGTTGTCGTTGGCACGACGTAGTTCCTTGACCTCGCGCTCCAGCAGCTCGAGATGGGCGTTATCATCAACGCCTTGTGCCGCTAGTGCCGCCCGTCGGTCTGCCCCCGTGCGGCACCAGGGGCGCAGTGTCTCGGCCGTGGAGCCAATCTTGGACGCAACTAAATTCAGCGTCTCCCATTAGAGCGGTTTCCACACGAATTGAATCATTGGGGATTCCCTTGTCCGTGCTGATGTGATTCATATGTGGACGCCCCCTTGGCAAGGGCATTTTGTCGGGACGGGTTTGATCGGTTTGCTTTCATATGTCCGGCCTGTGAGTGCGGCATAATTACTGCTGCTGGCCCTGATGGAAATCCGCCGGTGAGGTCCCTAAACAAGCTCCCGCGCATTGAAGCGCATTGAATCAGACGGGTTGGTCTCACCATTGGCTCGATCGTTACTCATCATCGACTGCCATTACCATTCGGGGTAACCTGGGGTGATCAGGTCAGATGGGCGTAGGGGTGATAGGCCTCCTTGCGGGTCAGCACGACCCACGCGATCCGGGCTAGCTTGTTGGCCAGCGCCACCGAGACGAGCCGGAAAGGCTTTTTCTCGGAAAGCTTCCTGATCCAGTCTGCCATGGGCGTGGGTTTGTCCTTGATATGGCGCATGACGGCGGTTGCTCCGACGACAAGCAATCGGCGCAGGTATCGGTCGCCCTGTTTGGAAATGCCACCAAGTCTGGTCTTTCCACCGGTTGAGTGTTGTTGCGGTGTCAGACCGAGCCAGGCGGCGAACTGCCTTGTCAAACGGCGCGCAAACGGGACCCCGTATCGGCGTCGAAGAGGGACCCCCTTTTCGAGATTAGGCGGACGGTTGTGGGGAGCGCCCTGCGCTGGGTGCGGTGGAGGTCGGGCGTAGCCCGGCCGG
>NZ_JBHTLS010000086.1:0-9942 GCF_042678845.1 Sphingobium olei | reverse complement strand
GCGGGGCTTGGTTTGAAGATCAATCCCGAAACAGGCGAGCTAGCAGATGATATTGCACGGCCTCGGCGTCCCGCTCTGTCGGCTCAAGCTCGTCGGCAATCGCTTGAAGGTTTCTGGCGATGGTTTGCTTCTCTTGTGCGTCTAGTAGGCCAGCGCGCCTAAGAGCGTTGGCGCAGAGGGCGGATGTTGAGGCCGAACGCAAGGCGATCCGTGCAATCAGCGTAAATTCTTCGTCCGTCACCTCTGCCCCTTCTTCTTGCACCCCGAATCACCCTATGGTAAACCATAGCTGCGCGGCCTGACACCTCGCCGCACCGGGAAACCACGGCCTTAGCCGTCCTCATTCCCCTCATCGACAGACCTGTCTTTTGGGGAATGAGAATTGTCCACATCGGAAGAATGGCGAGCGATAGCGGGTTACGAGGGATACTATGAAGTGTCCTCGCATGGACGCGTCCGTCGCCTTGCCCGGTATGTTCGAACAAAGAACGGCTGCTTCAAGCTTCATCCGACACGGTTTGTCGGCGGATATGTGCATCCCAAATCCGGGTATCCGCAAGTTCGTCTGAGCCGTGATGGCGATGCGCGGACCGCAAGTATTCACATGCTCGTCTGCGAAGCCTTCCATGGCGCGCGCCCATCTCCGCAGCATGAAGTCGCACATGGTGACGGCACGCGGAGCAATAACGCTGCCTATAATCTTCGTTGGGCGACAAAGATAGAAAACGCCGCCGATCGCGTGATCCATGGCACTCAACAGCGTGGCGAAACGGCCCCCATTTCGAAGCTAACCGATGAGGATGTCCGGGCCATTCGCCGGCTTCATCATGGCCGCTATGGCGATGGTATCCGTCTCGCTCGCCAGTTCGGCGTCTCAAACACGCAGATCACCAACATCATCAAAAACCGTCAATGGGGGCATGTCTGATGCCCGTCATAGACTACAGCACCACCCCAGACAGCAACACATCGGTTCGCGGCATCAATATCGCGGAGAACTGCGCGGCCGGGAACATTAACGCCGCAATTCGGGCCATCATGGCCGACATCCGCCTGATGTATAATGGTCTCCCTGACGTGTCGAACCTTGTCACCAAGACGGGCGGCCAGTTCACCGGCAACCCGATTTTCTCCGGTCGCGGCGGCTATATCTACCACGACGCATCAACGAATGCCTCGGGTCGCATCTTCATCCAGCCCATCGGCGGCGCTGTTCCTTCGGGCATGGCGAACGGCGACTTCCTGATGGAATATTGATGCCCCGCCTGCGCGCCATGACGCCTTCGGGGCTGGTGGAGGTGACGCGGTTCCGCGCACTGCACTTCAACGCCCTGCGCCTGATCCGCACCCTCAAGGTGCTGGATAACGGCGTCCTGCGCACCGTGGGCAGCTTTATCCAGCCTTTGAGCGTGTCCATCAGTCCCGCTACCGCCAGCGGCCGACGCGCCACGTCAGGCGAAGCCACGACCAACACCGTCACAGCAAGCGTGAGCGGCGGACAAGGCCCCTACACCTATTCGTGGGTGCGGGTGTCGAACGACAACCCCGGCGTCCCGATCGCCACCAACCCCAGCGGCGCAACGACCGCCTTCAGGGGATACCCGGATGGGGACGCGGTTTTCCAAGTCAACGTCACTGATGCGCTCGGCAACACGGCGAGCGGGCAGGTGGCGGTCACTTTCATCAGCTTCGCATAGGGGGCAAGGTGTATCACTGGTTCGACCTTGTTGTGAACGATCGGACGGGAATCCCCATCCCGGATGTCATCGCTCGCGCCTACGATACTGTGACGGGCGCACTGGCCGATATCTACGCCGACGAGAGCGGCACTCCCATCGATACGGTTTCCGGCATCGCAAACGCCGCCAAGACCGACAGCGGCGGCAACTACGACTTCTTCATTGATGACGGCAATTACGATGTACAGTTGTTCGTTGGCTCGGCACCGCTGAAAGTCATCCGCAACGTCCAGATGAAGGTCGCCGCAACGCTTGGCGATTTGGATGGAAAAACGAACGCATCTGCCGTAGGTGTATCGGGAACTGCAACCAACCTCGGCACCGGCTGGGTTGGCATCGTTCCCGACAACCCAACCGCGAAACAGGCGGTTCAGGCTGTCGAAACGCAACTGATCGACCGGATCACGGCGAACTCCACTCCGACGACTGACGGCTATGTAACCCAATTCCGCAACTCGCCCACGACAGGCCAGGACATCTATTCGGCACAAGTTCCTGCCGGCTATTATTACCGTAGCGCCACACGTTCGGCCATCAACATCCAGCCAGGCACGACTGTGCAGCATATGTCTGCCTTCGACGCCTATGCGATCAACAACGCCACGCATGGCTCCGCTCCGAACGAGGCGAACGCCGTCTGCTATTTCGGGCAGGCTGTGGCTGCGGTCGATAATGCGCATGTCTGGGGCATCAATACCGCCTGCAACGACAGCGTCGGCAACGTTTCCGGGGCTGGGGTCGGGCGCGTTCTTATCGGGTGGGAGCATGATGTTGACGTAAATCGCACCGGAACCACGGTGGTCGGCGCGTCGATGATCATCCAGGGTTCCGCGACGCCCTTGAATGCCGACGCCTATCAAGTCGGAACGCGCGGCAGCGCCACGAAATGGTCAAACGGCTTCATCACGGATGACGCGTCCTGCACGGTTGCAGCCATCCAGGTCGGCGCATCCGCTGCGTCTGGGTCCGACATCGCCAGCCAGCAGATTTTCATGTCGTTCCGCGACGGAAGCAGCGCCCGCCATCAACTGCGGCTTAACGCCTCTAACAGTGCACTCAACCTCGCCGCCAGCACAACGGCGGACATGGGCTATTTCCAGATTACCACGGGCAACATCATTTTTGGCGTGTCCGGAGCCAGCACGGACATCAATATCCAGTATCTCGCGAAGGGGCTGGGGACGCACATCTTCAACGCGCCGATCCGGCACTATCTCGCTTCGTCCGTCACACCAAACGCCAACAGCCAGATGATGTTTGAACTGACTTCCAACACTTCCCTGACGGTCAAGGTCCGCGGCTCCGATGGAGTTACGCGATCGGCCGTGCTGGCGCTGACATAGGAGCAAGGCGATGTCTGACGACTTCCGGGGCATCCTCGCCTGCTACCGCTCCGGCCAGATGAGTGAGCGCCAGTGGCAAGCGCACCTGTCCGATCCCCTGTTTCGAATCTGGCTTAGCAAGAAGGAGAATGATCATGTCCGGTAACGGCCCCCAGCGTCCGCCGCAGGACGAAAAGAAGACCAGCAAGCCGGTGAAGCCGGCGCAGAAGCCGAAGCCGCGTGGATAACTTCACCTCCTTTGCCGTCGCGATGGCCGTGGTGCTGGTTATCAGCGCCGCGTCCCGCAACTCGCGCCTTGAACGCGAGGCAGCGGCATTGGGCGCTATCTGGGCAGGGCTGGCCTGCTTCGTGGCCGCGACGGAAATCTACGAGCCATGGCATATCAGCATGGTCGTGGACCTGATCGCGGCTGCGTGGCTGGCAGGGATCACATGGCGTGGTGAGCACGTCAATCCGGGTTGGCGGCGTCCCATCCTGTCTATCCTGTTCTGCGTCCAGGTATCCATGCACGCGGCCTACGGGCTGATGGAGATGTTCACGCGCTCGACCAACTGGCAGCGCTATTATGATGAACTGAGTACGGTGGGCTGGCTCCAGCTTGCTCTGGTCGGGGGTTGGGGCGTTGCTGAAATTCTGTGGCGTGCTGCTGTGCGTGCTTGGGCTGGTCTGTCTCTACTTCATCGCAAGAAGGCTCTTGGAGATAGCCATGGCACCTGATCCCAGCATCGAGGCGCAGCTTGCCCCCCTGCGCAAGGACATCAGCGATCTACAGGGAACCGCGCGCGTCACCAAGCATGAGGCGGCGAACATCGCACAGCGCCAGATCGCTGGCGAGCTGCGGATGGACAAGATCGAAAACCGCATCGAGGCGATGAACGAGAAGGTTTCCGACAAGCTGGAAATCATCCTCAACAAGATCGCGGACCTCAACACGGCGCAGCAGAAGAGCTTCGGCTTCTATGCCGGGATCGGGACGGTTTTCACTGCCGGCCTAGGCCTCCTGCTTGCGCTCGGCAAACTTCTGTTTGGAGCGGGGCAATGAAGCTGATTGATGACTGGCGCACTCGTTGGCTCAAATTCTGGTCCGTGCGCCTAAACCTGCTCGGCAACTTCCTGCTCGGAACGCTGCTCGCCTTTCCCGAGATCGCGCGCGAGCTTTGGGCGGCGCTGCCTGACGAGCTGAAAATGCTGCTCCCCGTCCGCATCGCTTACTGGATTCCGGTGCTGATCTTCGGCGCAGCAACATTCGCCCGCCTGGTGCGGCAGAAAGGGGCCAACAATGGCTGATGCCACAAAGAAGAAGGTAGCGGTCGGGGCCGGGGCTGGCTTTGCTGCCGCTCTGGCGCTTGCTGTCCCGCTCATCGGGAATTGGGAAGGGAAGCGCAACGATCCCTATCTAGACATCGTGGGCGTGCCTACTGTTTGCTACGGCGAGACACGCGTGAAGATGCGCCGCTACACAGATGCCGAATGCTTGGCGATGCTCCAGAAGGGTGTCAGGGAGTTCGCTGAGCCTGTAGCGCGCTGCACTCCTGCGATTGCCGATCGGCCGTACCAGCTCGCCGCCGCTACATCGCTGGCCTACAATATCGGCATTAAAGCCTATTGCCAGTCTACCGCTGATCGCCGCTTCGACAGCCGCGACTTTGCCGGTGGCTGCGCGGCTATCAAGTTCTGGAACAAGGCGGGCGGACGCTTTGTGCAGGGCCTCGCGAACCGGAGGGCAGAGGAATATCGCCTCTGCATGGTGGGCCTGTGATCCCCGCTCCTTTCCGCCCCTACATCTATGGCGCGCTTGCGGTCGTGCTTCTGGCTGGATCCCTATGGGTCTGGCGCATCGACAGCCTCCGCGCCTCCTACAAGCGCCAGCTTGCCGAAGTGCGGCAGGAATACACCCTCTTCAAAACCAAGATCATCGACAGGACCGCAGAGGCGCTGGCCGCACAGAAAGCCGTCAACGCTGCCCAAGAACAGGAATGGAAGGACAAGGCCGATGCAGCCGATGAAAGCATTGTCGATCTTCGCGCTCGCCTGCGCGCTTCCCTCGTGCGGCAAGGAAGTGGTGGAGGTGCGGGCCGGAAAACCGGTTCCCCCGCCAAAGCTGACGGTGCCGGCGTTCCTCAAGAAGTGCCCGCCGCTCCCCCCGGAGATAGCGGATCAGTGCAAGTGGGCGCGGACGTTCTCGCCGGCCTCGCCGCCTACGCTATTCAGGCCCACGAATGGGCCGTTAGCCTTGACCCTTCCGATCTTGAACCAAAGCCTGTTTCCAATTCTCTCAAGGGGGACAAATAATGGTTGCCGTAGCAAATAGCTCTTTCGTTCCCGTCAGCTTCGCTGCCGGCAGCGTGGTTTCAATCACCGGCCTGAAATACTCTGTGACGCTCAACAGCGTCACCCAAACCTATAATCGGTCATCGACTTTTGGTCCGTTTGATACCGACCAAATTTTGACGATCACCGCGCTCGATAATGGCGTGACCTACGATATCTCCGGCAACTCCACGCCACTCACCGCAAGGAGCTATCGCCTCTACAACCCGCGTGGCCTGCGACGCTTCCGCGCCAAGCTGGGCAACGCCCTCTATGCGCCGGTCCATATCGGCTGCCATGGCGACAGCATCACCCAGGGCGTGGGCACCGAAAATCCCAGCAGCGTTACGACCAACACGATAGCTGATGCGCGCGGCTGGCCAGGGCAGCTTCGGGCACTCTTCGCCGCTCGGTACGGCACGCTCGGCGGTGGCGCTATAACCCCCTTCTACTCTGGCACCGACAGCCGCGTTGCCCGTGACGCCGGGGTGACTGCGGACCTCACGATCGGTCCATGCCTATGGGGAGGCCGCATCCGCAGCGATAGGCCAGTGACGTTCACCACGCCCGCCTGCACTGCCGTGGACATTCTCTACTTTGGCGGCGACACGGCGGATGGAACGCTGAACGGCGGCTTCACCTATCAGGTGGACGGAGGCACAGTTACGCAGGGCCTTGCGTCCGGCAACAATACCGGCGCGACGAAAGGCTACAAGGTGCTGTCGATCACCGGCCTTGCCAATACCACGCACACGATCACCCTGGCAGGGATCAGCGCGACTAATTCGCAGCACATCACCGCGATCCGCTACCACAACAACCAGGGCGTCACGGTCAGCCGTTGGGGTCGCGCCGGCTGGACCATCGCGGATTACCTCGGCGTCGGGGAAAGCTCGCGCAACAACGCAGCGACCAGCAATGCCTATATCCGCTCTCGGCTCGCGGCGCAGTTTGGCGCGTGGAATGAGGCGCTGACCATCATTTCTCTGGGCCAGAATGACGGTACACTTCAGCAGACCTTGATGGGCGGCGGGACTGGAGGCGAGGCGATCGGGCCTGTCTATACGACCCCTGACTATTATGAGGCGCGTCTGCGTGAGGCGGTCGCCAACATTGCGGCACTTGGCGGTTGCACGCTGCTGGTCAACACGGCGCTCCCCCCCTCTGGTGGTGTCACCGTTCCGTCTGGCGGGCAGGCTTATTACGCCTATCATCAGGCCTGCCGGCGCATTGCTTCCGACACGGATCATGTCGCGCACCTCTCCATCGCTGATCGCTGGGGCATGACTGGCGACACCTCGTCAGCAGAGAATGTGACGCTGGGAATGCTGTCGGATGCGGCGTCCGTCCACCCATCGACGCAGGGATATGGCGACTATGCCAACGCCATGTTTGAAGCGCTGATGAGGCCGGACCTGACGGTCTAACTATGCCCCCGCGCGCCAAGCTGGGCTACATCGCTGGCGGCACCATCCTGAGTTGGTATCTGCTCGCAGGTGCTATCACGCTATGGCTTGGCTAGCGGCGCTTCTTCCCGCCTTCGATGTAGTTCCACCAATCTGTCCCATGACGATGGCTTACCGGAGGCTCGCCCTTCGGTAGCCCTTTCTTCCTCGCCCTCGCATCGGATCGGGACTGGTGGAAGAAGTCGCCTATAAGCTGCTCGTTAGCGCGTCGTGTCTCGTCATCCATGACCCTCTGTTCGCGCATTGTTCCTGAGTCGGTCAAGGGGCGACGCGGGTCTGGCTTGATACAGACTACTGACGCACCGAGGCCATCGTTTCATCCTCGTCTCAGTCTAGGCTCCGGCTGATCAGGCCGGCAGCAGCACGCTTCCATCAGCGCCGCCGCGTCATCCCCCTTATACCATCCTGGTAGAGGGTTGTGAATCCCCGCTACTCCGCGTCGTCGAGGCGCATGAAGACGTTCCGGCGATAGACAACCTCGGGGAATGGTTCTCCGGGCTGATCAATCGAGTAATTGGTGGAAAGCACCAGATAATCCTCGCCCTTGATGTTGATCAAAGCACCATCCGGTGGAACTGGCGCGTCAGTTTCGACCCTAATGAGGAAAGAAGCGGCAACGCCAACCTTTCTGGTTGCGTAAAACTCGATAACGGTTCTGCTCTTCACCCCTCGTCTCCCATAAGCGCGGTGATTGCGTTGGCGGCGCAATGCAGAGCGTTGTATGAGCCTTGCTTCCACGCCTGATCAAAGCTGCGGTTCTCTGGCGTGTCGCCTTGCTCGGGATCGAACGGACGGGCAATGGCTTTCTCCGCTCTCTCCCGCGCCACATCCGCCGCCTGCCTAAGTCCCTCACGGCGTCCGGCTTCCACGATCGCCTTGATGTCCTCAAATTCCAGGCTGACGGGATCAAGGGCGTCGCCGGAAAGAAGCGCCTTCAAAGCGGTCTTGCGGGTTCGGCTTTCGTGATGCGGCCACCATTGCTCGAAGGCGAGCGCTTCGTCTGGCTCAACCATTCTTCTCTCCATTGAGGGCGTTGCGGGCGCGGCGAAGATGGCCCCAAGTCAAGCGGTCGGCGGCAAGCGTATCATCTATCACTTCATCGTCGCCCCGGTTCGTGATGATATCGTAGGCCACCTTCGCAAACGGCTCCAGCGCCTCCTTCATAGAGGCGAGAAGGTCGGCGGCATCCTCCATGAGATACTCGCTTTCCATCGGCGCATCGTGCGGGCGGTTCCGCAGCCTCTCGATTACCTCATCAACCTTGTGCATCGCTGCTCTCCAGATGGTGGCGGGCGCGGAGGGCGGCGGCGCAGAGGGCTAGGGCTGGTGTGGCGGCATAGCTGCCTTCATGAACGCCAGTAAGGCTGTTCCCGCACACTGTTGCGCCGGGTTTATAACCTGTCGTCGTTACCTCGAATTTCAGGCCGTCCGGCACCAGCCTCATAGCACTATCAAGCGAAGCCGTGTAATTGCCGGGACGTATATCGCTCAAAACGCGTTGATCCGATCCATCGAACCGATGCACCAGCCCGCCGCGCCCTTGAACGTAGTCGGCATACTCAGGGTGAAGCGCTTTGAATATCTCGACCTCAACGGCGTAGTTCGGCCCCGTCAGCGCTTCTACCCTCTCCGCCAGCTCCAACATCTCGCTCACTCGCCGTCTCCTTCCCGCTGAAGTCTTGCCTCAACGCATCTCTCGCGCATGGGGCATGGCACCTTGTCGCACTGGCTCAACCTCGGCAGTTCTGCCTCGCAGTGCGTATTCCAGCGGGTTGCGTGCGCTATGGCTTTCGCTATCTCACCCACGTCCGGCCTCCATCGGGTTGAGGGGGGAGTTGGAAGCGGAGTGCTGCTCATAGACTATGATGGAGCGCTTTCCCCGCCTCGCCCACATGGCGGCGTGTCCATCGCCATAGTCCAGCACGGCGTCGGCCTTCTCGGGATGCTCGAGCAGATAGGTTGCAGCGCGCAGGGCCAGCATGGCATTGTCTCGCTGGTCCACGTTCAGAATGATCTTCTCACTCATGCTCCGGGCCTTTCGCGGGGGATAGGGGGAAGGGAAGCACGATCACCGACAACCCGGATCGAATTGCCGTAGCCCAGCCCAAAGCCAAGCATCTGATCCATGCTGTTGAGCCTGCGCGCCATGATGCGTTCAAGCCGCAACTGGCACATAGAGCGACGAACCGCTTTCATTGCGGCCTCCTTCCAATCGATCGGCATAGCCTGTCCTGCCCTTCCACTTGCGAGGCGGGCCGCTGATCAGGCACCATTGATTGTCCTGCCAGTCGTAGCGATGCCCGTTCTGCGCGAGTGAGGTGCTGTCCGCGCTGACGAAAGGATAGTCGAACGCGACCGCAGTTCCCCGGAGCATGTGGAGCGGGTGCCAGGTATTGCCCATCAAGGACGCCACTTCGTCCATCTTGCGGCGGTAGGCGTCGCACCCAACCGGCTCTTTCTTCGGGTCGCCTATCCATCCGATGCAGACACGCGGAAAGCGCTCGCATAGTCGAGCTAGTCGTTCGATTGACCCGTCCATGTGCCACACCGGCGCTCCCCGTGACGGCCCGAATGGCCAGTCGTTCAGCAGTCCATCGTTGAGCTGGGAAGGCGCGCCAGGACTGTCGGGCATGATCGCCCATCGCCCCGGATGATAGATCATTGGCTCCAGCCACTGATAGTAGGACAGCCACCAAGTGAGACGGTCGAACTCGTCCCACTCCCTGCCAGCCTTCATGGCCTTCATCCAGAAGCTGAACGCTCCGTGATCGAAACATCAGCTGCGGGCAGATAGCCAGCAGCGCCTCCAGATCGTCAGGGCGGAAGAAGGACACGCAAGCAGCGCGACCGGGCATGATGCTTTCGAGCGCTGCCCGTGGCGTTAGAGGGGTGCCATGGTATATGGTCGCCTCACCCATTGCGAACATCCCTTCGCGTGGTCAGGCCATCGTTCCGGGCAACGGCGGTTCGGTGGCCGATTTGGTTTTGCGAACCGCGGCTAAGATATTGAGCGATAAGGAGCCGGTTTTGCGTCCCGAATAGCCCGCATCCGCGGTTTTCTGTGGGGTCCATCTTAACCGCCTG
>NZ_JBHTLS010000085.1:0-9534 GCF_042678845.1 Sphingobium olei | reverse complement strand
TGCCCATGTCCTTCATGGTGAGCAGCGGGCGCTGGCGCAGCGGCGGGATCGGCGCGACCATGCCGATCTGCGGCGCCAGCGTCGCGCGGACGAGGCCGGAGCGGTCGATCGCCTCGGCGATCAGGCCGTAGGGCTTGGCTTCGGTCGGCTGGACCAGCACGTCATAGGTTTCGGCGATGCCGATCTGGAACTCGTCAGTCTCGACCGGCTGGACATGCTGGCCGTCGCACTGGACCACGGTCATGGGAAGGCCGGGCAGCCGCACGTTGAAATTGGTCATGGCAGATGCGTTGACGATCCGCAGCCGAACCCGCTCGCCGGCCAAGAACAGGCCGGTCCAGTTTTCCGGCGTGCCATGGCCGTTCACCAGGAAGCTGTAGGTGGAGCCGGTGACGTCGGAAATGTCGGTGGGGTCCATCCGCATCTTGCCCCAGTCGATCCGCTCCTTGAGGCTCTGGTCCCTGCCCGCGATCAGTCCGGCCAGCGTCTGCTTCTGGAAATTATGATAGCCACCCATCTGCTTGAGGCGCTTGAGCAGCACATGGGGATGGACCGGCGACCAGTCGGACAGGACGATCACATGCTCGCGGTCCGCCTGCACCGGGTCCAGGCCGGCGGGATCGATGACAATCGGGCCGTAATGGCCCATCGCCTCCTGCATGCCTGAGTGGCTGTGATACCAGTATGTGCCCGACTGGCGGATCGGGAATTCATAGGCGAAGGTCTCACCCGGCCGGATGCCCGGAAAGCTGATGCCCGGAACGCCATCCATCTGGAACGGCACGATCAGCCCGTGCCAGTGGATCGACGTATCCTCCTTCAGCCGGTTGGTGACGGCGAGGCGGACAGTCTGCCCTTCCTTGAGGCGAATGAGCGGCGCGGGCAGGGTGCCATTGATCGTGATCGCATGGGCCGATCGGCCGCCGGTGGCGAAGTGGCTTTCACCCACGGTCAAGGCGATGGCCTCACCTGACAGCACATCCAGCGCGGGGTGAAGGCCCGCCGATCCGCTGCGCGCCCATGCGGGAAAGGCTTGGGCCAGGGTGAGCGCGGCGGCGCCTTTCATCAGGGCGCGTCGATCGAGAGACAGGGAAGCCATGCTCCCTCTTACGCGTGCGGCAGGCTAATCCCTCAACATTTCGCTCAGCTTCGCGCGCGCGCGGTAGAGCCGTGTCTCCACCGCCTTGGGGGTCACGCCCAGCACCTCGCCCGCCTCGATCTGGCTCATGCCCTCGATCGCGCAAAGCAGCAGTGGGTCTTTCAATGTCGCTGGCAGGGCGGCGACGGCGGCGTTGATCCGGGCGAGAGCGCGCGTGGACTCCAGCGCCTCCTCGGGCGTGGCGCCGTCATCGCGTATGTCGAGCGCGTCGTCGATAGGGCGTGCGCCGGTGAAGAAGCGCCGCACCGCGCGCCGCCGCGCCCAGTCACGGCATTTGTTGAGCGCGACCCGGGCAATCCAGACGCGAAAGGGACGGGCGTTGTCATAGCGGGCCAGGGCGGCGAAGGCGGCGACGAAGGCCTCCTGCGTAACGTCAGCGCCTCGTCCGCATCGCCGACATGGCCGCGCGCCAGCCGATAGACGGCGTCGCGGTGGCGCTGCATCAGCCCGGTATAGGCCGACTGGTCGCCAGCCAATGCGCGGGCGACGAGCGCGCGATCCTCGGGATCGGCGGCGCTCACTCTATCGCTGGGACTGGGCAGGCTGCGTCAGCGCCTTGACGACGGCGGCGTCGAACTGCGCCGCCTGATCGGGGCGCAACACGCCGCGCATGGCGAAGATGTGCTGCAACGTCTCTTTCTGCAGTTGGCCCATCACATGATGCGTTCGGTCGACCGCCGCGCCGACCTTGGGCCCATAGCCATGCTCGGCGGCTATCGCGGCCGCCAGCCGCTGGTTGTCGGCGCGCATCTCCGCCTCCAGGCCCGCGCGGCGCTTGGCGAAGGTCTCCTCCAGCGCGTGGATGCGCGTTTCCTGTGCTGCGTCCAGGGTGAGCCGCTCATGCAGCAGCGCGTGGACCTCGCTCTCCACGCGGGGAGCAGGGGCAAGCCAGGTGCGTGCCACCAACACGGCCGCCAACGCGGCGGCAAACGCCACCAGCGCCACCAACAGGTAGCGGCCCGCGCTCAACGACCCGCGCTCACTGGCCGAGCAGCCGCGAGGGCGCATAATCGGACATGCCGATCGGCAGAGGCGAAGCCTGCGCCGGCGCGGCCGGCAGGATGGTGCCCGCCCAGCCGATGCCGATCGCCAGCAGCCCCGCCAGCGCCAGACTGCGCCGCGCCATCGCCTGCTCGCGCCGCCGCGCAACGCCCGCGATCACCGCGCCGTCGATCCCCGTCAGCCGGGCGTCGGTCGGCATGGCGCGCATCGCATCCAGCATCCGGTCAAGGTCGCTCATCGTCATCGTCTCCATGTTCCCGCACCGCATACGCGCGCCGCGCGCCGATCCCTCGTCGGAAATTATGCGCAGCAGATGAGGGAGCGGGCAAGTCTATGCGTAAAGCCCCTTATCCATCCTTGCCGGAGACTGTCCCATGAACCGTTCGCTCGTCGCCCTGATCGCCGCCGCCGCCATCGCCCTGCCGGGCGTCGCCGCAGCGCACAGCAAGCTGCTCTCGTCCAGCCCGGCGGCGAACGCAACCGTCGCCAAGCCCACGAAACTGACGCTCACCTTCTCCGAAACCTTCCTCGCGCCAATGAGCGGTGTCGAGATCGTCATGACCGGGATGCCCGGCATGGCCGATCATCCGCCGATGCCGATCAAGGGCTTCAAGACCAGCGTCGAAGGCAAGACGATGACCGTCACCTTGCCCCGCTCTCTGCCCGCCGGCAGCTATGACCTTAAATGGCACATCGTCGGCGCCGACCAGCACAAGATGGAAGGCAGCTACAGCTTCAAGGTCAAGTAAGCCGCCGTGGGCGATAGGGTGCTCATCGCGGTGCGCCTCGCGCTCATGCTAGACCTTGCCCTGCTCATGGGCCTGCCACTGTTCTGGTGGGTCATGGGCATGGCAGGCCGGCGATTGGTCATCTTTGCGCTGGCGCTAGGCGGCGTCTCGACGTCTGCACTGTGGCTGCTCGCCAGCGCATCATCGATGGCGGGCTCCGCCATGATGCCTCCCGACTGGACGACCGTGCGGATCCTGTTAACTCTGACGCCGCTGGGCCTTGTTCTGGCGGTGCGTGCGACGGCCTTGCTGATCGCTGCTATCTGTGCGGCGGCTCATCGGCCGCGACTGGCGCTCATTCCCGCAGCCGTCGCCGCCGCGACGCTGGCCTGGACAGGACATGCCGGCGCGACCGAAGGCATGGCGGGCACGCTCCACCGCGCCGCCGACGTGGTGCATATATGGGCGGCGGCGGCCTGGATCGGCGCGCTCGCGGTGCTTCTCGGGACGTTGCTGACACTGCGAACCGACATGGCCGACGTGCGGCGGGCGTCAACCATGCTGGCGCGCTTCTCGGTGATGGGAACGTTGGTCGTCCTGACATTGGTTGCAAGCGGATCGATCAATGCGATCATGATCGTGGGTTGGGAGCGACTCCCGGAACTGGTGGCCAACCGATACGGAATACGCCGACCTTCAAGAGGCCTTTTCGATCAATGTCGCGGCGATGTCGCGGCTGATACGGGTCGTATTGCCCGGCATGATCGGTGCGGGGGGCGGTTCGATCATCAACATCGCCTCGGTCGCGGGTGCCATCATCGGCGTGCCCGACCGCTTCGTTTACAATACGACCAAAGCCGCCGTGGTCGGACTGACCAAGGCCATTGCCGTGGACTATGTCACACAGGGCATCCGATGCAATGCGGTTTGCCCAGGCACCGTCCACTCGCCCTCACTGGAAGAACGGCTGCGCTCGACCGGGGATTTCCATGCGGCGCTGGCCCAGTTTTCCGCCCGGCAGCCAGTCGGAAGGTTGGGCAGGCCGGAAGAGGTGGCGGCCATGGTCCTATGGCTGGCGAGCGATGCGGCGGCGTTCGTGACAGGGCAATGCCATGTGATCGACGGGGGCTGGTCCAATGCCTGACGTCCGGTGATCGATACAAATAGAAGGGGAGGTGAGCGGTGTCATCGATGCATTTTGAAATAGCAGAACCATCGGGAAGTGGCGGCGAGCGGCCGGCACCTCTGGTGGAGCGCCGCTTCCTGGTGGCATTCGCAGTCGTCACCAGCCTGTTTTTCATGTGGGCGATCGCCAACAATTTCAACGATATCCTCATCAAGCAGTTTCAGAAGGCGCTCGAATTGTCGCGGATGGAATCAGGCCTGATCCAGACTGCTTTCTACTTCGGCTATTTCACCTTCGCGCTCCCCGCGGGATGGTTCATAGCCCGGCGCGGCTACAAGGCAGGGATTGTCACCGGCTTGGGCCTTTATGCGGTTGGAGCGCTGCTCTTCTGGCCAGCGGCCGGAGTGCGGGCGTTCGGCTTTTTCCTTGTCGCGCTTTACATCATTGCTGCGGGTCTGGCCTTCCTGGAAACTGCGGCAAATCCTCTGATCGCCGCCATGGGACGCGAGGAGAGCGCGGCGCGGCGACTGACGTTCGCCCAAAGCTTCAACGGGCTCGGTGGTGTGATCGCGCCGTTCATGGGGGGCGCGCTGATCTTCTCCGGCATCGAGCATAGTGTCGCCGAGATGGCCGCCATGTCTCCTGCGCAGATCGACGCCTATCGCGCGGCCGAAGCCGTTGCCGTGCGACTGCCTTATGTGGGGCTCGCCGGCGTCGTCCTGCTCCTTGCAGTGGTAGTCATGCTGACCCGCTTTCCTGTCATTGCCGAAGAAGGGGCGACGAACCAGACCGGCGGCGGCCTGGGTGCGGCGCTGCGCAGCGCGCGTTTGAGGGCAGCTATACTCGCCCAGTTCTTCTACGTGGGCGCGCAGGTGACGGTGTGGAGCTATTTCATCAATTTCGCTCAGGACCAGACCGGCGTGGGTGAGAAGCTCGCTGCGCAATGGCTTGGCATCAGCCTATTCCTGTTCATGATCGGTCGGTTCGCCGGCGCTGCGCTGATGCGCTATGTCCCCGCGCCTCGGCTGCTGACTGCCTACGCATTGATCGCGGCGGTGCTATGCGGCATTGCGATGGGCGCTGGTGGCCTCGTCGCGGTCGTCGCGCTAGGACTCACCAGCCTGTTCATAGTCCATCATGTTCCCGACCATCTTCACCCTGGGTCTTGCAGGACTGGGGCCGAACAAGCGGATTGCCTCTTCGCTGATCGTCATGGCGATTATCGGCGGCGCCATCTTCCCGCCGCTGACCGGCCTCATCGCAGAGCGGCTCCATTCCCTGCCCATGGCGATGTTCGTGCCGCTGGTTTGTTTCCTGGTGATCGCATGGTTCGGCCGGCGAGCGATGCATGCGTCTGCGATGGGAGCGGCGTGATGGCAAGGCAGGTCTATATACTCGATCTGAGCGATGATGCGCTGGCCCAGGAATATGAAAGATGGCACCAACCGGGCAACGTTCCTGCGCAGGTGCTGCGGGATATCGTCGATGCCGGCAACACGCTGATGGAGATTTATCGCACCGGCGATCGGCTGGTCATGATCACCGAGACTGCGGGCGATGCCGCGCCAAAGGATCGGACCGGCAGTGTGGAATCGCAGGCTTGGGAGGCGCAGATGGACCGATTCCAGAAGCCCGTCCCGTCAGCCGGCGATGGCGTGAAGTGGCAACCCGCCGATCGCATCTTCACGTTGGCCGATCACCTGAAGAAGGGCGTTTGACCTGGCGGTTTCGCTTGGCGGAAGCACCGGGCAACCCGGTCTTTTGATCCATCAGCAACGCTCCGTGGCTTCCGGAACCTGAGCGGACGAAGTCAGGGCTGATAACCCAGCCGGTCGGAAATTCGTTCGGTCGTGCGACGCAGCATGTCACGCGCCGCTTCGATTTCTACCTTCTGCGATCCGTCGATGAACGAGAGGAACGGGATGGTGAGCGCCGCAACGACATGCTTGTCGAAACCGAAGACCGGGAAGCTGATGTCGGTAACGCCTTGGGTTATCGGACTTGGCCTGCTGTCGAACCCGGTCTGACGGATCGTCTCCTGCCGCTCTGCCAGCCACGCTCGGTCCACCGTCAGATGTCGTTCCTCCTCGACCTCGCGTAACATCCGATCGACCCGCGTGGGACTTGAATAGGCGAGGATGACTTGGCCCGAACAGCTTTTAACGATATCGACGATGGTGCCGACCTTGAGGGAAAATCCGCGAGTGCCGGGCTGCTCCTCTCGGGCAACGACCATGCCGTGCCCACGGGCGGGCACCACCAGATGGCAGGACTGGCCCGTTTCGAGCGCCAGCCCCTGCATTTCGGGCAAGGCAGCGCGCACCAGATCCTGTGACGGGGTAGCCCGGAATGCGATGTCCAGCAGCTTGTATGTCACCGTATATCGGTCTGTCGTCTGTGATTTCCGCAGATATCCCAGATTCTCCAGTACCACGACGATCCGGAACAGTTCGCCCACGGTTCGCCCGAGATCGGCGGCGATCTCGCTCACCAGCGCTCCCCTTGGTTGGGTGGCCAGATATTCCAGGATTTCGAAGGTCTTTTCGACTGCCGGCGCCGCATAGGCGCGCTTGAGTTCGGATCGCGGCACGATTGATCATTCCCTTGGCACTTGGTCTCGGTGCCGATGTTCGATTTTGTCGAACCGTGCTGCAATTGCAAATTGAAAATATGTTTGTAAATATGCAAACCATAGGCAATGGTCGCCCGTTAAGAGGCGCGTGTGAAGGAGAATGGGGTGGCAGGCTTTACCAAACGTGAGGTTCTTGGGGTGCCATTGGCAGCCGCCTTTGGCTTGGCGCAGGCACCCGCGAGCGTCGGCGCCCGGCAAGTGTCTGCGAAAATTGCCTCCGGTCATTTCGACTCGTCGGTAGAGAGCCTGAACCGCTATGAGGTTCCTTCCTGGTTCGCTGACGCCAAGTTTGGCATCTGGGCGCACTGGGGCCCTCAGGCGGTCCCGCGGCAGGGCGACTGGTATGCGCGCTTCATGTACGTGCCGGGCCACCCGCACTACGACCATCATTTGAAGACCTACGGTCATCCCTCGGAGAAGGGCTATAAGGACATTATTCCGCTTTGGACGGCGGAGCGCTTCGATCCCGAAGCGTTGATGGCGAAGTATAAGGCCGCGGGCGCCAAATATTTCGTTTCGATGGGCGTCCATCATGACAATTTCGACCTCTGGCGCTCGCGCCATCATCGCTGGAACGCAGCTGAGATGGGCCCCAAGCGCGATATTGTGGGCGCATGGAAGGCTGCGGCAAAGCGTCAGGGGATGCGCTTCGGCGTGTCCGAGCATCTCGGGGCAAGCTATACCTGGTGGCACCCTTCTCATCTATACGACCAGTTCTGGCCGATGCTGGGCCGTTCCTATGATGGCAGTGACGCCCGTTTTGCCGATCTCTACCACGACAATCCGGCCGAACCGTTCATCAACACGCCTCAGTCCTGGTATACGAAGAATACCGCCTTTCATCGCCTCTGGTTCGACCGCATCAGTGACCTGCTCGACACTTATCAACCGGACCTGCTGTACAGCGATGGCGGTTTGCCATTCGGTGAGACGGGGCGCAGTCTGCTGGCCCACTTCTACAACAGCAATATTGCCCGGACCGGCAAGCTTGAGGCGGTTTACAACTGCAAACAGACGGGCTCCGGCGAGTTCCACAGAGGCGCGGTGGTTCAGGACGTCGAACGGGGCGTGCTCAAGGGCATTCAGGATCGCCCTTGGCAGACCGACACATCCAACGCGGACTGGTTCTTCAGCGATAGCCACCCATACAAGTCGGCCGGCACGGTGATCGGCCTGCTGGCCGATATCGTCAGCAAGAACGGCAATTTGCTGCTGAACGTCACTCTCTATCCCGACGGCAGCCTGCCGCCCGAGTCCGATCGCCTGCTGATCGACTTGGCCGCATGGATGAAGGTCAACGCTGCCGCGATCCATGGCACGCGGCCTTGGAAAATCCATGGGGAAGGCCCAACCGAAACGCGGGACGGAATGTTCCAGGAAGATGTGGCTTACACGGCGCAGGACATGCGCTTCACGACGCGCGGCAACTCGCTTTATGCGATCACTCTAGGGGAACCGCGCGGCAGCATAGCGATCGCATCGCTGGCGGCGGGCAACCCGTACGATCAGCGCCGCATCAGGCAGGTCACCTTACTGGGCAATCCCGCAGCGCTAGACTTTCGGCAGGATGGGTCTGCACTGACGGTTGCACTGCCGGACCGTTTGCCAAGCCGCCTGGCCAGCGCCTTTCAGTTCGATTTCGCATGATGGGAAGAACCGGATCATTCGGAATGGGTAGGAGCGCTCCGTTCGATGGCGGATCGCGCGGGTATGGCCTTCATCCATACGCGCCAAAGTCGGCAGGATCATATCGGCGAAAAGTCGGCAATCCCCGCACGCGTCCGATACCGATGGGTCGAACAGCGATTTGGCAGCCGTAACGGGCGGCGGGTCTTCAATGCGGCGGATATGACAAGACGATGTCGCAGGGCTCGACTATGTCGTGCAAGCGAGCCGCGGCACTACGGGATCAATTGAAAGAGTAACTGATTCAGCCCGAAAGGGTAGCCTTATGGATGCTCTTCATGTCGTGGCATCGGATAGTCCGGCGTTCGACATGCCGCGACCACCGAATAGGCCGGTCTCGTCTTGAGGGGAACGTCGCTCTGGCAGTTCGCTTGGGTCGAACAGGTTCCTCCAGCTAACGGATATGTCTAACATGTATTTTGCATTCAAGCCTTGCGCGGGACCGCTAAGTGACTCTATAAGTGCATTACTCGTACAATAGGATTCGAGGGTTATGCGGCGCGAAATCGGCTTAGTTCGGTGTGCGGTTGTCTAACGGATCAATAGGAGGCGGCTCAGGATTGGAGCCGGACTGGGGAGGGGCATGATGGGAAAAATTTCCATTCGTTCAGATGGGTTATTGTTTGCCGGTGCGTCGTCGCTCGCGCTGGCCATTTGCGCGGCAAGTACGTCGGCCTTCGCGCAGGACGCGGATGACAGCGCTGCCAAGGAGGCCGACCCGCCTTCGGATGCGGCTATCATCGTGACCGGCGTGCGTGGAGCGCTGCAGACCGCGGCCGTGCGAAAGAGAAATGCCGACACGGTTATGGATTCTATAACCGCGACTGATATCGGCGCTTTCCCGGACAAGTCGGTTGCCGAGGCGCTTCAGCGCGTTCCAGGGATCACCGTCAATCGTTTTGCTCTAAACACCGACACGGCGCACTTCACGGCCGAACCTTCCGGCGTTATCGTTCGGGGCCTTCCGCAAGTCCGCAACGAGTTCAACGGCCGCGACACCTTCTCCGCCAACAGCAGTCGCGGACTGTCTTGGGGTGATGTTCCGGCCGAACTTCTGGGCGGGGTCGATGTATATAAGAGCCCGATCCAAAAGTTGTTGAGCAATACCAGCATGTTATGATTCACGCCGTCCTTGCGAGAGATGGAGTGATCAATGGCATGGACTGGCATTGCTCGAGATGAGCATAGCCGCAAAGGACTG
>NZ_JBHTLS010000084.1:0-9361 GCF_042678845.1 Sphingobium olei | reverse complement strand
CGGCCCGTCGAGGCGCTGGTCTGCGAAGGGTCGGGACTACAGTCTCACCTCGCGCGCCTCGTTAAGGAGAAGCGTATCCCGGCGCGGTTCGTCAGGCTCAGCGATCAGGAATGGGAGGCGCAGTGAGCTTGCCAAGAGGATCGGTCCGGTTCACCGGGCCGGTCCTCATTTCTTTTATCCAGCGTCACATTCGCCCCCGCTCAGGGACCCGCAGGCGGGTCCGTCGCGGGGCCGATGCGGAACCGCCAGGGCGGTCCCGGCCTCCTGCGCGCGGCTTCGCCGTGCTCGTCGCAGGGACACCCTTCGGGTGCGGTTTTGGCGGGGTTGGTTGAGGCGGCAAGGTCCGGTTCCGCCGCATAGAGAAGAGGAGGGCAGGGACGATTGGTTCATTCGAGGAGATTAAAGCCATGTCCGACCACATCCTTCCATCATCCACCAACCCGGCGGTCTTCATTTCAGGATCGCTGTCCATTACCGCGCTTCCCGAACCCGTCATCGAGCGTATCGACGGTATCGTCGAGCGCGCGCTTCCTGTCCTGATCGGGGATGCGCGCGGCGCGGACCGTGCCGTCCAGCGCTTCCTTTCCGATCGAAATATCGATGCCGTCATGGTCTATTGTTCGGGCGATGGACCGCGCAATAACCTTGGCAAATGGCCTACCCGAAACATCCCGTCTTCCGGGGCGAAGGGCACCGCTGCCTATCACGCGCCCAAGGACAAGGCGATGGCGCAAGATGCGTCCTGCGGTCTGGTGATCTGGGACGGTCGCAGTCGGGGAAGTCTCGCCAATATCCTCCGGCTAGCGGCGCGGGGGTGTTTCATTGCGATCTGGCTTGATCCTGAAGGCCGGTTCGTCACGCTGCGATCGGATTCCGACAGGGACAGCTTTCTCGAGGCGCATCCCTGCCGGAACCTGTGACTGCCTGCGGCGCGATCAGGTCGCTGCGGGCAATCCCTTGAGCGCCGTCAGCGCGGCACTGCCACCCACCCGGATCGCCTGTGTCAGAAGCTCCCGGAAATCCTTTTCCGTGAGCTTCTCCACCGGCACCTCCGCTATCATCGCGGCATATTTGCCGCGCAGGACACGGCGCGCGCTTTCCAGTTCATCGTTCATCTTGCGCTGACGCGCTTCCAGATCGGCGAGCCGATCCCTTTCCGTCATCTTCGGCATTTCCATCGTCCTTCCCCGATGGCCTGCCCGTCACCTGCGACTGTGCCACATCGACGGACCAGCGCAAGCGGGGATTGCCGCTTCCTGCGGAACCGGCGGGGCGTCGCGCCTGGCCGCTCCTGTCGATCCTTCACCGACCCATCCCATCTATCGGCCCGCGGTGCCTGTCGCCTGCGGCCCCCATCCAAGGAGGCTTCCATGCTTGCCATCGAACCCGATCTCGATCGTTTCGTCGAAACCCATGAACCCCATTACTTCCATGCACAGGCGAGAGGTTTCGCGCTCATCCGCAAGATCGAGCGACACCTCAAACGGGCCAATTCCTACGCTGGCCAATATTACGGCTACACCGATCACGAGACCGGCGATGTCGTGATCACCGGCGAGTGCGACGAGGAATATGAAGCCGAATGGAACAAGGCTTGCGACCTCGCCCGCATGGCCGCCCGCTCAAATGCGTACTGGATCATTCGGGCGCAGGGCCGGGACGACGAGACGGCGATGCTCATCCATGAAGCGCATATGTTGATCGCCCAGCAAGGCTAATTGCACCTCGGGATCGGGCCTGATGCCCGGTCCTCTTTTTTGTATTTGGGGAGACCCCACCCATGATCGACATTCCAAAAACCATCGTACCGATTCGCTCTGTAGATTTGCAGCAAGAGTGCCCCGCGCCTGCCGGTGCGAGGCTGCGCAGCGCGAGCGCGCTGCGTAAGGCGGGACGCACGGCGCGAGGCCGTTTTGTAATGGACCCTACGCACGGGTGCAGCGGGCGTATTAGCCTGTAGAAACAAGGTCATATTGCCGTAAGACCCGTATGACCCGGTTCCAGGGGAGCGTCGTACGCGGACCACGACGCCGACGAGGTCGGCCCTATCCCGTTGAGTTACCTTGAAATAATTTGTGGTACGCGTCAGACGCGGTTTCAGGATCTGTTCGACCGCCACCTTCATCAAAAGGGCTGGACTCGCTGGTGCATCGGACAGCGGGCCGGCGACGTGGCGCAGCTCCGCCTCACCGATATCGAGTGGCAGGCGGGTTCGCTGCGGATTACGGGCAAGTCGCGCCATGAAGTTCGCTTGCCGCTGCCCCAGGACGTCGGGGATGCGGTCGCGGCCTATCTCGAATGCCGACCGTCTTTCTGCCGAAGTGATCGCGTGTTCCTGAGCACGATCGCGCCCAGTCGCCCGTTCCTAAACGGTGACGCCGTCTCTTCGGTGGTCAGGCGCATCATGAAGCGGGCTGGCCTCGTGACACCGTTCAAGGGTGCGCACGTCCTGCGGCACACCGCGGCGACCGAGATGCTGCGCCACGGGGTGCCGCTCGACAAGATCGGTCTGGTCCTCCGGCATAGTGGCATCGACACTACGTCCCACTACGCCAAAGCCGATGTCACTCTTCTGAAGCAGGTGGCGCAGCCATGGCCGGAGGCGCTCTGATGTTGAAGACCATCGAAACCTATCTCGCACTGCGTCGTGCCACGGGCTTTGCGATGTCGAATGTCGAGTATTTGCTCAAAAGCTTCGCCGGCTTCGCGACTGAGCGCGGACAGGCGTATGTTCAAACGCAAACAGCCATCGATTGGGCCGCACTGGGACCGTCGATTGCGCAACGCGACGCGCGACTGAAAGCTGTCTGCCGCTTCGCACGCCATATCCGCGTCGAAGACGTGCGGCACGAGTTGCCCCCGGGCAATCACTTCGGTGCCCAAAAAAGGCGCCGGCCACCGCACATTTACTCGGGCACGGAGATCGCTCGCCTGATCGAAGCCGCTAGCCAGCTTCGACCTCAAGGAGGCCTGCGCCCGCTGACTTATGCGACCTTGATAGCCCTACTCGCGGTCACGGGGTTGCGCATCGGCACAGCTCGACCGCCGACATGACGCGGCGTTCGACGCGACCGAGATGGCCGTCATGGGCCAGGCGAAAAGCAGCACCGTGGCGGCGGAAAATATCCGCCACCTCCAGATCGGACCGCACGGGGTCGGCTCAGGCGGGCGGCACCACCTCGATGGTCAAACGATCGAGTGGGCTCTGCGTGCTTGCGATCGTCGTCGTCGCCACATGCGTGTAGCGCGCCGTCGTCGACAGGCTGTTGTGCCCGAGCAAGACCTGGATGATCCGGATGTCGACGCCGCTCTCGAGCAGATGGGTAGCGAAGCTGTGCCGCAGCGTGTGCACGCTGACCTTCTTGGTCAATCCCGCCGCCTTGGTCGCGGACCGGCAGGCCGAATGGAGCACGGAAACGTTGATCGGCTTGTCGCCGCGACCCGGAAACAGCCAGTCGCTCGGCCGCGCCAGGCGCCAGTAGGTCCGCAAGATACCGAGCAGTTGTGGAGAGAGCATGACCGTCCGGTCCTTGCCGCCCTTGCCGTGACGGACCTGGATAACCATGCGCGCGCTGTCGATATCAGCAACCTTCAGGTTCACCGCTTCCGAAACGCGCAAACCCGCGGCATAGGCCGTGGTCAGCGCCGTGCGTGCCTTCAGGGACGGCACCGCCTCAAGCAGGCGCACGATCTCGTCGGCGCTCAAGATCACCGGCAGCTTGCGGGGCGTGCGCGCATAGGCGATCCGCTCGGGAATCTCCGCCCGGTTCAGCGTCACGCCTTAGAAGAAGCGCAGCGCGCAGACAGTCTGGTTCAGCGCCGGCCAGGAAATGCCCTGCGACACCAGATACACTTGAAACGCGCGGACATCCTCCAGCCCCAGGCGGTCCGGCGAACGGCCGAAATAACGGCTGAACTTCGTCACGGCATGGAGGTAGGATCGCTGCGTGGCTGGCGACAGGTTGCGAAGCATCATGTCGTCGATCATGCGACGGCGCAGCGGGCTCACCGCTGCCAAGGTGTCGGTCATGGATGGTCTCCTGATCAGGGGTTGGTCTTCAGCAACCAAACCTTCCCATCAGGAGGCCATTCCAGCCAGCGAACAACCCAGTGCCGCGTCAGCGGGTTCGTTCAATCAATCATAACCGACTCATCCGATTCAACAATTTTCGACAACTACTTGATAAGTGATTCAAAAACTTATGGGTAATCGCAAGCCTCACCGGATGCGTACGCTTCGCCCCCGGTCAGCGCCACCGCTATGGGCAGGCCCAACGCATTGATGCGGAGATGGATCTTGGTCGTAAAGCCACCTTTTGAGCGGCCAAGACCCTGACGCGGAGTCCCCCTCATATGATGAGTTGCAGGTCAAGGGGATATCTCGTCGTTTCGTATCTCCCGGTCGGCATCGGCATCCAGCTGAGCCCGTTCACGAGTACCGGCGGGTGTGCCTCGCCTGTACCACCTCATATCCGGTCGCCGCTCGGGACGGCTGCACCATAATCCCGCATTCGGGGACGCGGCTCAGGAGAACGGAACCCTTCTTTTGAGCGGCGTTGGAAGCCATGGGGGGCTTCGGTCCGTTCGCCTGGATCCGTCAGGACCGATCAGGTCCTGAGGATTGGAGTGTATCGCGAGCAGCCCTTCGCTACGCTGCGGTCATGGCGACTCCCGCGATCACGACCCCTGCGGTCACGTACTTCCACAAGGCAACGAGCAGCTTGCGCGCCAGCGCGACGATCGCGACCTTTCGACCTCGCCCGCCGCTGTGGCTTGCCCGTTCATGGAACCAGCGTGTGAGAGCCGCGTCCGGCTGATAGCGCAGCCATAGCCATGCCAGCTGGATCATCGTCGTGCGCAGTCGTGGATTGCCTGCTTTCGAGACGCCCTGTTCACGATCGATCGAGCCGCTTCGCCAAGGCGAGGGTGCAAGCCCTGCATAGGCCGCGACCTGGCGCCGATTGTCGAACTGTCGGAATAGTCCCTCGCTCGTGAGGATGTTGGCGGATTCCGCGCCGATACCCTCGATCCCCGTCAGCATCGCTTGAGGCGAGGTCTCATGGGCTTGGGAGCACAGGGCATCGCGTTCGGCTTCGACGGCCT
This sequence comes from Sphingobium olei, assembly GCF_042678845.1. NCBI lineage: Bacteria > Pseudomonadati > Pseudomonadota > Alphaproteobacteria > Sphingomonadales > Sphingobiaceae > Sphingobium > Sphingobium olei. Next base: position 4,258 of record NZ_JBHTLS010000084.1, on the reverse strand, counting down.
TGATCTGTCCGTCCAATAGCTCGAGCCGGTCCAGTTCACGACAAAGCTGTGCCTTGAGATGGGTAGGCAATGGGCGGCCGTCGCCGGTTCGCAGTTCTTCCAGGCGCTCACGGCGGTCGCGACGAACAGGCTCATAATGCCGGATGCCGACGCCAAAGAGCAGCCCCTTGATCCGGTTGACGTGCCGTTTGCGTTCCTCGATCAGCGCCTTGCGCTCTCGGCCAATCCGGCGGCGATCCTCATCCTCGACTGCAGGCACACGGACCATCGAGCAGACGCGAGGCTCACCGCGCATCCATGCCATCAGCGTGCGGACCAGCGTCTCTCCGTCGATGCGATCGGTATTCGCCCGGCGATGCCGGCGTGACACCGCGATCGATGCGGCATCCACGACATGGCTTGCGATCCAACCTTCCGCCTCAAGCGCGCGATGGATCCAGAAGCCATCAAGCCCCGCTTCCTGGATGACCACTACACGATAGAGCCTGCCCTCCCGGGCCCGTGTCTTCTCACGCAAGGCACCCAAGCAGGCCAGCAATGCGGGCAGGTCGCCGCCCGGCACCCAGTGACGCGACATCCGCTCGCTGCCAGGTGATGGCGAGGTCGCCAGCCAGGTCGATTTCGACAGTTCCAGCGAAACGAAAATTGCGCCAAGGTCAACCCAGATGGCGGCAGGCGGCGAGATTGATTCTGCTGACATGGCAAATCCTTTCAGAGAGGTTGGTAGCAAACCGACTCTGATCTCCCTCAGGCCGCTGTCCACCTCTCATCATGGGATCTTTTGCGCGGGCTGAACAGTGGTGCGCCCGGATTATTGTGCTGTCGATCATCTGTAGGCTGGGGTTGCCGCCCCCGCTTTCGTTGAAGGCTTCGAGCAGCAACTCCCACAAGCCTGACAGCGTCCAGCGCCAGAACTGGCGGTAAACCGATGACCATTTGCCAAAATGCTCGTGCAGGTCGCGCCGGGCCACGCCCGTCCGTGCGATCCAGAAAATCCCATCGAGGACGAGGCGGTGATCTCGCGGGCGCCGCCCGCTGCGCGCCCTGCGCTCGATAACAAACGGCTCAAGACACGTCCATTCCTCGTCGCTCATCAAACCCCGGATCAAGACAGCCTCCCACTTGGCTACCTTCGAGACGCCGGCCCATTACGGCATCTAGCTAGGGGCTATCCAATAGGCGGTTGCGAAACCGTGGCTCGCACCCTAGCATGGCATTAGGGAAAACTGTCTATTTTCAGATGAACAGGTCAAAAATTGAGTATGACAAAACCCGATGCATATAAAGTGTCCAGCGTCGATATTCCGGAGGTTGTTAGCCAAAGGAAATCAATTCAATCCGTAGAAATTGGTGCAAGGGTGCTACTTTCTCTATTGAAAACAGATCCTGGTGGATCTTTTCTTCGCGATGTTGCGTCCCATTCTGGGCTGTCCCGCAGTCAAGCACACCGATATTTGCTTGCCTTCGTCAATGCCGGAATGGTAGAGCAGGATGCGTACAGCGGCCGGTATTCACTTGGTACGCTTGCGGTACGCTTGGGGCTAGCGGCGATTGCAACGCTCGATCCAGTGCGAATCGCCACAAGACACCTTGAGGGACTGCTGAATGAGTTGCAAACGACCGGGTTACTCAGCGTTTGGGGCGACTATGGGCCGACGGTAATTCGCTGGATTGACGGTGGCATCCCACTATTCACTTCAATGCATGTTGGATCCACTTTGCCGTTGCAAGGCTCCTCCACCGGCAGTCTTTTCCTAACCCATTGCCCACCTGCGCAGACTAGAGAGCGCATCGAGAGGGAAAGAGCCAAGGGGATAATCGTTAAAGATGCCGATCTGTCCAAGGAAATCCAATCTGTGCGCAAACTTGGATATGCGAGAACATACGGCTCGGTAGTGCCAGGTCTTGCAGCGGTGTCAGTGCCGGTTTTCGACTCGCAGAATCGCTTGGTCGCGACGATGAGCGTTCTTGCTCGTTCACATGACAAGACCTATTTCAGCGAGGCAAAGATCGCACGAATTATGGAGGCGGCGCGGCTGGCGAGCGAAGCGATCGGTTGGCCCGGCTCAACTTGAGCTTGTGTACCACCTTTTGCAATGCACTGCACAGTGAGAGCGGCACACCTTGAACTCTTGCTCGCTTGTTGCGGATAGATGACGCTCCGTGGTAGATTCAGGAGAGCAGGGTTAGATGAACCTCGAAAATCCTGCGGCTGGACCCCGCACTGGTCGCCGGGAATTCATTGCCATGATGGCGATGATACAGGCGCTCCAGTCGCTTGCCTTCACCTCGCTGCTGCCGGCTCTCGGACATATCGCTGCCGATTTTGAGGTTGCCCAATCGAACCAGCGCCAACTGATCATCAGCGTTTTCCTGATCAGTTCGGGATTAAGTTCGCTGATACCTGGAACAATCTCCGATCGCTACGGGCGCAAACCAGTCCTGCTCGGCTACATGGCGTTGTTCGTCATCGTCAATGCGGTTTCGGCGTTGGTGCGCGACTTCCATGTGCTTCTGGCGCTGCGCGCGATATTGGGGTTCGCATCGTCCGGGCTGACGGTGCTGCCGCTGGCGATCATCCGCGATCGCTACGAAGGTGCCGGCATGGCCAAGCTGCAGGCGGTGGTGGCGATGCTGTTCATGGCGGTGCCGACTTTCGCGCCCAGCCTGGGCTATGCGATTCTCGAGCTCGCGGGATGGCGGGCGATCTTCCTGGTGATCGGTGCTTTGGCGCTGGCGTTCACGGGCTGGTTCCTGCTCAGATTGGAAGAAACCAACCCGAAGCAGAACCGGCAGTCGCAGCGCTCGGGCAACTTGCTGGGCAATGTTGCAACGGTGCTCGGGAACCGGATGTCGATCGGCTATGTCATTGGCATGTCCTTGATTTTCGGCGGGCACTTCGGGTTCATCAACAGTTCGCAGCAACTGATCGGCGAGCATTTCGGGGCAGGCTCGGCCTATCCGCTGATCTTCGGCTCGATGGCGGCGACCATGGCGCTGGCCAGCCTGGTCAATTCGGCGATCGTCGAGCGCTTTGGCACCCGGCGGATCGGCCATGCCGCAATTTTCTGCCACCTTGCGGCATCGGTGGGACAATTGCTCCTGGCCTCAGCTCCCGGCGAAACCCTGGTCCAGTTTGTCGTCCTCATGTCTCTCAACATGTGCCTGCTGATTACCGTCTTCGTCAATTTCACTGCAATTGCCTTGCAGCCTTTCGGGCATATTGCCGGCGCGGCCGCATCGGTTCAGGCATTCTTCCGGCTGGTTCTGGGGGCAGGGTTGGGCGGCCTGATAGGTTATGTCTACGATGGCACACCGCGGCCGCTCGCGATTGCGCTGGTCTTGGTCGGGTCGCTGACCTTGGCCCTTGTGCTTTATAGCGAACGGGGTAAGCTGTTCCAGCGCCTCAATCCGTCGAGCCGATAGGCGCTTGCCTCAGGACGAGGTTAATGGCTCCTCAACCGTTTCGGGGATGCCGGGCGCCGCAATATCCGAGACCATCCGCACCCCGTCGATCACGATCGGACTGGCGACCCCGGTTCGCTGGTCGCGCGTGATTGCCATGCCCCGCGCGATAACCTGCGGGTTGGCGAAGACATCGTCGAGTTCGTTGATCGGACCCGCCGGAACGCCGGCGTCCTCGAGCGCGTCGGCCAGCTCCTGCCGGGTCCAGGTTGCAGTCAGCGTGACCTGCCCCCCGGCGGTCCCTCGATCATAACGAGAGTCTTGCGGTTGAATATTCCGCCATGCTCGCCTGCACAAGCGCGTCGGGCGTGATGCTATCGTCCTGCACGAACGTCCGACGCGCTTGTGCAGGCGTTCGATTTCCCAACGAAGAGTGGGGCCGAACATGGTTGTAGTCGTAGCGCCAGATGGCCAGCTTCCGGCGGGCGTCAGCCAAGCTGTCGAACAGCTCCTCGTTGAGCAGCTCATCGCGCAATGAGCCGTTGAAGCTCTCGATGAAGCCGTTCTGCTGGGGCTTTCCGGGATCGATGTAATGCCACTCGACCTTGTTCTGGCTGGCCCATTGCAGGATCGCCCGGCTCGTAAATTCAGTGCCATTGTCACTGACAATGCAAGCAGGTTTCCCGTGCAGGCGAACCAGCGCATCCAGTTCGCGCGCCACCCGAGCTGCGGATTCCGACGATCGCGCGCATCTATTCCGATCTGATGCCGCGCAGCGTTCCGATCTGATCGCGCGCAGGTGGATCATCTGATCGTTGGGTGAAGATGTCATTCCTGTTCGTTGTTGGTCAAG
>NZ_JBHTLS010000083.1:0-9241 GCF_042678845.1 Sphingobium olei | reverse complement strand
GGCGAGCGAACCGTCTCTGGACTGTGGGACCTCATCGGCAGGCTCGTCGACATCTTCAAGCCCGCCGAGTGCGCCAACTACTTCAGTTCTTGCGGATACGATCCAGAATGAACGGAAACCGCTCTAAATCTATGCCCTGATCGGCAAGGCTGCGATGGTCGATGCGCGCATCTATGTCGAGTTCGGCCAAGCGTTGATTGACGTGATCGGCCCAGCGTTCGCGCCATTGCTCGACATTGCCATGCTCGTTCCAGTCGCGGACCTTCTGCCCGAATCCTTCCGGGCCGACTTCGCGCATGGTGAGCATGACATGGGCATGGGGCTTCTCCATGCCGCTGGCGTCTATGTCCCGATGCACATTGAGGTCGGCGATCATGCCGCGATCGACAAACTCGGCCTGCACGAAGTCACGGGCAAGCGCGATGCCCTCGGCCTTGCTCATCTCGCGCGGAATGGCGAACTCGACTTCGCGGGCAAGCTGCGCGTCCTTGCGCTTCTCGACGCCCTCGACTTCATTCCAGAGGGTTTCCCGGTTGGAGAAGCGTTCGGGCGCGCCCTCCGGGAGCATGATTTCGCTATGCTCGACGCCGGAGCGGGCGCGGAAATCATGGTCGCGGTCGAGACGCTCGTCGCGCAGGCGCTCGCCCGCACGATAGGCCGCCGCCGCGACGGCGGAGCGGCCCGAAGCACGGCCAATGACCTGAACGGAGAAATGGTATATCGCCATGGCGACATCCATTTACTACTGCGAAGCGCACGTCGGAACGACGTATAAGCGCGCCCTTCTCGAAATTTTCTCGGACGGGACTAGGCGGTGTCAGGCTGTCCCGGCGACTCTACTGCGCTTGCGGCAGGTTCATCTTATCATGGCTCCATCGTCACTCAATGGAGACTTAGCGATGCGTAAGCCCCGCGACTTTAATTCGGAACTCAAGGTGCTGGCTGACAAGGCCAAGGCGCTTAAGGAACGGCGTGTAAGGCAGCTTGGCGAACTGGTCGTGGCTTGCCAAGCCGATACGCTCGATGCCGATCTGCTGGCAGGCGCATTGCTTCACGCCGCCACGGTGAAGGACATCGCCGTCAAGGAGGGCTGGCGCAACGCGGGTGCGGCCTTCTTTCTCGGCAAGGGCGGCAAGCCTGCGGGTGGACCTGATCCTGTCGGCCAAGGCGCTGCGGCGGGCCGGAGCGATGCGCAATAGGCTTGAAGCCAGCAAAACGCGAACCGACATGCGCGATTGGGCCGTCGCTCGCCGTGAACGCACGCGGCACCTTATTGAATTGGGCGGCCTCATCATCAAAGCGGGTCTGGTCGATCTGACCGACGATGATCGCGCCACGCTCTATGGGGCGTTTCTCACGGTTGCCGACCGACTGCGCGGCGATGAACGAGCCAACGCGCTGGCGCTCTGGAAACGCAAGGGCAAGCGCGCGTTCGAGGCGGAACAGGAACGAAAGGACGCCTGACTGCTAGCGGCTGGGCTGCTGCGTCCGATCCTTGTTGCGCTTGTCGGCGACATAGCTCTGGCCGCTGTCGGTCTTCACGATCTCGAACAGGCCGGTGGCGGCAAACAGCGCGGGGAAGTTCTTGACGCCATAATTGCGGGGATCGATCGGCGCTTGCCGCTTGGCGGCGCTCCCCGCCGCCGACATCGCTGCCCATCCGTCTTCGCGCGCGGCGGCGTCCACCGCACCGCGCAGGATCGTCACAAGTTTGGTGTCCTGCGACAAGGGTTTGACCGCCGTCTTGTCGGCTGGCTTCTCGGCTGGTGCGGCCTTCGGATTCGCCGCTGCCTTGCTCTTTGGTTTCGGTTTGGCGACAGGCTCGGGTGTGGCGACAGGCTGGGCCGGATCGTCCAGCGTATCGAGATAGAGGAAGGTTGTGCAGGCGTTGACGAACGGCGCAGGCGTCTTGCGCTCGCCAAAGCCATAGACCTCATGCCCATTGGCCTTGAGTTGCATCACCAGCGGCGTGAAATCCGCGTCGCTCGATGCGAGGCAGAAACCATCGAGCTTCTGGGTGTAGAGCAATTCCATGGCGTCGATCACGAGCGCGATGTCGGTGGCGTTCTTGCCGGTCGAATAGCTGAACTGCTGGATGGGGCGGATCGCAAAATCGTGCAGCCTGTCTTTCCAGCCCTTGAGACTGGCGTTCGCCCAATCCCCATAGGCGCGTCGGATGTTGGCGGTGCCATATTTGGAAAGCTCCGCCAACATGGCCGCGATCCTGCTGTGCGATATGTTGTCGGCGTCGATCAGCAAGGCGATGCGCCGGTCCGGCGTCCTGCGCGCCCGCTCTTCGGATTCCATGGGTTCGGTCATGCCCGAACGATAGCGGCGGCGCGTTAAGATTGGTTTGCAGGGACCTAGCGCCCGACCAAGTTGCATAGCCATGTCTCGAACGTCGGTCGCCGTCGCCCGATTTGGCGGATCGAATGCACCATTCGCCAGATGCCGCCGCCGCTTTCGCGCGAGAAGTCCCCGCACGCGCGGCGATGCCGTTCGTGGAGTGCCGCTTCCGCCTCGGCAATCACCTCAAGCGGCCGCTGGCGATGCTCCCTGCCGTCAACGGTGGCGCAGATCACCAACAAGGCTTCGACGATGCAGGCTTCCACGGCGGCGACCATGATCGACAACCGCTCGGCGATCTCGACATAGGAAAGCTCGTCCACGCGGTGAAGCAGGAACACCACGCACGATAGCGGTGGGAGTCGATCGAGCGCGGCTTCGTACAAGGCGAGCGTTTCTGCATCGGCGCATGCGGTCATGTCATTGCGCCTCTCCGCCCGTGGAGCAAAGCCCTCGGCCGGGAATGCCCCGTCACGTCCTGAACCCGGTCGAGCATCGCACGGATGAGAACACGCACCTGATCGGGCGTGAACCCGCCGTCATTGATCGGGGGATCGCCATTCAGGTGCGGATAGCCCCATTTCCAGAAAGGCGAGAGGACGACCGCCAGCCGGGCCATGTCCGGGCAGTCATGTCCGAACCCGGTCGCATTGGCATAGGCGAGCGCCTTGGTGATGTCCTGCCGGATATGTTCGGCGTTCCACTCATCAGTGATACCCACGTCGAGTAAATGGGCACACAAGGCCAGCTTGGCGCTGGCTCCCGCTTGATGCAGCGTCTGACGGATATAGCGGGGATCGGAGAAGAACCCTGCCTCGATCGCAGCGAAGGCGATTTCCGCGCTGTGATAGCGGTCGCGGCTCAAGCCGCACCCTTCCCGGCTGCGGCGCAGCACGGCGGGCGCATCCTCATAACGATCGTGGAGCGACGCCAACGCTTTCGCCCAGGGCGATGTGATTGCCGGCACCATGACAGGGGCCGCCGCGATGCCTCGCAGCCAGTCGCGGCGCGACGTGCCGCCCATCGAATCATCCCGAGGACTTTCCCGTGAGGTCATTAGCCTGCCTTCATTCCGGCCGTCCCGAAGCGATCATGTTGCCCCGGAAGGACTAAGCGGCACCGCTTATAGCATCGAAGGAGGGAAATGTGCAATAACCGGCACCGGTTAATCGGCTTCCGATTGAAAGGGCGAAATGCACGGTTACGACGACAGGATGGGAAGACCACCGCTCAATGTGAAATCGACCAATGTCCGTTTGCCCGAAGGTCTTGGCGAACGGATCGACAAGCTCGTGGGGCGGCAGCGCCGCGCCGCGTTCATCCGCGAGGTGCTGGAACGCGAGGTCGAGCGCCGCGAGAATGAGCAAGGCAAGGTCGGATAAAAGAGGACTTTCAACCCCGACGGAAAACCCTCAAGCACTGGTTGTCGGGCACCTCGGCAATCCGACAGTGATTTTCGGACATGTGGGGGCTCGGGGGATCACGCAACGCCGTAAGCGGCGGGATCGCCGTGGAAATGCGCCGCACCCTGTCGGAAGCATGTGATTGCCGTCAGGGAAGCTGCCGGTCTCCTTTCGACCCAATCCCCGTCGTTTCAGGTTCGCGATCGACTTCCCGAAAGCGGTCGTTCCCACCGTGCCCGGCTATCGAAATGATAGGGGCCGTTTCCGCGCGAGACCGGATCGGTATGAGCCGACAAAGCTTGTCGGGTGCGCAGAAACACCGCACCGTGTGGACTCAGGAACGCGATAAGCATCGGCTATCGGGGGTGGCAGAAGCGTCTCTACTGTCGTTGCGATAGTGATTTGTAGTAAATTCTGGCCGCGCCCGGCGTGGGCTCGAAGGTGAAGCAGTCGCAATAGTCATCGATCGCCTGCATCACGCCGAGAAGGGATGGGCCAGAGAATGCCGCTGTCTGGCCGGTGCCCCAATGGCTTAGGAAGTTTCCAACGATCGTCACCATGTTGGTGTTCAGACCGGCTTGCTGGGCCGCGTCGAGTTCGAGGTTGTTGGCGGCCTTGTGCAGTTTGACGGCCGCCTCAATGGCCTTGAGGAATTCGCTCGACAATTGCTTGTCGTCGTTGAAGGCGATGTCCACCGGCACCGGGATCCGGAGTTTGCTGATGAGATCGCTCAATCGATATTCCAAATACTGCCGCACGCCTTCCTTTGCGGAGTCGACCTGACCGGCTTGAAGCATCGAAATGGTGCGGTCGCGCACCTTGTTGACCGCTCCGGCCTGCGGCAGGACGGCAACCTGCGGCGATCCCTCGAGGCGCTGGTGCCACCACGTTCCCGAACCGCTGTGCTTGTTGAACAGCTTTTCGAGCATCGTGTCGTGACTCAACAGGATCACCTGCGGTCCTGTCGCGTTTCCGGGCCTCGCGAAGGTGGTTCTGATGAGTTCAACGAGGAAGTGCTGGTGCCCGGCGTCGAAGCTGGACGTCACATCATCGAGAACTACGAATTTCGGCAGTCCGCCGTAGAGAGACGCGGCCGCCAGATAGAGCGAGATCGCGAATGCGTTGCGGAAGCTCTCGGAGAGAAGCGCCTGGGGTGAGACGTTCGTTAGCCCGTAGAATTGGGTAAGGCCGATGCGCAGTTCCTCGCTATCTGCCTTCTTGGAAACGGCCGGCTCGACGCCGTGAAACGACATCTTCTTGAAATAGTCCTTGAAGACGGGCTCGACAGCAGCGAGGCGCGCCTTGCTCATACCTGCCTCTGCCGTCGCGAAGGTTTTGGATGCATCGACAAGAAAGTCACGAACCCGATCGACACAGGCGTCTCTGGCGGCTTCTTCCGCGATCACATTCCGGGATTGCTCGAGCTTTTTCCAGCTATCCTGCAAGCGCCGCGCGGTCTCCACTTTCTTGGTCACCTCGACCGACGACGGCGGCAATTCTTTCTCGAGCTGGACCTGCTCGGCTGCCAACCGCGCATCGATCTCGCCAACCCTAGTGCGCAGTGCCGCAAGATGTTCCACCAACGCCTCGGCTTCTGCCTTGGAGATCGAACCCGCCGAGGCACGGGCTTGCCTCACGGTGAGAAGCCGCTTCGATGGAGTGTCCTCGACAATGGCCTCAAGTTGCAGGAGTTCTGTCCAGCCGGCCTCGTTCCATTCCGCCGCCAGTGCGGCGGTGGCTTTGTCCAAGGCCTCGAATTCGGAGAGCCTGGAGGCGAGATGGTCCCGAAGGCTATGCGCGCCCGTTCCATCGCAGAGCGGACAGAGGTGGGGATCCTCCCATTGTTCGGCTTCGACGACCTTTTTGCCCGCCTGGTAAAGCTCGAGCATGAGATCGCCGGCGGTCTTTTCCAGCGCTTCCTCGCGCTCGCCGGCACGGGCTGCCAATTGCGCGGCCCGCTCCGCCGTGGGCGCCCCATGATTGACCTTCGCGAGGTCGCCACGCTCCCGAATGCACGCGCCAAGGCGTTCTCGTTTCGGCCCGCCCTCGGCATCCTTGATCGCCTCTATGCAGGCGTCGATGTCGATGGCGACGAACGCCTTTCCTTCGCAGACGGGTTTCAGGGGCGCGATCTGGGCCAGCGCGTCCTGGCACTTCTCCTTCGCCGCCGTCGCATCCATCTCGCCAATAGCCGCCCCGACAAGAATCTCGTAGTCCTTAGCGATAGCTGACGACAGTTCACCGGCGGTTCGTTCTTCGCGCGTCTTGTTCTGCGCGTGGGCGGTTGTGCCGAAGTGATTGTTGAACGCGCGCGTGTTCACCAGACCTGCGAGGGCCTGACGAAGATCGCTATATGCGGAAAGCCCCAGCAGGCCGGAAAAGGTGCGCCCCCGAACGAGTGGGGGCGCGGCGATGAACTTCTGAAAAGTCGGTCCATCAAGGAATACGAACTCGCGGTTGAGCGCAGTCAGTATCGCGCTGGCGTCCCACGGCGCGGTGGCGGCGACCGAGCGAAGGCCGAGCGTGTTTCGGCTGACGGTGATCTCGCATTTTTCTCCGCCGGGCTCGGCGACAAGCCGGAGCTTTATGGTGGACTGACCGGTCGAGTGAAATCGATTCTGATAGTAGTCTTTGTCCCGCTCGGCGGCGGGGAGTTCATCCAGCCAGGGTAGTTTTCCGGTGATCGCATAACGCACCGCGTCGTAAACGGATGTCTTGCCAACACCGTTCACCGCCGAGATGCTGCTAACCTTGGCGGGTTGCAGCTTAAGCTCGAGGGGGTGCCCCTCATTGTTCACGCCCCTAAATCCCTCGATCAAAACGCCCTCAAGTAACCAGCCGGTCACAGGCGGCAGGGGCGCGGCCAATGGTTGGGCGGTGGCCGTATTGGCGGGCGTAACCGCAACCTCCACCTCGCTTGTGTTTTTGACCTCGGCGGGCGGGGCGGCGCAAATCTCGAACAACCGATCCCAGACTTCATCCGCCTTGTATTTTCCCTCGAGAAGCGCCGGAAATTGCTGTCGCATTTCCACTCCCAGCGCGGCATCCATCTGGTCGATATAGTCTCCGAACGCGGATAAATTGTCGTCGAGACTTGCATTCTCGTCGAATGCGAAGCCCTCTGCCTGTACAGCCATAATATACACCCCCCCATTTTTGCCCATCTCAATCATGACGTGAGTATTTCGTGGACACAAGTGTCGCAGGTTTGATCGGGTGACTTGGTGCGGTGGTGATTAAGCCTCCGCCAGCAGCCTCCAAGATGCCAGAACCCGTGAATGCCACGGTCCACCGAGAATCATACTTGGAGGGCAATTCATGACCGATCACATGATCGCGTGCCGTGGAGTTTGTCGAAGCCGCTCCGAACCCGAATAATGATGCCGCGCCGTAAGGGTCACCAAGTACGAGCCGAAACGTAGTGATGGCAGAGTCTAGCTGAAGGTCCGCGATGGCGGCGCGTTGCAGCCGAAGTAGTGTGGCCCCTGAAAGGCCGCTTCCCCAACTTCAGCGCCCAGAAGCGGTCAGGCAGGAATCCACCCCTCGATCGCCGTTCGACCGCCCGGTTCGGGCCTACCGGCCCTGACAGCCGCCTGTCCGATTTTGGGCGGGAAAGCTGACCAAGCAAAATCGACCCAGAAGATGCCGTTCAGCACTCGCCGGTCATCGAAGCGCGGAACGCCTCGGGGCTTGTTGGGCAAAAGTGGTTCGATTGTGCGCCACTCGAAATCGATCAGATGATATCGGCTCATGCCGATGCTGAATCACATCCGCTGCAAACAGCCAAAGCTATTCCGAGGCGAAGACCCAGATCGTCGGAACGCCATAGCGCTTCGCCCACTCGCAGGCCGCCTCGACCGCTAGGGGAAGATCGACATCGTGCTCGGAAAGCGATCCGTAGCCTACCCACTCGCCAGCCGCGTTGAAGGCACTACCGCTGCCGAAAAAAAGGCCGTCCGTCTCCTCAACGAAGAGCCACGGCTCATTGTCCGACAACGAAGGACGTTCGGCTTCGGAAGCGAGGCGCACAATCTCAACCACATCAGCATGGTGCAGCGCCAATCCTGCGAATGCAATGGTGCCATCCGCTCACCGCACGTTTATGGGTTTACGGCCTGATTAGCGCCTTTTGTCCGGAAAGCTGACATTCCGCTGTCCACCCCGTCCTCGCCGTTCCCGAACGAATGACCGACAATCAGGCGGTAGCCGTCATGTCGCCTGCCGTGTGGTTGCCGCCACTGCAAAGCGGCCTGTCGCCGATCGACCAGACGCGGACATCTATGTGGGAACCTGTGATGCTTAAATGCAGACAAAAATAGGTAAAACTAGACTTTTTACTACTGAGTAAAACGGATCCTCAATATCCTACTGTTATCAAGATTCTGCCAGTAAATAGCTCCGCCGCGTCGAAACAATCTCACATAAGTAGGAGCGCTGAACAATCCAGCATATCCGTTGTGGAGGCATATATAGCGGCCTATTTTGATTAGCGGAAAGGTGGGAGAATTCGGGACCATTGCGTTTCTAACGGCTGTCTCATAGCCATTCTCGCTAATATTATAATTCGTCCCGAACGGTGAAAATCCATGAAATATGTTGAACGATACGCTGCTGCAATCGATCAATGTCCCTCCTACCGAACATGTTTCTTTTTTCCCATTAGTGCGGATCACTTCGCTCAGGCCGACCGTGCCGTCAGGGCTGGTCCATGGCCATGGATCGTGAAGCAACAGCTTCAAATATGAGCGCACTATCATCGGCGCATATAGCGGGATTATTAAAAACGCTGTTGGGAATTTGTATCCAAGTTCCCTCCAAGCCGCTGGCTTATGAGACATGACCAGCGAAAAAATCAGAAAATAAAGGACGACCAGCCCCACAATCCCCTTTTTGAGAATAGTCATGCTTTCCCTTCTCGACATGCTGCGCTAGCATAAAAACAAGATGATCTTTATCATTAGACGGTAAGCAACCTCTTAAATCATCAATGCCAGCAATTAGCCTATTGCTGCATAATCATTTTACGCCGCCGGGCGGCAACTGTCGCCGAATATCTCCCTGGAACCAGCAAGTCCGCCACTCACCCATCTTCGCCGTTCCTGACGCGATGCTCGAAAATCAGGCGAAAGCCGTCGCCTACCATGCGATTTCCGTCAGGCAGCGGCTGCCGTTGCCCGCCGAAAACTGCTAGTTATCCGTTCACCAGCGCTAGCCGTTCAAGGATCACAAATTATTTGCCATTAGCAAAAGCCATTATCACCAACTCCGCAGAGAACGGCGCATGATGTGGATGACTTTACTGGCCGCTGTAACGGTGACGGGTGACTTTCCCTATCAGACACTGGTGCTCTCCAGCAGAAGCAAGTCAGAGGCTGTGTCAGAACGCTGACGTAACGGTGGACGGCCGAGTTTCGATATGATTCCGAGGGGTTGCGACACCAACTTTGGAAACCATCATGTGGAACCCGACCGCCCGCGCGCATCATAGCCGC
>NZ_JBHTLS010000082.1:0-8353 GCF_042678845.1 Sphingobium olei | reverse complement strand
GCCTGCCAGGGCGTCGTAGCGAACGGAGTGGACACGGTCGCTGATACTGTTGAAAGACCCCCGTGACTGCAAGCCTTTCGCCATCACACTGGACACAGTTTACATGGACAGTTATGGTATCGGTATTTACATAATCAATGTTATCGGACTGGCAGATTTGCTCTGTCGATCAGCTGTTTAGGGGCTTGTTGCGCCCTTACCCGATCAGCGACGTTCGTTCGCGCAAGCGCTGCTCCCGCTCGTCAAGCCACGCGCCAAACTGCTCCAGAATGTCGTCGACGTCCAGACCCGTCCGCCGATGATGCGCCACGACGCGCCCGCGGAGCGGTGCCGGCCAGCGGGTGCTTTCGCGGACCAGCGTCGCCTGGACCCATCTGGGCGTGCTGGCGAGCAGCCATTCGAGCGAATGCCGTTCGTAAGCGAGCCTCACGCCCGACATCAGGCGGCTGACCGGCTCATCCGACAGCAGTGCGATGACAGCGCATGAGACGTGAGCACGATATGCAGGCGACAGCTCGTGAAAGGGCTGCTCTTCCCAGGTTTGTGGCTCGTGATTGGGCAGGTTTGGTACCAGCGGGCTGTTGAACAGGTTTATGCGGCTGGTGCGGTTGATGTCGGGTGCGAGAAAAGCTCGCGTGAGCCCGTCCAACACGGCGAGGAACTGCCGAGCCGAGACCTGCCCTACCCCGGTCAGCGACGCAGACCTGCCGAGCAGCGCCTTCCGCAACTCGCCATCGAAGGCGAACAGCAGGCTTAAGGCGGCGGACACCTCCTCCGACCGACAGTCGGACGCGGGTCTCGGGCCGCTCCAATGGTTCGTTCTGAGAGGTACGCCGCAGTCGGTGCAGGTGAACTCGATCCGGCTCCGCCAGCTGAAGCGGGGCTCCTGGTGGGGCTGACAGCGGCGGCAGAAGTCCTGCCGCCAGGTGCCGTGCCGGTGACAGAAGATGAGCGGGAGCGCCGCTTCGGCATCGAGGTAGGTGCCACCTGTGGCGTGGCCCTCAGCAAGGCAGACATGGCACCAGGCGAGATCGAGCTCGCCTCGCGCTCGCCCTTTTCCGTCGGTTCGTGGCAACCAGGCGGTCACCAGCCACGGCCAGCGGCGCTTCAGGTTGAGGCGCATGATCGCATTCTGATCAACACGGAGCCGTTGCGCCGCGGATTTCGCCTCCGACCCCTTCCATCCTACGTCCGCTCTGACCTTGGTGCCTGCACTGCCCGGGGATAGCTCCTGCCGCAACTCAGTGATGGACATCTCGTAACAAGCGGCGATGCGCGCCAGCCAGGAGGAGATAAGCTCGTCAGAATGAGGCCGTGGCGCGATCGGCAGCGCGCCCGGCACGGCTCAGACCGTTTCCCTGGCCCGCGCCCGCCCCCGGCGCTGGGCAATCACCTTCATGCTGACCGAGGGCAGCACGAGGTCGTCGGCATCGAGGTCTCTGGCCTCGATGCATTCGCTGCCGTTCTCGATCGCACGAACAGCCAACGTCTCGACGAGGCGGAAGATGCGCCCGGTATTGCCGTCGGAGAGATCGAGTACCGACGTGCGGCAACGCTCCTCTTCCAGCTGTGAAGGTCTCCGAAGCGGCAGGATCGCAGCTAGCGTGACCATCAACAGGCGGAACGCTTCGTCGTTCTGCCACCGAGCCATCTCGACCGCGTCGAACCGCTCGGCGAGCGCCGCGTCGGTGAGCAGCGCCGCCTGCGCCTCGTGGTTGCCAGTGCAGACGAGCGGGATCTGCAGGTCGTTCGCGAGGTAGCGGATCGTGTTGAGGAAGATGCGCTGCTGGCGCGGCGTGCAGGCCAGCATGTGGTTGATCTCATCCAGGATCAGCATGCGAGCACCCACCTGCCCCATCAGCCGGCGAGTCAGGAGGCGCGCACGCTGCGTGTCCCCCCGCGCGGCGAAGCCGGCGCCGAGCTTCTCGAGCACCTCGCCGTAGAACTCGCCGTCGGTCGGCTGCGGTGGAAGCTGGACGGCGACGACCGGTATCGTCGCCACGCCGATAGCCTCGTTGAACCCGCGCGGGTTCTCTGCCTCAAAGCGCTCCACGATGCGCGACTTGCCCATGCCGGTTTGGCCGTAGATCAGCAGGCACGGCATGCGCGTGCGCGGCGGATAGCGCAGCATCGCGTCCAACGTCTTGCGCACCGCTTCCGCCTTCGGGAAGCCGAGCCACCGGTCCTTGCGGATCCAGGCGATCCGGTCGGCGTCGGGCCAACGCGCGCGCTCGCGATAACCATCGGCGAGATGGGAGAGGTCGCTCATTGGGGCATATCCTCGACAAGATAAGGAAGCCCCGGCTGATCGCCGCCCGTCCTCTCCTCTACCGCAGATAAGCCAACGGCAGGGGTTACCTGCTCAAGCCGGAGCTTGCTGCCACCCCTCGCCCGACGGGCGTCGCGCAGTGCCGCTTTGGTCCGCTGAAGCGCGAACCGCGCGGATTTGGTCTTGTGCGCCGCTTCCGCGACGATCAATCGCTGGGTCTCCACAGCCTGGAAGATCATCGTCTCGTCGACAGCCTGCTGGCCGCGCTCCCGCAAAGTGCGAACCGCCTCCTTCTGTTCCCAGCGGGTGATCGCGGGACGCCGCAGATCGCGGTAGGGCACCTCGAGGTGCTCGCCGTGTGGTAGCTCGAGCCAGACGCGCGAAAGGTCGCGGGGATCCCAACGCACCGGCATCGTCTGCCCCGGCCGCGTGTACCAGCAGGATAGCGCATCATCCCAATAGTGAGTGCGGAACAGCTCGATGCCGTGTGGTGTCACGGCGCGCAGCTCGCAGGGTAGAAAGTCGAACAGGAACGCGGCATCGTCGGCCGGAAGGCGGACCAGCTCCGGGCGTCGTTCCACCCCCTCGGCCCAAGCAAGGGCGGGCGGAATGCCGATCCCGCGGTGCCGCTCCGCATGATATGGGCCGATGATCTGCGCGGCGAGCCAGACTTCCAGCTCGCTCAGCGTCATACACGCCTCACCTTCCGCATCGTAGTCGCCACGCTCGGCGACGTTAGAGAAGGTCGTTCCGGGTAGGAGGTGGACGGCCCCCATCATCGTGCCAATCAGCCGCTCGATGTGACCGCCGAAGTGCGGCCGACGCACCGGCCGATATTCGAGCGCAATCGAATGAGCTCGGCAGCCGCGCTTCAGCGCGTCTGAGCGGTGCTCGCGCGCGTTGTCGAGGTGCAGCCGATCCATGAGCCCCTGGCTGTCCCACGGTGCCTTCATGCTCCGCTCGGCCAGCCAGTCCCGCTTGGGGAGAACGGCGTGCCGCATGCACATACCGACCGAAACAGCGGACGGCGCCAGCATGTCGAGGTGGAAGCCGGGCACGGTTCGGCTCGCCAAGTCGATCATCAGCGTGAGCCAAGGCCGGCCGATAGGCTTGCGGTACAGGTCGTCGACAACGATCACGTCGACCAGCGTGTGGTCCGACTGGACGAGCTCAAGCGCGTAGTCCGCCTCGAGCACGCCTCGCGTTGGCTCCCACTTGTCAGCGGCTGCCTTGGCACCCTGTCTGCGGGCCGTAACGAGCTGGGGAGCGAGCCGGTCCAACCGGGCCTGGATCGCCTTGGTGCTGGGCACCTTGACCCCGATCTTCGTTCCTTCGTGTCGCAGCCAGCGGCGGAGCGCCTGAACGCTGGGCTTCTCGAGCGTGAGGTAGAAATCAGCGATGCCGCGAGCGATAAGATGCTCAGCCGCGGCCGAGAGCCGCTGCTCCCCCTTCTCCCTTCCTCGCGGTCGCGGCAGCAGTGACGCCGCAGCGGGCGTGGCTCGGTAGAGTTGCAGGAGCTTGTGGAAGCGAGCGCGGCCGAGTTCCAGCTGGACCATGGCTTGGGCGGCCACATCGCCGGGCACGCGCGTCATCGAGGCGAGCGGGCGAATGATCTTCTCGCGGCGATGCGCCTCCGCCCAGTCGGCGTCGCTCGCCGTCCTCAGGTCCGCGGTTCGCATGGCACGACGCCTCGGGTGGTCCCAGCTGGGCGATCGTCCGCTGTTTCGGGAACAATGTCCACTGTTTCAGGTGCACGTCGTCGCTAAGCGGCAATCTAGCCGCGAGTCCACCCTTTCAGGAGAACCGACAAGTGCTCCCGAAACCGCCAACATCTTTTCGCGGGAATCAAGTTTATCGCTAATTACTGCACATGTCATGTCGTGCTGGTTGCGACGCGACCGGCGATGCTGGTCCCAAACTGGAAGATGTGGTAAAGCGACTACCGCTTACCACATACGGAGCGATGGGACTCATGACAGTGCAAGTGAACATCACCCCGAACGGGCGCATGAGCCTGCCCGCAAGCATCCGCAAGCGCCTGGGCCTCGAGGGCGGCGGCGCGGTGCTGCTGGAGGAAACCGAGGATGGGGTGGTGCTCAGAACCGTTCATCAGGCGGTGGCGCGGGCGCAGGCGATCGCCAAGAAATATGCCGGCCATCCGGACGCCTCCGTGGATGCTTTCCTCGCAAGCCGCCGGACGGACAGCGGCGAGTGACGGAGGCTGTTCTCGATGCCTCCGCCATCCTGGCCCTGCTGAAGGGGGAGCGCGGAGGAAGTAAGGTCGCCGGCGTGGTGAGTGAGGCGGCAGTGGGGGTGTTCAATCAGGCCGAGGTTGTGAGCCATTTCGTTCACCTCGGCGCTCCGCTCGAGGATATCAGGGCGATGCTGGGTGCCTTGCCCTACACCGTCGTGCCCGCGGACGAGGCGCTGGGCTGGGAGGCGGGCGCGCTGCGCGCTGCGACCAGCGCGGCCGGGCTGTCGCTCGGCGACCGCTTCTGCCTGGCGCTCGCAAAGCGGCTTGGCGTGCCGGCCTATACCGCGGACCGCGCGTGGAAGGATGTGGCCACAGACGTCGGCGCGAAAGTGGTGGCGATCCGCTGAGCGGACGACATGATAGGCTGGAGAGCGCTTGGATGCAGGATCTGTTGGAACAGCCGTCGCGCTATCTCGCGACAGTCGAGGAGCTGCTTACGGCGGAGCGGATGCAGCAGGCGGCCGAACTGCTGCGCGGCGCGACGCCCCGGGTGGAGCGCACCGGGTACGACAATTGGAACGGCGGTACCGAGCAGTGGACGGTCTACCTGTCGGTCGAGCCCGCCGACTATGCTCTGCTCGGCGGGGCGAAAGACGGGATCGAGGATCAAATAACCCAGCGACTGAAGGCGGTGCTCGAACCATTTACCGAGGATTGGTACAGCGCCAAGATCGTCCCGCGACTGGCTGATCCTGGCGCACTGGCGCGGCCCAACGCGCGGATCCGGCGGCAGACTCGCCAAAACATCATAGATGGACTGCGCATCGACTCGGTGGGCTGGAGCGGCAAGCTCGACGAGGTCGATTTTCTCGCGCGCATCTATGCGCTCGACGCGCTTCCCTCATACGACTCACGCTACAAGGATGCCGCTGGCGACATCTATCAGCACCGCGTCAACAATTTCGATTGGGGTGACGACTGGGTCTATGACGACGCACGCTTCGGGCTCGCGAACGGCCCTGACGACACCTTCCTGCGCTTCCTCTGCGAGACCGTCCACCCCGTCGTCCGGCCCGACAAGGACGAGGCAATTAGGCTCGTCGCGCAGTACAACGACCAGCTTCGCCAGGATGGGTGGGAGCTGGTCGAGGAAGAGTGGATTGCCGGGCGTCCCCGCTTTGTTGCCCGGCGTGCCGGCATCTCCGGCGGCCGGTCGGTATCCCGCGCGCGAACCGTTGCCGATGCTCTCGACGCCGGCTGGATGCAAAAAGAAATCGAGCGCCTCGAAGTTTCCGTCGAGGCCGATCCGGCGCTGGCGATCGGCACCGCCAAGGACCTGGTCGAGACCTGTTGCAAGTCGATCCTGACCCGCCAGTCGGTCACCTTCCCGAAGACGGCGACGCTGCCCGAGCTCACCAAGCTGCTCACCAAGGAGTTGAAGCTCGTGCCCGAGGGCATCTCCGACGAGGCGAAGGGCGCCGAGGCGATCCGGCTGCTGCTGCGCAACCTGACGACGATCACCCAGTATCTTGCCGAGATCCGCGGTCTCTACGGCTCCGGGCACGGCCGCGATGGCAAGCACCGCGGCCTCGAGCCGCGTCACGCCCGGCTAGCGGTTGCCGCCGCGGTCGCGTTCATCGACTTCGTCTCGGAGACCTACCATCAGCGCATCCTGCCCGGTGCTGCGCCCCGGCCAACGTCAACGGCGGAATAATGAGCCAGGCGACCGCGCATCAAGCAAAGAAGGAAATCGTTCAGTGCTCCAGTCACCTTTGAGCGAGAATGATCGTCAATGGCTTATCCGGCTCGCCAGACTCGCCGTCGCCAATTTCAATGCCGGGGACTGGCAGGAGCTTGGCGTCCACACCGGTGCGCTCGATGCGATTAGGGGGCACGATCGCTTGCTGCGAAGCCTCAGCTTCAACGATCCGGACTATTCCGGTAACGCTCATGGGGTCTTCTTTTCGATCGTCGAACGGGATCCGCGCAACCTGCAGATCGTCGCCCGCTTCATTCGCGATCGCTACGGCGACGACGGCGAGCTCATCTCCACGAGCGCTGGTCAGGGTCGCACCATCATCTTCACACCAAGCGTTTTCGAGGTACCGGAGGGTAGCGTCGAGCCAGACCTTATCGCGGTGATGACCCCCTTCGCGCCCGAGTTCGAACCTGTGTTCGAGACGATCACGCGCGCGGCCGCCGCGGCCAGCTACCGGACGCTGCGCGCCAAGGACATCTGGCTGCACTCAGCAGTGATTCAAGACGTTTTCTCGCTGATCTTCAAGGCGCACATCGTGGTGTGCGATTTCACCGGTCGCAATCCGAACGTCTTCTACGAAGCCGGGATTGCTCATACGCTTAGGAAACATGTTGTGCCGATCACTCAATCCGCGGCCGACATCCCCTTTGACCTGCAACACCATCGATATCAGCCGTACCTTAATAACGGCGAGGGACGGCAGACACTTGAGGGAGCCCTACGATCCCGGTTCGCGGCGCTCCGGCGGTAGGACGCTACAAGCTAGTGCCCGATGATCGTTTGGAGTCGGCCACGGATCGCCGCCGAGAGACTGGCGCGGCCCTCTCCATTATTCAGATAAGGAATGTAGCGCAGGTGGCGTAGATCGAAAGGAATGTCTTGACCGCTCTGAGTGATGAGGATCACCTCACGGCCGAGGGTGTGCGCGATGCCCGCCTCGTAGAAGACGTTCGGATTGCGCCCAGTGCAGTCGCAGATGACCACCCGGGACCGATCGATCAGCGACACGACGTCCTGGATGATGGCGGGGTTCTCCCAAATATCATCGGCTCGTCGACATCGCAGGCCAGCGGCTTCGGCGGCTTCGCGAATGCTATCGTAAACCGGTGTGAAGGCGGCATCGAATGGCATCATCGCGGAGGCCAGTTGGGGCTCGATATTCTCATGATCGGAGAGCTGGAACACGCTCGGTCGCTGCCGCCCAGGCCGGACGTTACGCATCAGAAAGCGGTATAGGTCGATATCCTTCACTGCCCAGTGGTTGCGAGAGAACTCGAAGTCGTGCGGCATATCGAGCTGGCCGCGGCCGGCAAAGACGGTCGCATTGGTGAGAGGCGGCACCTCCCGGTCAAGGACAAACTCGAAATGGACGTCGCCATTGGCAACGCGCGCGCGGGTGATCGTACCGACGTGACAAACCTCCTCGCCGGTGCCCTCGCCCATGAAGAGGCACGGCAGACGAGTGAGCCGGTCGAGCAAAGGAAGTCGTTCCTGGAGAAACTGATCGGCGACGTGATCCTCAGTGTATTCGAACATTCGCACGAGGGGCATCGTCCCGACGCCACCGGCCCAGTCGAACCACCGCATTATCAGGTTGAACATGCGATCCCTTTTCTGGCGACATGGTGGCCGGACGCCTTAGAGCTTACGAACGTGCCGGGCGTCGGGGAAGGAAATAACGCTGCCAAGCAGCTCGTAAGCTATGATCCCGCCAATACGCAGAGGAAGACGCTGAGAAAGCGCGGCTGTGATAAGGTAGTTCGGTCGGCGCGTGGGCAGTTGCTAACCTATAACACCGCCAACGTCAGTCCAGCGTCGCCCTAGCCGGCTGTATAAAGGGCGATCGCGAGCGATAAACAAAAGATCGACAGCCAGATAACGATCTGTCCAAAGATATGAAGCACTAGCCCCACCCAGCTATGTCGCCGTCTAAGAGCAAGGCCGCTTGCGACCGCTACGAAAAAGGCAATCACTGCCGGCATCGAAATGGAAGGCGAGCGCCTCAGAGCCTGTCTTGAATCTCATGCGTAACGAGCGATGCGCCTGATGAGGACGACGGCGGCAGCTGCATATAGAAGTGCAGTTGCGGATTTGATGGTTCGCTCGAAGTCCTTTGCCAAGCGTCGATTTC
>NZ_JBHTLS010000081.1:0-8349 GCF_042678845.1 Sphingobium olei | reverse complement strand
GCGGATCGACAAAACAGATCATGAGGGGCATGCCCCCCATGATCTGATGACCAAACTGGCGGCATAATCACAACAGGGATGAGCTTAACTTCGCCGCCAAACTGTCCAAAAAGGCGGGACCACCTCACTGACCCTCGTCTTGACCGACCTTCTAGACCGCTTGCCGCGACCGGGCGAGATTCGTGGCAAAGTCTCAGCATGTGCTGTCTCCCGAACGGATCTCCATGTGGTCTATGACGACTTCCTCTGAATAGAGGATGCGTAGACTTACTAATTACAGGGTCAATCGAACCCGCATAGCCGTATCAATGAAACGCGGATGCCGCGTGGATGGAGACGGGAATTGAAGAACATATTGCTCCTCGTGCACGACGACGCGGGACAGGAGGCACGGTTCCAGACCGCGCTCGACATCACCCGCGCGCTTGCAAGGCCATCTGACCTGTCTCGACGTCGCGCAGGTGCAAGTGATCGCTGGCGATTATTCGGGCGGCGCCGCAACCGCGATGCTGATGGCGGACGAGCGGGAGCGGGAAGCCGCCAATCGCGTGACGCTCGAGGCGAGGCTGGCCCATGAAGGCGTGCAATGGAACTGGATCGAGAGCAGCGGCGGTCTCGCAGAATGCGTTACCCGTGCGGCCGGACTTGCCGACCTCATCGTCGTCAATCGCAAGCTCGATGTCTTTCCAGAGCCGGACATGCGCGGCGTCACCGCATCGATCGCCGTTCGCTCCGGGACACCGGTGGTCGCTGTGCCCGACGATGTCCGAAGCCTCGACGTCACAGGCCGCGCACTGATCGCTTGGGACGGCTCGGATCCGGTGACGGCCACGATGCGGACCTGCATACCCCTCCTCAAGCTCGCCGCGGCGGTCATGCTCTTGACGATCGATGATGGAGGCGAAGGAGTCCCCGCCGAAGAGGCGGCCGCCTATCTTTCACGCCACGACGTCCATGCCACGATCAGGCGCGTCGCCGGCAAGCACCGGCATGCCGACGATATCATCGCGGAGGAATCCGCCACATGGGAGGCAAGTTACTGCCTCATGGGTGCATTCAGCCACAACCGGCTCGTCGAAGCCCTGTTCGGGGGCGTGACACGCCGAATGCTGAGCACCAGCAAGCTGCCGCTCATTCTCGGCCACTGATAATTTTGCCCTCGCCGCTTGAGGCGAGGCCATTCCCTCCGAAAGGAACACCCAATGCCTAAGACCATGAAGGCCGCGGTCGTCCGCCAGTTCGGCGCGCCGCTGACTATCGACGAAGTGCCCGTACCCCAAGCAGGTCCCGGCCAGATACAGGTCGCCATCCAGGCCTCGGGCGTCTGCCATACCGATCTCCACGCCGCCGAAGGCGATTGGCCCGTAAAGCCCAATCCGCCCTTCATCCCCGGCCATGAGGGCGTGGGCTTCGTATCGCAGGTTGGCGCGGGCGTGACCCATATCAAGGAGGGCGACCGGGTGGGCGTCCCCTGGCTCTACAGTGCGTGCGGTCATTGCGTCCACTGCCTCGGCGGCTGGGAGACGCTGTGCGAAACCCAGCTCAATACCGGCTATTCCGTCAATGGCGGCTTTGCCGACTATGTCGTCGCCGACCCAAATTATGTCGGCCATCTGCCCGCCAACATCAGCTTCATCGAGATCGCCCCGATCCTGTGCGCCGGCGTCACGGTCTACAAGGGGCTGAAGATGACCGATACCAAGCCCGGCGACTATGTCGCGATCAGCGGCATCGGTGGGCTGGGCCACATGGCCGTGCAATATGCCAAGGCGATGGGGCTCAATGTGGCGGCGATCGACATCGATGACGCCAAGCTCGATCTTGCCCGGCGACTTGGCGCGACCATCACCGTCAATGCCCGCAACGAAGACCCGGCTGAGGTCATCAAGCGCGAAACCGGCGGGGGCGTGAACGGCGTCCTCGTGACAGCAGTCAGCGAGAAGGCCTTCGCGCAGGCCGTTGGCGTCGTCGCCCGCGGCGGCACAGTCGCGCTCAACGGGCTGCCGCCCGGAGATTTCCCGCTCAACATCTTCGGCATGGTGCTGAACGGCATCACCGTGCGTGGCTCGATCGTGGGAACGCGCCTCGACCTGCAGGAATCGATCGATTTTGCAGCGCAGGGCAAGGTTCGAGCGACGGTGGAGACGGCAGGCTTGTCGGACATCAACACCGTGTTCGAGCGCATGCACAAAGGTCAGATCGAGGGCCGCGTCGTTCTCGATCTGACAGCATGAACAGGCGCCGCACGATTGATCCGGTTGCTCGGGTCAACCGGACAACGAGTATCCTTCGTATTGAAGAGATAGCACGGCTCGGCTGGGCAAAATTCCTGCGTGACAATAGATTGCAGGTTAATAATTATCACGTTATCAATCTGACATGGCAGCCAAGCGCACCCTGAGCGAGCAGCAGTTGACGACCGGACTGATATTGTTGGGGCGCCATTACTCCCGGCAACTCGACAAGGTTGTCGATGACCTGGGATTGTCGGGTTCGAGCGCTATCCCCCTCGCAATATTGAGCCGCATGGGAGAGGGAACGCGCCAGGGAAGTCTGGCGCAAGCTTTGGGCGTGGAAGGTCCTGCCCTCGTTCGGCAACTGGACAGGCTATGTGCGCTGGGCCTCGTGGAGAGGGTCGAAGATGCGGCCGACCGGCGTGCCAGGAATCTGTATCTGACCATCGCGGGGCGGCGGGTTGCAGCGGATGTCGAAGCCCGGTTCGCGCGGCAGCGCCGCACGCTGCTGGCGGGCGTTCCCGACGAAGACATCGAGGCGGCCCAGCGCATTTTCAGGATTCTCGAAAACAGGATGAGTGAGCCATCCGACCTGGAGTAGCCGGAGGGGTGAAGCCAACTGAAATCCGCAGCACGACATCAATATCTAGGAAGACACCGCCTCGAAAGAGGAACCTTGAAGCCTATATCTGGAAGAGGATTTCATGACCTACTCGGCTCCCGTTGATGAACAGCGCTTTGTGCTTACCCACATCGCGCGGATTGGCGAGATCGGCGCCGATCCGCGTTTTTCAGCAGCCAGTGAAGACATGGTCGATGCCATCGTGGAGGGCGCTGCTGCCTTCGCCGAGGGGGAGTATGCGCCCCTGCTGCGTTCAGGGGACACGGTCGGAGCGCGATGGGACAATGGTGTCGTCACCATGCCGGAGGGCTTCCGGGCAGCCTATCGGGCCTTTGTGGACAATGGCTGGGGCACGCTCGCAGGCCCGGTGGCGTTCGGCGGACAGGGGCTACCCTTTTCGCTGGCGACGGTGGTCATGGAGGACCTGGGCACGGCCAATATGGGTTTCTCCCTGGTCAACATGCTGACCCCCGGCGCGATCGAATCGCTGGTCGCCCATGGCAACCCGCAGCAGCAGGCCACCTGGCTGCCCAGGCTGATCACGGGAGAGTGGCCCGGGACCATGAACCTGACCGAACCCCAGGCCGGTTCGGACGTGGGCGCGATACGCACCACCGCCACGCAGGCACCGGACGGCACCTGGCGAGTCAAAGGGCAGAAGATCTTCATCACCTTCGGCGAACATGACCTGGCCGACAATATCGTCCATCTAGTGCTGGCCCGCACACCCGGCGCACCGCAGGGAACCAAAGGCCTTTCGCTGTTCCTCGTCCCCAAATACCGACTGGACGAAGCTGGCGAACCCGGCGTGCTGAACGACGTCCATTGTGTGTCCATCGAACATAAGCTGGGCATCCACGCATCTCCCACCTGTGTCATGTCCTATGGCGACAATAACGATTGTGTCGGCGAACTGGTCGGCCCCGAAGGCACCGGGATCAGGGCGATGTTCACGATGATGAACAATGCGCGGATCAATGTCGGCAATCAGGGCGTACAGGTGGCCGAGCGCGCGACCCAGTTGGCGATCGCCTATGCCCGCGACCGTATCCAGTCGCCCAGCGCCGACGGCAGTTCGGGCAAGGCTTCCGTCGCCATCATCGAGCATCCCGATGTGCGCCGGATGCTCCTGCGGATGAAAGCGCAGACCCAGGCCGCGCGTGCGCTGCTCTACTATGCGGCCGGTCAGGTCGACCGCGCCCATATGGGCGACGCGGCGGCCAAGGCGCGGGTCGATCTGGTGACGCCGCTCGTCAAGGCGCATGGCACCGACATCGGCTGCGAGGTCGCGTCGCTCGGCGTGCAGGTGCATGGCGGCATGGGCTTCATCGAGGAGACCGGCGCCGCCCAGCATTACCGCGATGCCCGCATCACCCCTATCTATGAAGGCACGAACGGTATCCAGGCCGCTGATCTGGTTGGGCGCAAGCTGACCGGTGATGGCGGCGCGGCGCTGCGGGCGCTGGTTGCCGACATCCGTGCGGAAATCAGTGAGGAGATCACGCTTGCCACTCTGGCCGATGCCGTCGAGCAGATCGCCGCATGGATGCTGAACGAGGCGGGCGTGAACGACCGCCTGGCCGGAAGCTCTCCGTTCCTGACCATGCTGGCGACTCTGACCTGTGGTTGGCTGATGGCCCGGCAAGCCGGGGTTGCCGCGGCCCTGATGGTCAAAGGCGAAGGCAATCCCGCCTTCCTCAAGTCGAAGATCGCCGCAGCCCGCTTCCATCTCGACCAGATCGTGCCCGAAGCGACAGGCCTGAAGTCCGCCGCGCTGGCGGGCGCAGCCCCGCTTTATGCCCTGACCGCTGGGGAACTGGCGGCATGAGCGATCTCTTCGCGTCCCTTTACACCAGCAAGCGCATTTCCCCCGGCCAGGCGGCGGCTCTGATCCCGTCGGGTTCGAAGGTCGCGATGGGGCTCGGCGTCTCCCAACCCCCGGCGCTTCTGGAGGCATTGGCCCAGCGAGCCGGCGCGGGCGAAGTCTCGGACATTTCGCTCTATTACATGCTCGCCACCGCCATCGCCGGCGAGACCGTGCTGCGTTACGAACTGCGTGATCGCATCCGGCCCGTCAGCCTGTTCCACAGCGGAGTGGAACGCGCTCTTGATGCGATCGGCCTTCGCGAGAACGTTCCTTTGGTCGAGGTGATCCCGGTCGCGTTCAGCCAGGTGCCGCGCATGCTTACGGAGCATATCGGCGTCGACACGCTCCTCGTCACCGTATCGCCGATGGATGAGGACGGCAATTTCAGCTTCGGGACCAACACCGACTACGCCCTTGCCGTATCCCGATCTGCGCGTCGCGTCATTCTGGAGGTCAATCCGCACATGCCGCGGGTCCAGGGCAATTGTGTGATCCATGTCTCGCAGGTGACGGCGCTGGTCGAGCATGCCGCGCCTTTGCTCGCGCTGCCGGAGGCGACCCCCGGCGCAGAAGATCTCGCGATCGCAAAGATCATCGCGGGACTGGTCGAGGACGGCGCCTGTCTCCAGATGGGTATCGGGGCTTTGCCCGACGCGGTCTGCTCGGCGCTGCGCGGCCATCGGCATCTGGGCATCCATACCGAATTGATGACCCCCGGCATGGCGGAGCTCATGCGCCTCGGGGTCGTGGATAACAGCCGCAAGCAGCGGCATGCCGGTCGTTCGGTCTTCACCTTCGCGATGGGCGATGCGCCGCTCTACGACTTTATCGACGGCAATCCCCTGCTGGAGGCCCACCCGGTCGATTATGTGAACGACCCCGCGGTAATCGCCCGCAACCACCGGATGGTCTCTGTCAACGCCACCCTGCAGGTCGACCTGGAAGGCGCGTGCAATTCGGAGTTCATGAACGGGCGCCAGTTCAGCGCCGCCGGCGGACAATTGGACTTCGTTCGCGGCGCTTATGCGTCGAGCGGCGGCCGGTCCATCATCGCCTGCCATTCGACGGCCGCCCGCGGCACGGTGTCGCGCATCGTCCCCGCTTTGTCCGGGCCAGTGACGACGCCGCGCAACGATACCCACATCATTGTCACCGAATATGGCTGGGTCGATCTTAAAGGCAAGAGCGTCAGCGAACGGGCGCGCGCGCTCATCGGCATTGCGCACCCGGACTTTCGGGATGCGCTGGCACATCCACAATAAGCCACCCTTCCGGGATGGCTCTATCCAAATGAGAATGAAAGGCCCGCTGGGTTCGGGGCGGCTGCCAGGAAATGGGAGAATGAAATGCAGGGAAATCGTATCGCCAATGCCGGCCTGGCAAGCCGGATCATGGATGCGGACGCGGCCGCCAGCCTGATTTCCGATGGCATGACGATCGGCATGAGCGGCTTCACCGGTTCGGGCTATCCCAAGGCAGTGCCCGTGGCGCTGGCCAAGTGGATCGAGGCGGCACACGGGGCGGGCGAACGCTTTCGTTGCCGGGTCTGGACGGGCGCCTCGACCGGCCCCGAACTCGACGGTGCGCTAGCCAAGGCAAACGGTATCGAGTTCCGCCTGCCCTATAATTCCGATCCGATCGCGCGCGACAAGATCAATCGCGGCGAGATGGAATATTTCGACATGCACCTGAGCCAGGTCGCGCCGATGGCGTGGCAGGGCTTTCTGGGTCCGCTCGACGTCGCGGTGGTGGAAGTGGCGGGCATCCGGGCGGACGGATCGCTGATCCCATCCTCTTCGGTCGGCAATAACAAGACCTGGCTCGACCGCGCACAAGGCGTAATCCTGGAGGTCAATCGCTGGCAGAACCAGGCCCTGGAAGGGATGCACGACATTTATTACGGCACCGCCCTGCCCCCGCACCGCGTGCCGATCCCGCTGGTCCGCCCAGACGACCGTATCGGTGACACCCATTTCCGCTGTGACCCGGACAAGATCATCGCGATCGTCGAGACCGATGCGCCAGACCGCAACCTGCCCTTCGCCGCGCCCGATGCGGCCGCCAATGCCATTGCCGGCCACCTGATCGAGTTCTTCCGGCACGAGGTCGCCAAGGGCCGCTTGCCCGCGTCGCTGCTTCCGCTGCAATCGGGCGTGGGCAATATCGCCAACGCCGTGCTTTCCGGGCTGGTCACCGGCCCGTTCGAGAATATGACCTCTTATACCGAAGTCATCCAGGACGGGATGCTCGACCTGCTGGATTCGGGCAAGCTACGCATGGCGTCCGCCACCGCCTTTTCGCTGAGTCCGGAGGCCGCGACGCGGCTGAATGCCGACATGAGCCGCTATCGCGACAAGATGATCCTGCGGCCACAGGAAATCAGCAATCATCCTGAACTGATCCGGCGGCTCGGCTGCCTGGCAATGAACGGGCTGATCGAGGCCGACATCTACGGCAACGTCAATTCGACCCACGTCATGGGATCGCGCATCCAGAACGGCATTGGCGGGTCGGGCGACTTCGCGCGCAACGCCTATGTCTCGATCTTCGTCACGCCTTCCACGGCGAAGGGCGGCAAGATTTCCGCGATCGTGCCACAGGCGAGCCATGTCGATCATATCAGCCAGGATGTTCAGGTGCTCGTCACGGAACAGGGGCTTGCCGATCTCCGGGGTCTCAGCCCAAAACAGCGCGCCGCCCTCATCATCGAGAAATGCGCGCATCCCGACTACCGGCCCGCGCTCGCGGACTATTACCGCCGCGCGCGCGAAGGCTCCTACGGCCAGCAATCGCCCTCCCTGCCGGGCGAGGCCCTGTCCTGGCATCAGCGTTTTATCGAAACCGGGTCGATGTTGCACCATTGCTGAGCAATTGTCCGACATCTTCTCGACGCAGCCACATCGGTCTTGATGAACGTTTGATGTGGTGAAGCATATCGATCTGACCGCGATTAAAAGCCAGAGATGCGGAGCACTGATGGGGAACACGCGAAAGAGCTTGTCAGATACTCGAAGACGACTTTGCTTACAACCACTAACTGACGAGAGCATCAGACCTGCCGGTTCGCAAGCTCCAATGGTGACATTGCGCGCACCATTCATCTCCGTAATATCCCGCATATTGCCGGCGATTCTGCAGTCCTAGCTTCCGCCCATCAAGACGGAGGTGACGATGAAGAACATCCTTTTACTGATACATGACGATGAGGGTCAGGAAGCCCGGCTGCAGGCGGCGCTCGACCTGACCCGGGCGTTGAACGGCCACCTGTCCTGCATCGATGTCACGATGGTCCCGAGTATCGCGGGCGACTATGACGGTATCGGGTCGGCCATGCTACTTGGCGACGAACGCGACCGTGAAGCCGCCAACAAGGCTAGTCTTGAAGCCCGCCTGGTGTCCGAGGATGTCGTGTGGAGCTGGAGCGATGTGACGGGTTTCGCCGCTGAGGCCGTTATCGAGGCGGCGGCGCTTGCCGATCTCATCATACTCAACCGCAAGCTTGATCTGCCCCCACCGAGTGGACCGATTGGTTTGTTAGTGGATTAAGCCCATCGCCGCCATATTCGGACGGAGGTGGAGCGAAGCGGAACCGGAGGCCGGATATGGCGGTGTCGCCGTTTCCGGTG